>NZ_JAQGIZ010000298.1 GCF_028290885.1 Phenylobacterium sp.
GGGAGCTGGAGCACGCCGCGGGCCGCTCCCTGTTCGGGACCTTCGGCAACCCGATGACCACGGAGCCGGCGGTGATGGGCCAGGACTCCGGCGTGGCCAACACCAACATCGTCTGGCACGCGGGCCGGCTGATGGCGCTGGAGGAGGGCCACGCGCCCTTCGAGATGGCGCCCGACACCCTGAACTCCCTGGGCTATGTGCAGGCCTACCGCGGGCGCACCACGGCGCACCCGAAGATCGACCCGGCGACGGGCGAGATGGTCTGGTTCGGCTATGGCGTCGGCGACGCGCCGCTATCGGCGGGGATGAGCTACGGCGTGACCGACGCCGCGGGCCAGGTGGTCCGGCGCGACGACTTCCAGGCGCCCTATTCCTCCATGGTGCACGACTTCATGGTCACCGAGAACCACGTGCTGTTCCCCATCCTGCCGCTGACCGGCAGCCTGGAGCGGGCGATGCGCGGCCTGCCAGCCTTCGCCTGGGAGCCGGAAAAGGGCAGCTTCGTCGGCGTGATGCGCCGCGACGCCGACGTCTCGACGATCCGGTGGTTCAACACCGGCGCCTGCTACGTCTTCCACCCGATGAACGCCTGGGAGGCGGACGGGAAGCTCTACGCCGACGTGATGCGCTACGACCAGGCGCCGCTGTTCCCCAAGGCCGACGGCTCGCCGGGCGAGAAGACCGCGGCGCGGCTGGTGCGCTGGACCTTCGACCTCGACGCGGCCAGCGACGCGATCCGCGAGGAGCCGATCGACGACCTCGACGGCGAGTTCCCCAGGTTGGACGAGCGGTTCGCCACGCGCGCCTATCGCCACGGCTGGTATGCCGCCGACCCGACCAACGGCAAGACCATCAAGCAGTCGGCGATCGCCCACCTCGACTTCGCGACCGGCCGTCGGCAGGTCTACGAGCTGACCGGAGGCGACCTCACCTCGGAGCCGGTGTTCACGCCGCGCACGGCGGACGCGCCGGAAGGCGACGGCTGGGTGACGGCGGTGGTGTGGCGGGCGGGCGAGAACCGCAGCGACCTTGTGGTGTTCGAGGCGCAGGACGTGGCGAAGGGGCCGATCGCGGTGGCCCAGCTGCCGCGCCGCGTGCCGTTCGGCTTCCACGGCAACTGGGTCAGCTTCTGACGCGCGACGTCAGTCGTCGTCGCACTCGATCTCGTCGACCAGGCGGGCCGCCTGCCACAGCTCGATGAGCGGCGCACCCTCGTCGCAGAGCTCCGACGCCTGCGCCTTGGCCTCGGCGTCGTTGGGCGCGTCGAGCCATTGGCCGCTCTGGATATGGCGGCGCTTGTCGACCCGATAGGCGCGATAGGTGGCCATTGGCTCAAACCCCCTGCTGACGCTTGCGAAAACGCCGGCAGCGTCAACGGGTTGCGTCGGCGGAACCCAGCCGGACCAGGTCGGACCAGGTCAGATCAGACCAGGGCGCCGTGGCAGTGCTTGAACTTCTTGCCTGAGCCGCACGGGCAGGCGGCGTTGCGGCCGGTGTCCTCCCAGCCTTGCGGCAGGGCGGAAACCGGCAGCGCCTCGCGCTGATCGGCCGGAATGCCGTCGGGCAGCAGGCCCATCTGGGCGGCGTTCTCGCCGCTCAGCGGGTCCATGTGCACCTCGAAGAACTGGCCCGGCTGCGGCTGCGGCGGTTCCTCGAACTGGAACTCCACCGTCATCAGCCAGCGGGTCACGTTCTGGCGCAGGTCGGTCAGCAGCTTCTCGAACAGCGAGAAGGCCTCGGTCTTGTATTCCTGCAACGGATCGCGCTGGCCGTAGCCGCGCAGGCCGATGACGTTGCGCAGGTGGTCGAGGTGCATCAGGTGCTCGCGCCACTGCAGGTCGATCATCTGCAGCAGGAAGCTCTTCTCCACCGTGCGCATGTGGTCGCCGACCTGGGCGTCGCGCTCGGTCACGCGGGCGTCGGCGGCCTTGACGATCCGCTCCTCGATCTCCTCGTTGGCGATGCCGTCTTCGGCCGCCCAGGCCTTGATCGGCAGGTCGAGCCCCAGGAATTCGCGCACGTGGTGTTCCAGGCCCTCCACGTCCCACTGCTCGGCGTAGGCCTTGGGCGGCAGGTGGCGGGTGACGAAGTCCTCGATGGTGTCGCGCCGCATCTCGGCGATCACCTCGGAGAGGTCGGTCGCGGCCATGAATTCGGCGCGCTGCTCGAACACCGCCTTGCGCTGGTCGTTCACGACGTCGTCGTATTTCAGCAGGTTCTTGCGGATCTCGTAGTTGCGCTGCTCGACGCGCTTCTGGGCGGTGGCGATGGCGCTGTTCAGCCACTTGTGGGTGATCGCCTCGCCTTCCTGCACGCCGAAGGTCCGCATGATCCCGTCGAGGCGCTCGCCGGCGAAGATGCGTAAGAGGTCGTCCTCGCAGGACAGGAAGAACTTGGAGTGGCCCGGGTCGCCCTGGCGGCCGGTGCGGCCGCGCAGCTGGTTGTCGATCCGCCGGCTCTCGTGGCGCTCGGTGCCGAGCACGAAGAGCCCGCCGGCCGCCAGCGCCTGTTCCTTCAGGGTGGCGATCTCGCCCTCGATCCGCGCCTTGTGCTCCAGCGCCATCTCCGGCGTCACCTCGACGCCCAGGCCGCGCTGCTCGTCACGCCATTGCATGACCTTCATGTCGACGTTGCCGCCGAGCTGGATGTCGGTGCCGCGGCCGGCCATGTTGGTGGCGATGGTCACCGCGCCCGGCACCCCGGCGTCGGCGACGATCAGGGCTTCCTGCTCGTGGTAGCGGGCGTTCAGCACATTATGCGGGATGCCGTTCCGCGTCTTGCCGTCGACCTCGAACTTGTGGGCCTTCAACAGCTCCGAGAGCTGCTCCGACTTCTCGATGGACACCGTGCCCACCAGGATCGGCTGGCCCCGGCGATAGCAGTCCTCGATCAGGCCGATGATCGCCACATGCTTCTCGGCGGCGGTCCGGTAGACCTCGTCGTCGTCGTCGATCCGCACCACCGGCCGGTTGGTCGGGATCTCGGCCACGTCCATCTTGTAGATGTCGAGGAATTCCTGCGCCTCGGTGGCGGCCGTGCCGGTCATGCCCGAGATCTTCGAATAGAGGCGGAAGTAGTTCTGGATGGTGACGGACGCCAGCGTCTGGTTCTCGGGCTGGATGACCGCGCCTTCCTTGGCCACGATCGCCTGGTGCAGGCCTTCCGAGAGCCTGCGGCCGTGCATCATGCGGCCGGTGAACTCGTCGATCAGGATCACCTCGCCGGCGCGGACGATGTAGTCCTTGTCGAGCTGGTAGAGCACGTTGGCGCGCAGCGCCTGGTTCACGTGGTGCACCGCCGAGACGTTGGCGGCGTCATAGAGCCCGGCGGTGTCCGGGGCCAGGTGGCCGCCGGCCAGCAGGATCTCCTCGATCCGCTCGGAGCCCTCCTCGGTCAGGATCACCTGCCGCTGCTTCTCGTCGAAGTCGAAGTTGCTCTTGTCCTTGATCAGCTCTTTCACGAGCAGGTCGATGGTCTTGTAGAACTCGCTGCGGTCCTCGGTGGGGCCGGAGATGATCAGCGGCGTGCGCGCCTCGTCGATCAGGATGGAGTCCACCTCGTCGACGATCGCGAAGTTGTGGCCGCGCTGGACCATCTCGTCGGCGTCATAGACCAGGTTGTCGCGCAGGTAGTCGAAGCCGAACTCGTTGTTGGTGCCGTAGGTGATGTCGGAGTTGTAGGCCGCCTGCCGCTGGCCCTGGCTCAGGCCGTGGACGATGACCCCCACCTCCATGCCCAGGAACTTGTAGACTTGGCCCATCCACTCGGCGTCGCGCTGCGCCAGGTAGTCGTTGACGGTGATCAGGTGCACGCCCTTGCCGGCGAGCGCGTTCAGATAGACCGGCGCCGTGGCGACCAGCGTCTTGCCCTCGCCGGTGCGCATCTCGGCGATGCCGCCCTGGTGCAGCACCATGCCGCCCACCAGCTGCACGTCGTAGTGGCGCTGGCCCAGCACCCGCCGCGCAGCTTCGCGGACGACGGCGAAGGCCTCCTCCAGCACGTCGTCCAACGTCGCGCCCTTGGCCACGCGCTCGCGGAATTCGACGGTCTTGGCCCGCAGCGCCTCGTCGCTGAGCGCCTGCGTCTGCGGCTCGAGCGCGTTGATCTTCAGGACGCGCGCCTGCATCGACTTGACCTTGCGGTCATTGGAGGAGCCGAAGAACTGCTGGAAGATGCTCAAGGGGTGTATCCGTGCCGGCGGCGACGAGGCCCTTCGCCCGCCGGGAAAAACAGCTGTGTCAGGGGCGCGCGTGACTTAAGCAGCAGGGGTCCCCAAGTCAACGCAGCGCCCCTGTGGGGGGAGGTCGCGGGGAGGGGCCGGAGGGCCGCTTCGCGCCCGGAGCGGACTTTAGCTCTAGCGCTATGACCGGACCTATCGAACCTCCGCAACGGGCGACGAGCGACCGCAGCCGCCCGATCATACTCTCCGGGAACCCGGCGGCGTGACTTCCGCCGGGGTCTTGTGAGAGGGTTGGCGCACTGGGGAGCGCCATGACACTCGAGCAGGTTTCCTATCTGAGCCAGACGGTCGCGGCCGCCGCGGTCGTCGTCTCAATCGGCTATCTAGCCATCCAGGTCCGTCAGGCCGAACGCAATCAGCGGGCGCTGATGCAACAAGCGCGAACTGAGCGCGGCATGGTCCTGGCGGCCTCGATGGAGGCGCCTCATTTCGCGGCCATCTGGGTGAAGGTAACCTCCGACAGCCCTGACCTTAACGCGGTGGATGTCTCCATTCTGACGTCCTTCCTGCGTCGCTGGGCCCTCAACCTGCTGGACGCTCAGACGAACCACGCCATGTCGCTGTTGAGCGACGAAGCGTTGGAGCGCACCTGCGCGGCGGCACGGTGGGGCTTCGCATATCCGATCGCCAGGGCCGTCTGGACGGCGACGGTGCGCGCGACCTTCACCCCCGGCGACGCCGCGATATTTGAGGCCCTGGCCATAGACAGCGTGCCGCTGGGCGCGGGCACAGACGATGCGGCCCGGACCCGCGCGGCCCGCGAGGTTCTGCTCGTAGGGGCGTGACGCTGTGCCTTCCGGCGGCGCGCAATTCTGGGAACGCAATACCTGATTGCCTTGGAGGGACGGTGCTCCGGAGCGCATGACAAGGGCGGCGGCGGAGTGTCGCGTCCGGCGTCGAAAGCTGGTCCGCCGGAAACCGGGCCCGAAGCCCAAGTCGCCGAATTATGTACTGTGTCCCCGTAATCCCCCCCCAGTAATCCCCTAGTAGAACACCCCGTATATCACTTGGCGGATGCGGCCCGTGCGATTGCTGACCAGCAGCAGGTCCGGTCCGTAGCGCACCCAGCGGTAGCCGTGGGGCGGCCGACCGATGCCGTAGTCGGCGTAGCTGTCGAAGAAATATCGCGAGCTGAGGAACAGCAGCGGCAGGTCCTGGCCCACTCCCCAGCGGCGATAGCTGTAGCCCTGGGGATAGCTGTAACCCGGCGCCCGGATCTGCTCGTGCTGGCGCCCGCCATAGCTGAACCCGCCGCCGCGCAGCGCGGCGCCGCCCTGCCTTTGGACTTGAGCCTGGGCCTGCGGCCGCGCCTGAGCCTGACTTTGCGGGCGGCTCTGGGCCTGATAGCTCGGCTGAGCCTGCTGTCGGGGCTGGCGTTGCGCTTGGGCCTGAGGTTGGCGTGGCGCCTGCGGCTGGGGTGCGCGCTGGACCTGAGGTTGGCGCTGGATTTGCTGTTGGGGTTGGCGTTGCGCCTGGGCCGGAGGTTGGCGTGGCGCCTGCGACTGGGGTTCCCGCTGGACCTGGGGTTGGCGCTGGGCTTGCGGCTGGCGTTGCGCCTGGGCGGGTCGATTGCCCTGCCGCGGCTGGTCCTGGCCCTGCTGGCCGCCGTCGCCGCCGTGAGCGTCCTTGGGATCGGCCCAGGCGAGGCCGCTCGACAAGGCCGTGGCCGCCAACAAGGCGGCGAGGATGGACCTATTCATGGGCGGGAGTCCTTTTGCACCGGCGCGCTGAAGGATGCAGGCCCGCCTGACAAACCTAACGCGCCGCGCGAAATTCCGCTCCCTACTCGGATGTGTAGTAACGCCGCCACGACATTGCACTCGAAGAGGATGTGCGCGCAGAAACCCTCCGGTTCCCTGTCGGGCAGGATAGGCAGGTCACGCCGAGCCCCCTTCTTGTTCGATCGACAACACGGTTCCTTTCACCCGCAAGCAGACCTGCTGAACACCGCTCAGGGTCGAACTCGGTCATCGTCTCAGCGTCATGAGCCGGACGTTCGGCGATCTGCCGGAAACCGGACTCCACGAATGACTGAGGTGGATGGGAAGCCGTCGCCGGCTCGCGTCAGGAAATCGGACTCTTGCCCGGCCTTACCTGCAGAGCGACAGGTGTCGATCGGCCATGGCCGCAACCGCACCGTCGCCGAACTCGTGCTAGGCCTCGGCCGGCTCCTCCCGCGGAGCGGCGATCGCGCCATCGTCGGTGACGCTCAGCACTGCGCCTTCCAGCTCCGCCGGCGTCGGCGCCTCGTACATGGCCTCGATCATGTCGAACATCTCCGGCGGCACCTCCCTGGCGAAAGTCTCGCCCTTGGTTTCGTTGCGGCCGGCGACGCGGGCGCGGCGAACCGCCTGCGGCGCGTCGACGAAGTGCCACTGCACCGACAGGCCCGCCTCCTGAGCGAGCTTGCGGATGCGCTCCCGGTGCTCTCGGCGCATCAGGCCGAGGTCCAGGACCACCGAAGTCCCGGCGGCAAGCACGGCGGTTGCGGTCGACCAGATCAGCGCGTCGCAGCGGCCGAGGCGCTCCAGCATCCACCCGAAATCGAGGGGACCGTGGACGTCGGGGCCGAAGAGGCGCACGCCCCACTCGTCGAGGACAAAGGCGACGGCGCCCTCGCGGCGGGCCAGGGCATGGGCGTAGGTGGTCTTCCCCGCGCCGATGGGCCCGAAGACGAGGTTGAGCGTGGCTGGCATGATGCTTGACCCTCCTCTGAAGCTCAGGAGCAACGTGGCGGCCATGCTCCCCTGCGGCGTAGAACGCCCAAGCTTGTTCCGCGTTCCTGCACAGACGAGCGGGAAGCCTCGCCGCTATCTCAAGGGACTCTGGGACCGGACCAGCCGAGCTCCTGCGTCGCCAGCCGTTGAGCGGACTTGCTCAATGTCCGCTAGGGGTGGAAAGGAGACCTCGGCGCCGCGCCCGACCTCGGACCAGCCGAAGCTTGCCGGGTTCAGGTCAGCAGGACGATGTCCCACCGGAAGGCCATCACGCCCGGTTCGCTGGTCGCCGCCGGTTGGCAGATGGCGGCGTTGGGATCGCGGTGTCGCGACGCCAGCGTCGAAAGCAACAGGTCCTTCGCGTTCAGATCTTCGCCGGGAAAGTACATCTGGGTCGCGAGCCGATAGTCGGCGTTCGTCACGTCGAAGTGGATATGCGGCGTGCGCATCGTGCCCGAGGGCTCGGGATAGGCCCCGGGTCTCACCGAGCGCAGCCTGAAGGCGCCGTCATGCGCCACGCCGAACGACGCCACGCCGAGGAAATTCGGGTCCAGGGGCGCCGTGTTCTTGTCGATCGGGTTCGTGTAGCGCCCGGCGGCGTTGGCCTGCCAGATCACCAGTTCGGCCTGCGGCAGCGGTCGTCCCGAGGTGTCCAGCACCCTCCCGGTGATCTCGATCACCTGGCCCAGGGCGCGGCCCTTGCGGCCGGGAAAGTGGGTCAAGTCCGGATCGTGCGAGGTGGGCGCCCGGACCGGATAGTATGGCCCCAAGGTTTCCTGGCCGGTGGGCTTCAGGAGATCCTGCGCCCGAGCCTGACCCGCACCTGCGGCGCCCGGCAGCGCCAACGCAGCTGCAGCCACCAATCCTCGACGCGAAATCTCCATCCGGCGCGCCCCCTTTGCTGACCAGCTGGACCATACCCCCGGCGGGCCGTTCGGCAAGCGGCGACCCGCAAACGGACCTTCCCAACGCCCGCAATGGGTCGCCTCCTGCCGGAAGCCCCTCACCGGGAAGCTGGCGTTCGCGCCTGCGCCACGCCCAGGGCCAGAAAACGGACGCGGTGGACGGCAGAACGGGGTGGGTTGCGGACGTCGCCCCCGGCGACGTCAACAGTTTCGACGACCCGCTCGAAAACCCCGCTGGTCTCAGTCCCGGCGCTGAGCAACTTCCTTCTCACCGCAAAGGAACCGCTCCAGCTTGTCGCGCTGTCGCCAGACCTCCACCCGCCTAATCCATCCTGCGCTGGCTCGACCCAGGAACAGCGCAAAGAGGCCCGGACGGGTCCGGACCTCTTCTGGCGCGGCGTCTCGGATGGCCGAAGCGGGCGCTCAGATCGGCGCGAGCCTTAGATCAGTCGCGCGGCGGCGTGGAGGCTGCGCCTGCGACGGCGCCCGTGCCGCCACCCACGGCGGCGCCAACCGCCGCGCCAGGGCCGCACCCGATGGGGAGCGTCACAAGACACCCGATGGCCGCGCCAACACCGGCGCCCGTCGCTCCGCCGGCCAGGGCGCGCGCGCCCGGATCAGAGTGCCAAGCCCCCTTGCGATCGTAATACCCACGGTCACTATCCGGGTCGGCGAGCCAGTGCACATGCTCGTCACTTCGGTGGGCGTCGTACCAATCGGAATTGTAGTAGATGATCGGCGCGGCGGGGCCGTATGCATACCTTTCGTGCACCCGCCAGCAGTCGCCATACTGATTGCAGGCGACATAGGTCGGCCCGGCCGGTTGGGCGCTCGCCACCGTCGGCATCGCGGCGCTTCCGGCCACAGCGGCGATAAACGAACTCACTGCGAACGCAGCGGTAAGAGTCTTCATTGTATCATCCTTCATTGTGATGGGCCGCAGGCCCGCCAGACATCCAGTCGCTAGCAACGAGGCGGAAAGGACCTTGGTTCCAGCTAAGAAAATGGGACGAGCGGAACCCGCGATGTTGATTCTGTTCCGCGCGCGCGCCATGCCGTGTCACATCGACTGCGGGTTCCTCACCGGCTCATCCGGCATACAGAATTCGGTCTTTCGGTTGAGAGACCTGATGAGCTCGTTGTGTCCGCTAAGGGTCGGCAGGAGTCCTTGGCTGAACGCCCGGAAGCGGACTTGTTGAAGGACGGCTTGGAGTCACCTTCCCCCTACGTCCGCATCTGACGCACCGCCGTGATCTACTGCCCCTCGCATGTTGGACGCGCTCACCATCACCGAGGCTGAGGCCGCGGGGCTTTCGGAGCTCGCGGCGCTGGACCTGGCCATGGCGCGCGACTTCGCCGTCCGCGCCCAGGCGGCCGAGGACCCCGAGGTCGCCAACGACCTGGCCCGCAGCTATCAGCGCATGGCCCGCTCCTACCGCCAGAGCCTGGCGCTGAAGGTCAGGCTGCGGCGCGAGATCGTCCGCGCCGAGCGCGAGGCGCCGCCGCCCGCGCCGGTCCCCCGCGACGAGGCGCGCATCGAAGCCCGCGTCGCGGCGCTGCGCGGCCCGGTCCAGCGGGTGATCTGGGCCGAGCACGAGCCGGCCGACCCCTCCGAGACCGACGACGACCTCTCAGGCGACTTCTTCGACCTCCTGGAAGAGTGGCTGGACCTCCAGGCCCGCGACGACCGGTTCGGACTGGAGCCGCTGGACGTCCATGTGGTGGCGTTCTGCCGCGCGATGGGCCTGGACACGGTCCTCGCCCGCCGCTGGCGCGCGCTGCCCGACCCGCCCGGCGAGGCGTTCGCCGAACCGAAGGACGATCCCGATCCCGCCCCGCCTCTCTGGCGCGGCTCCGGGTGACGGTCCGCGTCGCAATCAGTCAGCGCCCGGAAAATGGATCCACGAACCACACGAACGCGGTCAGCTAGGCGCTGCCGCGCCGCCGCCCATGCCCGTTCGTGTTGTTCGTGTGGTTCGTGGACAATCAATCGGGCGCCTGCGGCGCGCCCGGTCCTAGAGAACCTCGAACAACCCCGCCGCGCCGCGCTGAAATCGCTCCCGCGATTTCAGCCACTTTTGAGTGATGGGCGCCGCAGCCGGACCTTTTTGAGGTCAGAGGACCTCAAAAAGTCCTGCGGCGCCCATCCCGCCGCCGATGCACATGGAAACCACCACGTTCTTGGCCCCGCGGCGCTTGCCTTCCTGCAGGACGTGGCCCGCCAGGCGCGCGCCGGTCATGCCGAAGGGGTGGCCGATGGCGATCGAGCCGCCGTTGACGTTGTACTTCTCCGGGTCGATGCCGAGCTTGTCGCGGGAATAGAGGCACTGCGAGGCGAAGGCCTCGTTCAGTTCCCACAGGTCGATGTCGTCGACCTTCAGGCCGTGGCGTTCCAAGAGGCGCGGGATGGCGAACACCGGGCCGATGCCCATCTCGTCGGGCTCGCAGCCGGCCACCGCCCAGCCCTTGAACACGCCCATGGGCGCAAGGCCCCGGCGCTCGGCCTCCTTGGCCTCCATGATCACCACCGCCGCCGATCCGTCGGAGAGCTGCGAGGCGTTGCCGGCGGTGATGTACTTGCCGGGGCCGCGCACCGGCTCGAGCCTGGCCAGGCCTTCCATGTTGGTGTCGGGCCGGTTGCACTCGTCGCGGTCGACCACGTAGTCGACGATGTTCTCTTCCTTGGTCTCCTTGTTGACCTGCTTCATCTTGGTCTTCATCGGGACGATCTCGTCGCGGAACTTGCCGGCCTGCTGGGCCGCGGCCATCCGCTGCTGGGACTCGTAGGAGTATTCGTCCTGCGCCTCGCGGCTGACCTTGTAGCGCTCGGCGACGATGTCGGCGGTGTCGATCATCGGCATGAAGATGGCCGGGTACATCTCGGTCAGCTTCGGATCGACGTTGTCCTTGCCCGTGCCCATGTTGGGCATGGAGATGGTCTCCACGCCGCCGGCCACCACCACGTTGGCGCCGTCGTTGCGCACGAAGTTGGCCGCCATGCCGATGGTCTGCAGGCCCGACGAGCAGAAGCGGTTGACGGTCACGCCGGAGGTGGTGATCGGCAGGCCGGCGAGCAGGCCCGCCTGGCGCGCGACGTTGCCGCCGCCGTGGGCCACGTTGCCCATGAACACGTCCTCGACGGCCTCGCCCTCGATGCCGGCCTTGGCCACCGCGTGCTTCACCGAATGGGCGGCGATCGAGACGGTCGGGGTGATGTTGAATCCGCCGCGCGCGGACTTGGCCAGACCGGTGCGGGCGTAAGAGACAATGACGGCTTCGCGCATCTGAAATGATCCTCCCATATGTCGGTCCGCGGCGCCTCATGCTCTGGGCGCCCTGGGCCGCAACCTTTGCATCCCGCCGGCTAAATGGCTAGGGACGGGCGGCGTCCTGAACGCCGTTCCCATCCGCTTCGAGGGTGATCCGCATGGCCGCCGTCCGGCCCTTCCGCTCCGCTGTTCTGGCCGGCGCCGTGCTGGCCGCGGCGCTCGGTCTGGCCGCCTGCAGCCGGGGCGGCGGCGCCGAGCATGCGCCGGAGCGCGGCGACCGCGCAGTGGCCAAGGTGGACGGCCGGACGGTGTGGTCCTCCGACGTCAAGCGCGAGGCGGTGGCCCAGGGGCTGATCGGCGAGGGCGAGCCGCTGGACGCCTCCTCGGACCTGTTCCGCCGGGTGCTGGACGAGGTGGTCGACCAGCGGCTGCTGGCCGGCGAGGCGGTCAAGCGCAAGCTCGACCAGGATCCCGTGGCCCAGCGCCGGCTGGCCGCCGCCCGCGACCGGGTTTTGGGCGACATGCTGGTGGAACGCGTGGTCTCCGACGCGGTCAACGACAACGCCGTGCGCGGCCTCTACCAGGAGCAGCTGAAGCTCGCCAAGCGCTCCGAGGAGATCCACGCCCGCCAGATCGTGGTCGCCAACGCCGCGGACGCGGAAGCCGTGAAGAAGCTCCTGGCCTCCGGCGGCTCCTTCGAGACGCTGGCCATGCAGCGCTCCACCGACGCGGCGACGCGGTTCAACGGCGGCGACCTCGGCTATTTCACCATCGACGTGATGCCGCAGACCTATGACGCGGCGCTGAAGACCGCCAAGCCCGGCCAGGTCGTCGGGCCGTTCCCGGTCGAGGGCGGCTTTGCGCTGGTGAAGGTCGAGGACCGGCGGGTCGAGCAGCCGATCGCGCTCGAGGCGGCGCGGCCGCAGATCGTGCGCTTCCTGACCTACGACCAGATCCGTGACCTCTTGGAGAAGCTGCGTGGCCGCTCCAAGGTCGAGGTGATGGTCAAGACCGACACCCCCGCCCAGGCGATCCCGCCCGCCGACGCGCCGAAGGCGGCCGCCGCGGCGCCGGCGGCTGGGCCTGCGCCTGGGCCTGCGCCGAAAGGGGCCGCGAAATGACCCGCAAGCCGACCCCCAGATCCAAGACCCTCACCCCCGCCAAGGCGCTGGAGGCCGCCGTGCGTCCCGTGGAGGTGGTCGGCCAGACGCTGGAGCGCGCCTTCGACCCGCTGGCCAGCGCACTGAAACGCGCCGCCCTGAAGCGCGCCGACAGGCAGGCGAAGCAGTTCTCCTCCGCCACGGCCGCGACCCCGGCCGCGCCTGGGAAGGGCGCCATGCCGGTCTCGCCGCTGGCGGTCCCGTTTCCGAAGATGCCGCCGATCGCAGGCGTGCAGATGGCCACCGCCCGGGCCGGCTTCTACAAGCACGAGCGCGACGACCTTCTGGTGATGACCTTCCCCGAGGGCGCCAGCTGCGCCGGGGTTTTCACCCGCCACGGCGTGGGCGCCGCGCCGGTCGACTGGTGCAAGCGCCATCTGGAAATGACCAAGGGCGAGGGGGTCCACGCCCTGGTGGTCAACGCCGGCTGCGCCAACTCCTTCACCGGCCGGCCCGGCGCCGACGCCGTGCGTCGCGTCTGCTCGGCGGCGGGCAAGCGCTTCGACTGCCGCCAGCGCGACGTGATGGTGGCTTCGACCGGGGTGATCGGGGTGCTGCTGGACGACGCCAAGATCGTCCATCGCCTGCCCGACATCGAACACCGGCTGACCGCGGACGGCTGGGCAAACGCGGCCCAGGCGATCATGACCACCGACACCTTCCCGAAGGGCGCGCACGCGCTCGCCGAGATCGACGGCGTCCCGGTGAGGATCAGCGGCATCTGTAAGGGCTCCGGCATGATCGCGCCGGACATGGCCACCATGCTGGCCTTTGTGGTCACCGACGCGGCGATCTCGCCCGCGGCGCTGCAGAACCTGGTCAGCCTCTACACACGCAACACCTTCAACGCGGTGACAGTGGATGGCGACCGCTCGACCAACGACACGCTCTTGCTGTTCGCCACCGGCAAGTCGGGCGCTCCGAAGATCAGCCGGGCCGGCGACCGCAGGCTGGCCGACTTCCGCGACAAGCTTGAAGGCGTGCTGATGGACCTCGCTCATCAGCTGGTCCGCGACGGCGAGGGCGCCACCAAGTTCATCAAGATCACTGTCACCGGCGCCGAAACCCACGCCTCGGCCCGCAAGATCGCCCGCACGGTGGCCGAGAGCCCGCTGGTCAAGACCGCCTTCGCCGGCGAAGACGCCAACTGGGGCCGCATCGTCATGGCGGTCGGCCGCGCCGACGAGCCGGTGGACCGCGACACTATGAGCGTGAAGTTCGGCGACCTCTGGGCCGCCCGCGACGGCCTGGTCTCCCCGACCTACAGCGAGGCCAAGATGAGCGCCTACATGAAGCGCCAGGAGCTGGAGGTCACCATCGACGTCGGCGTCGGCCGCGCTTCGGCGGTCATCTGGACCTGCGACCTCACCAAGCGCTACGTCGAGATCAACGGCGACTACCGGAGCTGAGGCGTCGCCCGGTATGGTTGAGTCCTGACCTGCCTGAGGCTAGTCTCCTCGCCGAGAGCTGCCGGGGGGTTGAGCTTTGCGTTTCCTGATCGTGCTTCTGGCCGCGCTCGGCGCGGCCGTCTCCGCGCGCGCCGCGCCGCCGCCCCTGGAAGCCTACGGCCGCCTGCCGGCCATCGAGGACGTGGCGCTCTCTCCATCGGGCGCGCGCTTCGCGGTGATCGTGGCCGACAAGGACGGCCGCAAGGTCATCGTCCGGAAATCTGACGGCGAGGTGCTCGGCGGCCTCGCCTTCGGAAAGGCCAAGCTCCGTGGCGTGGCCTTCGCCGGCGAGGATCATGTGCTGATCACCGAGACTGCGACCGTCGCGCGGCCGGTCATCGGCCTGCAGGAAACCGAGATGGCAGGGGTCATCGACTTCAACCTGAAGACCCGCGCCAGCTACATGATCTTCGGCAAGAGCAACACCTACGTCGACGCCATCCTCGGCTACCACGGGGCGCGCGAGGTGAATGGCCGCTGGTACGCCTATGTGGGCGGGGTCACCTGGGAGAAGGTCCAGCCTCACGCTGACGCCGGGGTGGTCTACCCCGACCTCTACCGCATCGACCTGGACACCGGGCGGCCGGAGTTCGTGGCCTCCTCGGCGCAGCGCATCCGCGGCTGGCTCCTGGGCGCCGACGGTCAGGTGATGGCCAATTCGGTGTTCGACCCGAACCGGCGCCAATACACCGTCTACGCCGGCGCCGGCATGGAGCACGCCCTGATCCAGCGGGCGGGCGATGACGCCCTTTCGCTGATGAGCCCCGGCCGTACGCCCGGCACGGTCCTGGTCGAAGAGCGGACCGATGATACGGTCCTCGTCCGCGAACTTCCGCTCGGCGGCGGGAGCGAGGGTGCGGTGCTGATCACCGGTGACAATACGGCCGGCCCGCTGACCGATCCTGACACTCACGTGGTGGTCGGCATCACCAGCCTGCGGGGCCAAAGCCTGTTCGATACCGCCCTGCAGAAGCGGATCGCCGACGCGCGCGAGGCCTTCCCCGGCGAACACGCCGAGCTGATGGCCTACTCGCGCAACTTCGGCCAGATGCTCTTTCTGACCGAAGGTCCCAAGGACGCGGGCCACTACTGGCTGGTCGATGTGGTCGCGCGCAGCGCCGTGCCGATCGGCGACGTCCGTCCCGAGGTCGCGGCGGCCGATGTCGGCCCGACGCGGATGTTCGCCTACAAGGCCGCTGACGGCCTGGCGATGGAAGGGGTGCTCACCCTGCCGCCCGGCCGGGAGGCGAAGGACCTGCCGCTGGTGGTCATGCCGCACGGCGGGCCGATCGTCCCCGGCGACCGCGTAGGCTTCGATTGGTGGGCCCAGGCCTTCGCCTCGCGCGGCTATGCGGTTTTCCAGCCGAACTATCGCGGCACCCTGGGCTATGGCGAGGCTTTCCGGCGGGCGGCCGAGGGCCAGTACGGCCGCAAGATGCAGACCGACATCTCGGACGGCATTGAGGCCTTGGCCAAGGCGGGGATTGTCGACCCCAAGCGCGCCTGCATCGTGGGCGGCAGCTACGGCGGCTATGCCGCGCTGGCCGGGGTCACCCTGCAACGGGGGCTCTACCGCTGCGCGGTCTCTGTGGCCGGCGTCGCCGACATGGGCCGGATGCTGATCTGGACGCGGGAACGCGGCAATCCGCGAGACGGCCGCGCGCTCAGCTTCTGGCGCGGCCTGACCGGGGCGGCGGCCGGCGACGTCGAGGCCATCTCGCCCCTGCGCTTCGCGGCCAAGGCCGACGCGCCGATCCTGCTGGTGCATGGCGAAAACGACACCGTCGTGCCGATCGAGCAGAGCCGGATGATGCAGAAGGCGCTGAATGGCGCCGGCAAGCCGGTGGATTTCGTGCTGATGGATGGGGAGGACCACTGGCTCTCCAGCGCCCCCACGCGTCAGGCCATGCTAAGCGCCGTGGTCGCCTTCGTTCAGAAGCACAATCCGGCAAACTGAAGGGCGGCAAACTGAAGGGCGGGGCGGGCGTCAGCGCGCCCCTGTCGCCCCGGCTCCCGCCATCGCGTCGGCGTCTTGCGCCGCGATCACCTTAGTCGGCCCCAGCTGCGACTGAAGATAGCTGACTTCAGGGGACCCGAGCATGACTGCGGCCCTGGCTGCCAGGTCCCGTCGGCACTTCAGCGTGGTGACATCCATTTCGCGCACGCCGCTACGCAACGGGGTCGTGCAGAACGCGGCCGCCGCGTCGTTCATTCGCTGGACCGCCACAGCGGCGCCGGCCGTGGTGTGCAGGTTCAGGCCTCGCACCTTCACGACCATCGCATGTTCGGCATGAGCCGATCCGCCCAGAAGCAGGGAAGCCAGAGCAAGGGCGAGTGCGTATTTCATCGCTGTTCACCTGTCTGGCCGGGTTTTCCCTCGCCGCCACGGTAGGGCGGCCATGCGAGGCCCGGCGCTTGAATCATTAGCCGCGGGCGTTGGGACGGCTCCTCGCGGAACCGCCCCAACTGAGTTAGCGAGTCGCCAGCAGGATCGGCGGCTTGCCGCCTGAATTGTAGTAGCGAGCCGTGACCAGGGGCGCGTCCAGCTTGCTGACGGCCAAGTACGTCATCCTGTCCCGACACTTCCGAGCTTCCATCCTGCGCGCGAGATCCTTAGTCCCGGCATTATCCTCACAGAAAGCCGATGAGGCGTACTTGATGCGGCTCAGCACGCTCTGCGCACCGCTGTCGGATCGCAGGTTGAGGTCGCCCGTCTGGACTCTCATGTTTCCCTGCTCGCTTTGGGCGAAGGACGGGGTTCCGGCGAACGCCGCGCCGAGGAACGCGCATGCAGAGGCGACGGCAAAAAGCTTGCGGGTCATAACGTAGTCCTTGTCTGTAATATTGTTCCGGCTCACGGCCGGCGGCTAGCTTGTCCTGTGACTGCGAACCGGCGGCGCTAGCGCGCCGCCTTCACGCTTCACGGACAGATGCGCCCACCCGAACGGTCCAATGGCGCAAACATGCTTCGAGAGCCACGAGACCCCCCTTACCCTGATCCTATGCGGCGGCCGATTAAGCCACGCCTGCAACGGATACCAACGTTTTGCAGGATTGAATTTTGCGCCGCCTGCGGAGGGGTGTCTACTGAAATCGTAAGAAAAATAGCCTTGATACACCAGTACAGTCGCAGACGACTATACGGCTACCGGAGGTGACTGAGAGGTCTTTTGACCTCTTGTCCGTGAGCCCCCCCCCGGAGCCTGTCCTCGGGTCGGCCTGTGGCCCAGCCCCGGGGGGCGCTGCCCCTTCTCCCGCCAGCGGGAGAAGGGGCAGGACGCCGCCTTAGCGGTTTGACCAGACGCCGGTGCGCCCGGAGGACTGGGCGCCCCCGCCGCGTTGCGGGCCCTTGAAGGCCGGGCGCTGGGCGGGCTTCTCGCCGCCGCCGTTGCCGCGCGCCGGGGCGCCTTCGTGGCGATGGCCGCCGGCGCCGCCGCCACCGTGGTTGCGGTTGCGCTTTTGCTGGTGCTGGCCGCGGTGCGGGCCGGCGCCGCGGGTGTCGGCGCGCTCGGGCTTGACGCCTTGCGGTTCCGGCAGGGCCGCGGTGGCCGCGCCGAGCTGCTTGTCGTTGCGGCGGTCGAAGGAGGGGATGGTCTGGCGCGTCACCTTCTGGATGTCGCGCAGCAGGGTCCGCTCGTCGTCGGCGCAGAAGGCCACCGCCGAGCCGTCGGCCCCGGCCCGCGCCGTGCGGCCGATCCGGTGGACGTAGCTCTCCGGCACGTTGGGCAGTTCGAACTGCACCACGTGGCTGACCGCGTCGATGTCGATGCCGCGCGCGGCGATGTCGGTGGCGACGAGCGCGCGCACCTTGCCGGCCTTGAAGTCGGCCAGCGCTCGCTCGCGCTGGCCCTGGCTCTTGTCGCCGTGGATCGCGGCGGCGTCGACACCTACCTGCTCAAGGCTGCGGGCGACGCGGTCGGCGCCGCGCTTGGTGCGGGTGAAGACGATGACGCGCTTGAAGCCCGGATCGTCGAACAGCTCGGACAAGAGCGCGCGCTTGCGCGACTGCTCCACGAACAGCACGCGCTGGTTCACCTTTTCGACGGTGGTGGCCTGTGGGGCCACGGCGATGCGCAGCGGATCGGTCAGCAGCTCGGAGGCGAGCTTGCCGATCTCGGTGGGCATGGTGGCGGAGAAGAACAGGTTCTGCCGAACCTTCGGGATGTGCGCCACGATCTTGCGGATCGGCAGCACGAAGCCGAGGTCGAGCATCTGGTCGGCCTCGTCGAGGACGAAGATCTCCACGCCCTTCAGAATGATGGTCTTTTCCTGCAGGTGGTCGAGCAGGCGGCCGGGGGTGGCCACCAGCACGTCGACGCCATTGGCCATGGCCTTGTGCTGGGCGCCGTACTTCACGCCGCCGAAGATCACGGCGACGGAGACGCCCATGTGCTTGCCGTAGGTGCGGAAGCTCTCGCCGATCTGGCTGGCGAGCTCGCGGGTGGGGGAGAGCACCAGGACGCGGGCGCCCTTGCGCTCCGGCTGGCGCTTTTCGGCGGCCAGGCGGTGGAGGATGGGGAGGGCGAAGGCGGCGGTCTTGCCGGTGCCCGTCTGGGCGATACCCTGCAGGTCGCGGCCGGCCATGACGCCGGGAATGGCCTGCGCCTGGATCGGCGTGGGCGTGGTGTAGCCTTCTCCGGCCAGCGCCTTCAGCAGAGGAGCGGCGAGGCCGAATTCGGTGAATTGAGTCAAAACGTAAAAACTCTCAGATATGCGCCGAACGCGCCGGCTCGATCACATCGAGGGCGCGGAGGTCGCGGGTCTTTGGGGAAGCGCCCCGCGTGATGGGCGATCTATGGGTCTTACGGCGCTCGACAGGCTGGGCCTCAAGAGAGACCCCACGCGGCTGGAACACCGATAGCGCCGTAGTTTCGTGACGCGGGCTGCACATCGGGGTTTGCAGCTGCGAAGTCAACCCACAGCGAGGCTTTAGGCTCCGCCTGTTGCCTTTAGGGCGCAGGCCGGGAATGAAGCGGCATGACTGAAAAATGCATGCTGCTGGTCGCCGCCGCGGCCCTGATCGACGCCGACGGCCGCGTGCTGATCTGCCAGCGGCCGGAGGGCAAGCAGCTCGCGGGCCTCTGGGAATTCCCCGGCGGCAAGGTCGAAGCTGGCGAGACCCCGGAGGCCTGCCTGATCCGCGAGCTGGAGGAGGAGCTGGGGATCGAGGTCACCCACGCCTGCCTCGCGCCCTTCGTCTTCGCGAGCCACAGCTACGAGAGCTTCCACCTGCTGATGCCGCTCTACCTGTGCCGGCGCTGGACCGGGCAGGTAACGGCGAAGGAGCACAAGGCGCTGGCCTGGGTGAAGCCGGTAAAGCTCACCGACTATCCGATGCCACCGGCCGACGCCCCGCTGGTCGCCTGGCTGCGGGATCTGCTCTGACGTCCCGTCAATGTTCGAGGTGCAGCCGCAGTGAGACCACGTTCACCGGTCCCCGGTCGCGGTTGTAGGCCGGATTCACGATCACCTGGTTGTCCAGGCTGAGCGTCATCCCCTTCAGGAATAAGAGGCTGTAATAGCCCTCGACGATGCCTTCGGCGCCCGGATGCGGCAGGCGCCCGTCGCCGATCAGGATCCCCAGCCCGCCCGCGTTCAGATAGCGGTGTCCCGCGCCGGAAAGCTCGTTCACCGCGAACGCGAGGGCGGCGGTGTCGTCCTTGCGGCCCCACCGCTGGCCGGAGACGGAGACCCCCGCCTGCGCGGTGCGGTCGATGTCGGTGTACTCGTAGGATTCGTAGCGTCCGTCTGACCAGCCGAGCCGCCCGAACAGCCCGACCCCATCGGCCACCTCCTGCTCCACGTTGAGGTAGACGCCGGGTCGGCTTCGATAGCGCCGCACGGCGCCGGTGTCCGCCGGTCCGCCGCTGGCCAGCGCCAGGCTGACCGCGTCGTCGTAGCGGCCCATCCGCCCGCGGGTGACGAAGCCGCCCAGCCGGATGGCGCCCGGCCGCCCACCGAAGGCCGTGCGCTTCTCCGCCTCGCCGACGACCTGGAACTGGCTGAAATCGGAGGTGAGGGTCGCATTGTTGGGCACGATGGAGAGGTCGAACACGCCCGCGCGCCAGGTCCAGTCGCCCTGGTAGTCCTCGACCGCTGCGCCATAGGTGTAGCCCCAGGCGTCGGCCGCGTAGTCGAAGCTGCCGGTGGTGATCAGCGACCAGTTCAGGAAGTCCTGCCGCGGATCGTGGGCGTACTTGTTGGTGTCGAAGACATCGGTGACGTTGAGCTTACCGGCGGTGATCACCAGCCGGTTCTTGGTCCCGTTCGAGGCCAGGCGGTTGAGGTCGGCGTCCTGGTCCTGTGCGCCGCCGCCGAGGTCGAAGGTCTGGCGCACGAACAGGCGGGCGATCCGCGCATACGGATGGGCGCGGCCCACCTTCGCCCCGTCGCCGTTGACATAGCCAGCCGCCCCCAGCGTGTTGCTGGGCGCATAGCCCTGGTACATCTCGATGTTCCCCCAGATCTCGCCGCCGGACCACGGCCTGACGCCGGCGTAGAGGGTCGCGTCCACCGTGTTGCCCCAGGTGGCCTGCGGCCGGAAACTCTGCGGCCCCTGATAGGGACTGTGGAACGCCGGATAGTACTGCAGGATGTCCGTGGCCTGGACGTGGACCGCCCAGCGCTCGGGCTCCACCGGGGGCTGGGCCTTCTCTTCGGCGGTCGGCGGCGACCCCTCCTGAGCCCGGAGGTCCGACGGCGTTCCGGCCGCGGTCAGGAGAGCCGCCGAGGCGACCAGCAAAGCGACAGCCCTCATCCCAGCCCGAATCCTCTCCGCCGCCCGACGGCGACCGCCCGACTAGGCGCATGGGCGCGCCATTACCAAGGTCCAGGTCGGGTTTCCAGGCACGCACGGCCAAGCCGTCGCGCAGCCGGTCGCCCGCTGCCTGTTCGAAGGCTTCCTAACGGGCGCCCGCTTGCGACGTTCCTGCGGAGCTCAGCGGCGATAGCTCGCCTGGTTCGCCGCCAGCCGGCGCGTGGCCGGCGGGCGGGTCGCGTCCACAACGCATTGGCCGGGATCGATCATGGCGTGCTGGCCCAGGCAGTAGACGTCCTCATAGTGCGGGCCGGCGCTGGCCAGGCATTGGTAGAGGTTGAGCTTGGCGAGCCGCAGGCAGAAGCCGCTGCGGGGCTCGGTCATCAGGCTGCGCGCCTTGCCGTTCTCGCCGAGCACGGAGAGCGCCGCCAGCGCCACGCCGCGGGCCACCACCGGGCTCGTCGCGCCGCCGCGCCGGCCGCCTTCCGCCAGCGCCGCTTGCAGCCGGGCCGGATCATCGCGGCTCGGCCGGTAGCCCTCGGCCGAGATGTGCTTCACGCGGCTCAGCCGGCCGGCAGGATCGGCGACCTTGGTCTTGGCCCAGGCCTGGTGCTGGATGGAGTAGGCGGCGTGCTTGACCTTCTCGCCCTCGCTGTTGAGCGCGGCGCCTTGCGCGTAGAGCGCCCCGCTGGCGCGCGCCCCGGCCGCCTCGCCGCCGGGCAGGGCCAGCGCGGCCTGCGGGT
>NZ_JAQGIZ010000138.1 GCF_028290885.1 Phenylobacterium sp.
TGAACGAGCCCTGGACCGAGGAGGACCGCGCCGAGCAGCTGATGCGCCGCGGCCGCTACGTGGAGTTCAACCTGCTCTACGACCGCGGGACCATGTTCGGCCTCAAGGCCGGCGGCAACATCGAGACGATCCTGAGCTCGATGCCGCCCCTGGTGCGCTGGCCTTAGGCGAGCGCCGCAGCCGCTCTCCGACGCCGTAGCGCCGCGCCCAGGCCGAAGAAGCCGCCGATCATCATCGTCCAGGTGGTCGGCTCCGGCACGGCGGCGGCCAGCGCCGCAAACCCGGTCACGCCCTCAGCAGGGGTGACCTCAAGATAGGCGCGCCCCGCCTCTGAATCGGTGGAGAAGATGTAGAAGCCGTAGCTGTCGCCCGCCGCGAGGTTGAACACCACATTGCCCGAGGCGTCGCCCGGCGCCGGGCCAGTCGTCGAGAGCTGGAACTGGACGCCGTTCACGAGGTAGCCGCCCGGATCGTACAGCGTGCCCCCGAAGTCGCTCGACCAGTACGTCCAGTCGAAGGACAGGGTCTCCGCCGCTCCCGCAGTCGCCGTGTAGGAGGTCAGGGACGATCGCGGAATGGAGGTGAACTTCTTCGAGGTGCCGTTGTTCGCGCCGAACAGGTCGAACCCATTCGACAAGAGCGTGACCCCGCCGTCGCCGTTGTTGGTGTTCTGCAGCGTAAAGATGTCCGCCGCGCAGGCCTGACCGCCTATCGCCAGCGTTCCGGCGGCAAGCAGCGCCGCCCAAACCAATCGCCCCATGATCCCAGCCTCTTGTTTACTTCCCGTAAACTATATTCATGGGGTTCGGATTGAAGTCAACCACTCAATTTTGTTAACTAATTCGGCTAGTCGACATTATTAAATTTCATTAACCTTAAAAATTAAGAATTGCGTCAAGTAATGGAGCCCAGCGCATTGCTGAACACCGCCAGCAGATCGGTGTGGTCGGTGTGGGCCTGTGCGCCGAGGCCGACCGCCAGGGCGGAGGCGGCGCTCGCCAATATGATCACGAATTTCCAGCGTCGCATGTGCGGTCCCGAGCTTGCTCACGGATAACGGGCGGGTGGCCCTTACGTTGCCTGGCTGAGGAAATTCCGAATCCAGCCGCCGACGCGGGCGCGGTCGTCGGGGCCCTGGTAGCTGGCGACGGCGCGGTCGGCCTCGTCCTTCGTGTAGGGCCCCTCGCGTCGGTGCTCGATCAGCGACACCGCATAGGCCGGCTCGAATTCCGGGTGCAGCTGCAGCGAGATCGCCGGTTGGTCGCGCCAGGCGAGCGCCCCCATCGGCGTAAAATCGTTGGCCGCCCAGATCTCCGCGCCCGGCGGCAGCTCGACGACCTGATCCTGGTGCGAGCCCGGAAGCCGGATCGAGGCGGCGCCGTCCATCCAGGGCTCGCGGAGCCTGACCTCATAGTCCTGCTCGCCCAGTCCCCACCCTTTCGGCGACTTGATCACCTTGCCGCCGAACGCCTGGGCCATCAGCTGGTGGCCGAAGCAGACGCCGACCAGGGCGGCCTGCCCCTTGGCCGCGCGCAGGAAATCCTCGGCCTGCGCGATCCACGGCAGCGGGTCGTAGACGCCGGCCGAGGCGCCGGTGATCAGGTAGGCGTCGCAGGCCTTGGGGCTTTCCGGCAGCTCGCCCTCGTCGACGGCGAACACCCGGTAGTCGTAGGCGTCGCGGCCCAGCAGCCGGATGAACATGTCGGGATAGGTCCCGAACTCGGGAATGCAGGGCTTGGGCGGCCGGCCGGTCTTGAGGATGCCGAGCTTCACGACGCTCTCCCCTAAAACGCCATGCCCTGGGCCACGGACTTCAGCTTCTCCACCGCCGACAGCTTGTCGTCGATGAAGTCGTGGTCGATCCACCAGTCCTCGACCTCGCGCAGCACCTGGCCGACCATCGGGCCCTTCGGCACGCCGGCGGCGATCACGTCCCGGCCGGTCAGCGGGAAGGCGGGCGCCGTCCAGCCTTCGCCCAGCGCGATCATGCCGCGCCACTGCGGCGTGACCGCCGTCCGGTCGGCGCGCGCCCAGGCGAGCTTCGCGCGGTCGCGGAACGCCTCGGGGCCTAGGCGATAGAGCGCCCGGCGGATCTCGCGCGGGCTCATCCAGCTCTTGAGGACCGGCGTCGGCGCCAGCGCGGCGGCGATGCGGTCGCGCTCGGCGTTGGAGAGCCGCAGACGCTCGGCGAACTGCACCGCGCCAACCTGGTCGTCGGGAAGCAAGGCCGCCAGCCGCAGGACGGGATCGTTCTCGAACAGCTGGTCGGCCTCAATGGCCACCAGGCCGTTGAAGCGCCCGAGGTCAATGGGCGCGGGCAGCACCTCGCCCAGCACGCCGGTGCGGGCCATCAGCGCCACCGCCTCGCGCGGGTCGTCGGCGGCGAGCAACTTCAGGAGCTCCTTGGACACCCGCTCGGCCGAAAGGGTCTTGAGCTCGCCCTTCAGGCTCTCGCAGGCCGCCAGCGCCGCGGCGTCGGGCGGACCCGAGCCGTACCAGGCCAGGAACCGGAAGAAGCGCAGGATGCGCAGGTAGTCTTCCCGCACCCGGTGCTCCGGCTCGCCCACGAAGACGATGCGGCCGGCCCGCGCGTCGGCGGCGCCGTGACCAGTGGGGTCGACGAGCCCGCCGTCGCGGCGGGCGTAGAGCGCGTTCAGGGTGAAGTCGCGCCGCTGCGCGTCCTCGCTCCAGTCCGTGGTGAAGGCCACCACGGCGCGGCGCCCGTCGGTGGCGACGTCGCGGCGCAGGGTGGTGATCTCGTAGGGCTTGCCGCCGGAGACCGCCGTCACCGTGCCGTGCTCGACGCCGGTGGGGACGGCCTTCAGCTTGGCGGCCTGCAGCGCCTGGGTGACCCGGTCGGGCGTCAGCGTGGTGGCGATGTCGATGTCGCCGACCTCCCGGCCGATCAGGGTGTTGCGCACACAGCCGCCGACGTAGCGCGCGCAATCAGGGCCGCCGGCCGTCTCCAGGGCGTCGAACACTGCCGCGGTCTGCGGCGCGGTCATCCAGGGGCGCTGGCCGATCGTCTCGCTCATCTGGGCGCGCCTTCAGGTTGGGGCGCCTTCTCGAAATGGCCCTGGGTCACCGCGCCGCCGGCGGTGACCTCGCCCGGGACGTAGCGCTCGTGGCGGTTGTCGGGATGAAAGATCACTGTCCCGACCAGCGACAGGCCGACGAGGACCGCGCCCGCCGCGAACAGCCAGGCATAGGGCGTCGAGCCCATCTCGCGGCCCGAACGCCTGGCCCAGGCGCGCCACGCGAACCAGATCACGAACGGGACCGCAATCAGCAGCAGGCGGAGGAGGACAACCCTAAGCAACGGCGGCTCCATAGAGCCGGTCGTAGAGCGCCCGCAGCATGCCCGCCGTGGCGCCCCAGATGAACCGGTCCTCGTGATTATAGGCGTAGAAGCGGCGCTTCTCGCCGGAGGGCAGCTCGCGTTCGTGCTCCTCGACGTTGGCCGGGTCCATCAGGAAACCGAACGGCGTCTCGAAGATGTCGGCCACCTCGTCCGGATTGGGGGTCAGCGTGAAGCCGGGACGTACGAAGCCCACCACCGGGGTGATCAGGTATCCGGTGCCGGTGCGGTAGGGGGTCGAGAGGCCCACCACCGAAACGAAATGGGGCTCCAGGCCGATCTCCTCGTGCGCTTCGCGCAGCGCGGTCTGCCACGGCGTCTCGCCGGGGTCGCGGCGGCCGCCCGGCAGCGCGATCTGCCCAGTGTGGCGGCGCAGGGTGTCGGCCCGCCGGGTGAGGATCACCGTCAGGCCCGCGTCGCGCTCCACAAGGCCGATCAGCACCGCCGCCGGCGTCAGCGGCGCGTCGACCTCGTCGGGTCCGTAGGCCTTGCTGAGATCGAAGTCCGAGCGGACGGCGTGCACACCGGCCGGGTCGTGCGCCTCCAGCGGGTCGAGGTGTTGACCTATCCAGTCTCGCAGATCGCCTCGGCCGCCCCTCAGGTTCACAGCTGGTGCGCCCTAGACTTGGTGAGCATGGGCCGGGCCCACCGGGAACCAGGCGCCGTTGGAGGCGACGCCGAGCGTCGGACCGTCCGGCGTCTGCCGCTCCTCGGCCATCTCGACCAGCTCGTAGAACACCGGCCGGGCGATCAGCGCCTCCAGCCCCCGGCGGATGTGGAGGTAGGGCCGTGGCTCGCCGTCCGCTCCCATTTCCACGCGGATGGCGTTCTCCGGCCCCGCCTCGACCTCGTCGCCGACATTGGTGAGGAAACGGAGCGCGCCGTGGGCCCGGTCGACCCGCGTGGCGATGAACGGCGCGTCCTCCACGGTGATCTTCAGCTTCTCGACCGGCGTGACCAGGTGGATGCCGTCGGGGTCCTTGCGCAGCACGGTGGAGAACAGCCGCACCAGGGCCTCGCGGCCGATCGGCGTCCCCTCGTGGAACCAGACGCCGTCCTTGCGGATGACGATGTCGATCTCGCCGCAGTGGGCGGGATTCCACAGGTGCACCGGCGGTAGGCCGCGCCCGGGCGCCTGTTTCGCCGCGGCGATCACGCCCTCCAGTCCCGGTTTCGTCGCCTCGTCCGCCATCCGGTCAGGGTAGGCGGCGGCGCGCCCCCTCTCAAGCGAGGAAGCGGCGACGCCTGCTCAAGGTCAGTGCGGCCGCCCCGGCGCCGCGCCAGGGTGCGGCGGGGGCGCGAACAGAGGAGTTCCATCGATGCGCCACCTGCCGCCCGTCGCCCTCGCCGCGCTGGCCGCCCTCTCGCTCGCCGGCTGCGACCGGAAGAAGCCGGCTCCAGCCGTTCCGCCGCCCCCGGTCCTGGCCGCCGACGCCGCCGTGATCGGCCCACTGGCGGCCGCCGTGCCGTTCCGGGCGCTGGCGGAGACCGCGTATGACGCCAAGCCGCTCCCGCTGGATCAGGCCATCGCCGCGGCCGTCGCCGCCGCCGAGCACGTCAAGGCTCTGCTGCCCCCCGACGCCCAGGTCGATCTCAAGACCCAGCTCGACGCCTTGGCGGCGGCGCGGCGGGTCGACGACCGCACCAACGTGGCGCTTTCGGCGGCCGAGGCCTACCGCGTGCTGGTCAGCCATGCGCCGCCGGGGCGGGTACCGGCCGAGGTCCACCTGCTGGACTATGCGGCCCTGCGCTACGACGCCGACCGCAAGGCGCCGCTCGTGCGCTGGGACGACATGGCCGACGCCACGACCTTCGCCCAGGCCAGGTGGAACGCCATCGCCCCGCGCGTCACCGACCCTGCGCTGCACAACCGCATGGCCAAGGCGCTGGCCGACATGGCCGCCGCCGCCGCCCGGCGCGACCCGGCGCTGGCCCGCGACGCCGTCACCCGCGAGCTGGAGGTCGTGAACCTCCTGGACGTCCTCTTAAACAAGCCGCCGGCCTAGATCGGCCCCACGGACCCCGCGAGTTCGCCCGCCTCCGGCTGCAGCCCACGGACCAGCACCCGGCGCTGGTCGACCGGGCCGGGCATGACCACCTCGCGCCCGCCGGCCCTCGTGAAGCCGACGCGGCTGAAATAGGGCTCGTCGCCGACCAGCAGCACGTGGCTCTCGCCGGCCGCCGCCGCGGCCTCGCAGGCCCGCGCGATCAGGCGCCCCCCGAAGCCGGCGTTGCGCTCGCCCTGCTCGACGGCGAAGGGGCCCAGGAACATCACCGGCCGGCCGCCCACCCGCACCCGCCACATGCGCGCGCAGCCCAGCAGGCGGCCGCCCTCCCTGGCGTCAGGGGTCCAGGCGCACATGGAAAGCTCGGGCGCGAAGGTCGCGAACTCCCGCACCCGCTCGGAAACCTTGGTGAAGCGCCCGGGCCCGAAGGCGCGATCGACCAGGGCGTCGACCAGCGGGCCGTCCTGCGGCCGTTCGGATTGAAGGACGAGCACCGGCGCCGGCGCGGACGGTTGAACGGTCATGGGCTCTTTGCAGACTGCAGGTGCGACGGGAACACTGGCGATGCGCGGCATCGGGCAGCGGGCTTATCGGGGCGTCTTAGGCCCGGCGTCGTCGCAATTGCATGTCAGGGGCCCTTTCGCCCAAGCAGGAAGGGCGCAGGTAAGGCCCGGAGCGCCCTTCGTCAACGCCGCCGTTGCGACGAGGACCAACGCAAGGCAGGTTCGCGGCACATATGGCCGAGACATCTTCCGACGCCGTCCCCTCGGCCCGCGCCCTCCTGAAGGAGCGCGACTACCTCATCTTCTGGGTCTCGCGCTGGACCGGCAGCTTCGCCGCCCAGATCCAGAGCGTGGCCATGGGCTGGCAGATGTACGCGATCGCCCGCCAGAGCCGCTCGGTGCAGGAAAGCGCCTTCCTGGTGGGGATGATCGGGCTGGCGGCCTTCATCCCCGTCTTCCTGCTGACCCTGCCGGCCGGCGAGACCGCCGACCGCCACGACCGCAAGAAGGTGCTGCTGTGCTGTTTCGCGGGCGAGATCGCCACCGTGCTGACGCTGGCGGTGGCGACCTGGCAGGGCTGGGCCTCGGTCATGCTGCTGCTGCTGGTGGGTTTCCTGTTCGGCTGCGCCAGGGCCTTCTTCGCGCCGGCCAACACGGCGCTCGGGCCGATGCTGGTGCCGCGCGCCCTGCTGCCGCGGGCGATCGCCTGGAATTCGCTGGCCTGGCAGACCGCCTCGATCATCGGCCCGGCGGCCGGCGGCCTGCTGGTCGCCGAGTCCACGACCTATGCCTACTTCACGGCGTTCGGCCTCTACCTCGTCTCGGCGCTGGCGGTGCTGCTG
Source organism: Phenylobacterium sp. (assembly GCF_028290885.1). Taxonomy (GTDB): domain Bacteria; phylum Pseudomonadota; class Alphaproteobacteria; order Caulobacterales; family Caulobacteraceae; genus Phenylobacterium. Next base: position 6,710 of record NZ_JAQGIZ010000138.1, read on the forward strand.
ATCCGCAAGAGCGGCCAGCCGGTGGTCAATCCGGGCTCCCGCTGGGAGCTGATGAAGGAAGGCCTGGCCTACGTCTGGCGCCAGAAGATCGTGTTCGGCGCGATCTCGCTGGACCTGTTCGCCGTCCTGCTGGGCGGGGCGACCGCCCTGCTGCCGGTGTTCGCCCGCGACATTCTGCATGTGGGCGCGGAGGGCTTCGGCATCCTGCGCGCCGGGCCCGCCATCGGGGCGACGGTGGTGGCGCTGTCGCTGGCCGCCAATCCGATCCGGCATAGGGCCGGCCTCTTCATGTTCGGCGGGGTGGCGATGTTCGGCCTGGCGACCTGCGTCTTCGCGCTGTCGCACCTGCTGTGGCTGTCGGTGGCGGCGCTGGCGGTGCTGGGCGGGGCCGACATGCTCAGCGTCTACGTCCGCCAGACCCTGGTGCAGCTGGTGACGCCCGACCCCATGCGCGGACGGGTGGCGGCGGTCTCCTCGGTGTTCATCGGCGCCTCCAACGAACTGGGCGAGTTCGAGAGCGGGGTGGTGGCGCGGTTCCTGGGGCCCGTGGGCGCGGCGCTGTTCGGCGGCATAGGCGCCCTGATCGTCACCGGCGTCTGGGCCGGGCTGTTTCCCGCCTTGCGCAAGGCCGACCGCCTCGAATAACTGTCGCCCTATAATTAGGGAGATATTCCGATGGGCGCGTTAGACGGAAAAGTGGTCCTGGTTACAGGCGGCGGCAACGGCATCGGGCGCGACTGCGCCCTGATCGCGGCGCAGGAAGGCGCCAAGGTCGTGGTCAACGACCTCGGCGCGGGCCTGAAGGGCGACGACGAAGGCTCGGCCGGCCCGGCCGAGACGGTCGCCCAGGAAATCCGCGCCGCCGGCGGCGAGGCGGTCTCCAACTCCGAGAGCGTCACCAGCCTGAAGTCCGTGGAGGGCATGGTCGAGCAGGCCCGCGACACGTTCGGCGGCCTGCATGCGGTGATCAATCCGGCCGGCATCCTACGCGACGTGATGTTCCACAAGATGACCGAGCGCGACTGGGACCAGGTGATCGAGGTGCACATGCGCGGCTCGTTC
>NZ_JAQGIZ010000147.1 GCF_028290885.1 Phenylobacterium sp.
GGCATGTACGCCGCCGGCGACTACGACATGGCGGGCTTCTGCGTCGGCGCCGTCGACCGCGACAAGGTGCTGCCGCGCCTGGCCGACCAGAAGCCGGGGGACATCCTGGTGGGCCTGGGCTCGAGCGGCCCGCACTCCAACGGCTATTCGCTGATCCGCCGCATCGTCGAGCGCTCCGGCCTGGCCTGGGATGCGCCGGCGCCCTTCGCGCCGGGCAAGACGCTCGCCCAGGCGCTGCTGGCGCCCACGCGCATCTATGTGAAGACCGTGCTGCCGCATCTGAAGGCCGGCCGCATCGAGGGCCTGGCCCACATCACCGGCGGCGGCCTGATCGAGAACCCGCCCCGGGCCATCGCCGAGGGACTGGTCGCCCGCTTCGACTGGGACGCCTGGGCGCTGCCGCCGGTGTTCGCCTGGCTGCAGGAGGTGGGCGGCGTCTCCGACCTGGAGCTGCGCCGTACCTTCAACTGCGGCGTGGGCCTGATGCTGATCGTCGATCCCCGCGACCTGGCCGAGGTGCTGGAGGGCCTGGTCCGAGCCGATGAGGACGCGTTCGTGATCGGGGAGTTGGCGAAGGCCTAGCCACCCCTACTCCGATCATCCCTGCGAAAGCGGGGACTCGGGTTCTTTCGACGCCCGCTTGCGAACCATTGCGGTGGCTACACCGCTGGCGCGCAGGCATCACTCTGCGTCAGTCGTTGGGCTTGAAGTTGCGAGATGCGTTGGCGACTGCCGCGCCGATCAGCCCCACCACTCCGACGATGTAAAAGCGCATGTCGGATCGCGGGAGTGCGCAGAGAAGAATTAGTGCGAGAATCAAAAGCGTTATGCCGGTGTATCGCACGAGCTGGTATCGAAACTGGCTCCGGCGCGCCCACCACATTCAGCTTCACCTCTCACGTTCAGTTACCTGAGCGAACTTTGGCCGCGCGGCCTGAAGTTTCCGAGAACAACCTGGGCCCCGCTTTCGCGGGGATGAGCCTGGCTATCTCAGCCCCGCGTTGATCTTCTCCAGCGCCGCCGCGCCCGGGACCAGGGCCGGGCCATCCAACTCATTCAGCGGCGTGTCCACAGTCTCCAGCGCGTCGTGCAGGTCGGCGCTATCCGGGTCAATGTAGAGCAGCCCCGTCACCACCTGGCCCCTCGCCTGCCGGGCCTGCAGATAGCCCAGCGCCTGGGCGCGATTGTTCGGGTTGTAGAGCTCGGCGAGCTTGTGGAGCGAGAGCACCGAGCCGTCGTGCTGGGCCACCTTCACCGTCGTGCCGGGCGCATAGTCCACGTGGATGGGCGCCCTGGCGGGGATCATGTCCAGCCGGTTCACCGCCTCGTTGTGCTCGCGCACATAGTCAAAGCTCTTGGTCGAGCCGGCGTGGTTGTTGAACTGCACGCACGGGCTGATGCAGTCGATGAAGGCCGCGCCCTTGTGCACCAGCCCGGCCTTGATCAGCGGCACCAGCTGCTCCTTGTCGCCGGAGAACGAGCGGCCGACGAAGGTCGCGCCGAGCTGCAGGGCCATGCCCACCAGGTCGATGCCGGCGTCGTGGTTGACCACGCCTTTCTTCGACTTCGAGCCCTTGTCGGAGGTGGCCGAGAACTGGCCCTTGGTCAGGCCGTAAACGCCATTGTTCTCGACGATGTAGAGCATGTTGACGCCGCGCCGCACCGCGTGGGCGAACTGGCCGAGGCCGATGGAGGCGGTGTCCCCGTCGCCGGAGACGCCCAGATAGATCAGGTCCTTGTTGGCGAGGTTGGCGCCGGTCAGCACCGAGGGCATGCGGCCGTGCACGGTGTTGAAGCCGTGGCTCGCGCCCAGGAAATAGTCCGGGGTCTTCGACGAACAGCCGATGCCCGACAGCTTGGCGATCCGGTGCGGCGGCAGGTCGAGCTCGAACACCGCCTGGATGATCGCCGCCGAGATCGAGTCGTGCCCGCAGCCGGCGCACAGCGTCGAGACCGAGCCCTCATAGTCGCGCCGGGTGAAGCCGAGCGCGTTCGCGGCCAGCTTCGGATGATGCAGCTGGGGTTTCAGGATGTAGGTCATTCGGCGGCCTCGATCTGGCCCATGGCGAGGATCTGACCGATCTCGCCGGCGATGAACCGCGCGGTGATCGGGGTGCCGTCGTAGTGCAGCACCGGCACGAGCTTGGCCGGGTCGATCTCGCCCTCGTTGACCAGCAGGGTCCGAAGCTGGGCGTCGCGGTTCTGCTCGACCACGAACACCCGCTTGTGGGTGGCCACGAAATCGTAGACCTCGTCGCAGAACGGGAAGCCACGCACGCGCAGCGCATCGACATGCCGCCCCTGCCCTTCCAGCATCTCCAGCGCTTCGTGCATGGAGGGGGTCGAGGAGCCGAAATAGATCACGCCGTCGCAGACCTGCTCGTTTGGGGTCTTGCGCTTGGCGGGCCGGTGGACCGGCGCCGGGATCAGGCCCTTGGCGGTCTCGAACTTGCGCAGCAGGCGCTTCATGTTGTCGACGTAGACCGAGCCCTCTTCGGAATAGCGCGCGTTGGGATTGCGCGAGGTGCCGCGGGTGAAATAGCTGCCCTTGGACGGGTGAACCCCCGGATAGGTGCGGTAAGGGATGCCGTCGCCGTCCACGTCCCGGTAGCGGCCGAAGTCGGCGCCCGCCTCCAGCTCGTCGTGGGTCATCACCTTGCCGCGGTCGAGGCTCCGGGCGTCGTCCCAGGCGAAGGGCTTGGTCAGCCACTCGTTCATGCCGATGTCGAGGTCGAGCATGACGAAGATGGTGGTCTGCAGCCGGTCGGCGAGGTCGAAGGCTAGCGCCCCCATCTCGAAGCATTCGCCGGGATCTGCGGGCAGCAGCATCGGGTGCTTGGTGTCCCCGTGGCTGGCGTAGGCCGCGCCGATCAGGTCGGCCTGCTGGGTGCGCGTCGGCATGCCGGTAGACGGCCCGCCCCGCTGCACGTCGAAGATCACCGCCGGGATCTCGGCGAAGTATGAGAGCCCGATGAACTCGGTCATCAGTGAGACGCCCGGCCCGGAGGTGCAGGTGAAGGCGCGCGCGCCGTTCCAGCCGGCTCCAACGACGATGCCGATCGAGGCGATCTCATCCTCGGCCTGGACGATGGCGTAGCGCGCCTTGCCGTCGGGGTCGGTCCTGAGGTCCTCGCAATAGCCGGTGAAGGCCTCGGCCAGCGAGGTCGAGGGCGTGATCGGATACCAGGCGCAGACCGTGGCGCCGCCGTAGACGGCGCCGAGCGCCGCTGCGGAGTTGCCCTCGACGAAGATCCGGTCGCCGACCCTGTCCGCCTTCCTGACCTGCAGGCGCAGGGGTTCGAGCTCGGCCTTCACGTAGTCGACGCCCAGGTGCAGGGCCTCGACGTTGGCGGCGATCAGCTTGGCGCGGCCGGCGAACTGCTCGGCCAAAAGCTGCTCGATCACCGCCGGGTCGATGCCCAGGAGGGCGGCCAGCGCGCCGACGTAGACGATGTTCTTGAACAGCTGCCGCTCGCGGGGAAGCTCGTAGCGGTCGTTGCACATCTCGGTCAGCGGCACGCCGACGATGGTCACGTCATCGCGGAATTTCGACGGCGGCAGCGGCTTGGTGGAGTCGTAGAACAGGTAGCCGCCCGCCTCGATCTCGGCGATGTCGCGGTCCCAGGTCTGCGGGTTCATGGCGACCATCAGGTCCACCCCGCCGCGCCGCCCCAGGTGCCCCGCCTCGGTCACCCGCACCTCGAACCAGGTCGGCAGGCCCTGGATGTTGGAGGGGAAAATGTTGCGCGCCGCCACCGGCACGCCCAT
>NZ_JAQGIZ010000305.1 GCF_028290885.1 Phenylobacterium sp.
TTCGCCTATCGCGTGGACCAGGCTCCCTGGACCTTCCTGACCGCCGCCGGGGCCGCGGTGCTGATCGCCTGGGGCACGGTCTTCGTCCACGCCCTGCGGGTCTCCCGCGCCCGGCCGGTGGGGGCGCTCCGCTATGAGTGAGCCAGCGTCACGTAGAGCTCGCTTTCGATCGCCCACTGGCCGGTGACCTTGCGCCAGGCGGCCATGTAGGCGCCCGACATGCCACCTCCGGTCCAGAGGCCGGTTTCCGCAGCCCGCTCACCAGCCGCGTCCGGTTCCACGGTCCGCGGCGTCCGGACATAGGCCACGAACCCCGGCTCACGGAATTGCGCGGCGAAGGCCTCGACGATGGCGTCAGCGCCCAGGATCAGCCCGCCGTCGCCGGTGATCAGCCGGGCGTCGGCCATGAAGAACGGCCGCAGTCGCGAGGCTTCGCCGGCCGCGATCAGCTTATTGGTGAGGCGCCGGCGCGCCCGGATGGCGTCTTCCGGCGCGGTCACGGGGCTTCAGGCCGGCTCCGCCGCCAGGCGCTTGTCCAGATAGGCCCCGACGCGCTGCTCCACGTCCGGCAGGTTCTCCATCCAGAAGTGGCTCCCGCCCTCGACCACGTCGTAATCGATGACGATGCCCTTCTGGGTGCGCAGCTTGGAGACCACCCGCTCCACCTCGATCGGCGGCACGACCGTGTCGCTGCCGCCGTGCAGGATCAAGCCGGAGGCCGGGCAGGGGGCGAGGAACGAGAAGTCGTAGGCGTTGGTCGGCGGCGAGACCGAGATGAAGCCGTCGGTCTCCGGCCGCCGCATCAGCAGCTGCATGCCGACCCAGGCGCCGAAGGAATAGCCCGCCACCCAGCACTGCGAGGCGGCCGGGTTGGTGGACTGCAGCCAATCGAGGGCGGTCGCCGCGTCGGCCAGCTCGCCGATGCCGCTATCGAACTCGCCCTGGCTGCGCCCCACGCCGCGGAAATTGAACCGCAGCACCGAGAAGCCGCGCTTCATGAACAGGTGAAACAGCTGCACGGTCACCGGATTGTTCATCTGGCCGCCCGCCTTGGGGTGCGGATGCAGGATCAGCGCCACCGGAGCCGTCTCGCTCTTACCCTGGGAGTAGCGACCCTCGATCCGCCCGGCGGCGCCGGTCAGAACCACTTCTGGCATTCGAATCCTTTCAGCTCGGCCTGACCAGACCCCCTTTTGCCGAGGGGGAAGGGGCCGTGGAATACTTGACTACTGCGCTCGGTCTTCCTAAGTCGCAACCACCGGCCAGACCGGTCCGCGCAAGGCGGCGGCTAATAACATAGGGTCGCTACGAAACGCGAGAAAACTGCACTGGACGACGACAGATGCGTCTCTCCACCAAAGGCCGATACGCCGTCATGGCCATGACGGACCTGGCGCGCCGCCAGGACGAGCCCTGCCGCGGCGTGGCGTTGGCGGAGATCGCCACCCGCCAGGAGATCTCGCTCTCCTACCTCGAACAGCTGTTCGCGCGCCTGCGCCGCAAGGGCCTGGTGCAGAGCGCCCGCGGCCCCGGCGGCGGCTATCGGCTGGCCCGCACCGCCGCGGAGACATCCATCGCCGAGATCGTGCTGGCGGTGGACGAACCGCTGCGCGCCACCCGCTGCGACGAGCAGGGCAAGGGCTGCATGCTGAAGGGCGAGCGCTGCCTGACCCACGACCTTTGGGAAGACCTCGGCCATAAGATCGAGGATTACCTGGCTTCCGTCAGCCTCGCCGACGTGGTCTCAGGGCGCCTGCGCGCCAACCGGAAGGCTGCATGACGACGCCCGTCTACCTCGACTACAACGCCACCGCCCCGGTCCGTCCCGAGGCCCGCGGGGCCATGGCCCATGCGCTGGAGGCCGGCGGCAATCCGTCCTCCATCCACGCCGTCGGCCGCGCCGCCCGCGCTCTGGTCGAGCAGGCGAGGGAACAGGTGGCCGCCCTGATCGCCGCGCCCGCCTCCACAATCGTTTTCACCTCCGGCGGCACGGAAGCCAATGCGCTGGCCATCGAAAGCGCGGTCGCGGCCGGCGCGCGGCGGCTGATCGTCTCGGCCATCGACCACGACAGCGTCCAGGAGACCTCCCGCGTGCAGGGCGTCGCCGTCGAGGTGCTGCCGGTCGACGCCAGCGGGCAGGCGGACCTCGCCTGGCTCAAGTCCCGCCTCGCCGCCTGGGACGTTGCTGACGGCAAGCCCTTCGTCGCCCTGATGCTGGCCAACAACGAGACCGGGGTCATCCAGCCCGACGCCGAGGCCGCCGCGTTGGTCCGCGCCGCCGACGGCTGGCTGCACGTCGACGCCATCCAGGCGGCCGGCAAGATGCTCGTCGATGGCCGCTCACTCGAAGCCGACACGCTCTCCATCTCCGCCCACAAGCTCGGCGGGCCACAGGGTGTGGGCGCGCTCACCTTCGGCCCCCGCGCCACCCTCTCGCGCCGCCAGCACGGCGGCGGCCAGGAGCGCGGCCGCCGCGGCGGCACCGAGAACGTCCCCGGGATTTCGTCGTTCGGAGCCGCGGCCCACGCCGCGTCGCAGGGGCTGGATGAATTCCGCCGCCGCGCCGCCTGGCGCGACGCCGCCGCCGAGCGCCTGAAGGCCGCCGGCGCGGTGGTGATGGGCGAGGCGGCTCCCCGGCTCGACAACACTCTGTGCGTCGCCACCCCCGGCTTCGCCTCCGACCTGCAGGTGATGGGCCTCGATCTCGCCCAGGTGATGGTCAGCGCGGGCTCGGCCTGCTCGTCCGGTAAGGTCAAGGCCTCGCCGGTGCTGGCGGCCATGGGGCAGGGCGAACTCGCCGGCTGCGCGATCCGCGTCAGCGGCGGCTGGAACACCACCGAGGCCGAATGGGACCGCTTCGTCGAGGCCTGGTCCGAAATCCACCGGCGCCACGTCGCGCGCCGCCAACCTGCCGTCGTCGGAGCTTAGAGTATGGCCGCCGTCCGCCAGACCGTCGAACACGTCGAGAGCCTTGAGAAGTACAAGCACGGCTTTGTCACCGACATCGCACAGGACTTCGCGCCCAAGGGCCTCAACGCCGACATCGTCCGCTTCATCTCGGCCAAGAAGGACGAGCCGGAGTGGATGCTGGCCTGGCGCCTTGACGCCTTCGAGCGCTGGCTGGCGATGGAGGAGCCCAGCTGGGCCAAGGTCCACTTCCCGCGGATCGACTACCAGGACAGCTACTACTACGCCGCCCCCAGCCAGAAGCCCGGCCTGAAGAGCCTCGACGAGGTCGATCCGGACATCCTGGAGACCTACAAGAAGCTCGGCATCCCGCTACGCGAACAGGAGGTCCTGGCCGGCGTCGAGGGCGCCCCGCGCTACGCCGTGGACGCGGTGTTCGATAGCGTCTCGGTGGTGACGACCTTCAAGAAGGAGCTCGCCCAGGCCGGCGTCATCTTCTGCTCGATGAGCGAGGCGATCCGCGAGCACCCAGAGCTGGTGCGGCAGTACCTGGGCTCCGTCGTGCCGGTCAGCGACAACTACTTCGCCTGCCTGAACGCCGCGGTCTTCTCCGACGGCAGTTTCGTTTATGTGCCGCCGGGCGTGCGCTGCCCGATGGAGCTCTCGACCTACTTCCGCATCAACGCCGAGAATTCCGGCCAGTTCGAGCGCACCCTGATCATCGCCGACAAGGGCAGTTACGTCTCCTACCTGGAGGGCTGCACCGCCCCGATGCGCGACGAGAACCAGCTGCACGCCGCCGTGGTCGAGCTGGTGGCGCTGGACGATGCGGAGATCAAATATTCCACCGTCCAGAACTGGTATCCGGGCGATCCGGTGACCGGCAAGGGCGGCATCTACAACTTCGTCACCAAGCGCGCCGACTGCCGCGGCGACCGCTCCAAAGTCTCCTGGACCCAGGTCGAGACCGGCTCGGCGATCACCTGGAAGTATCCGTCCTGCGTCCTGCGCGGCGACGGCTCGTCCGGCGAGTTCTACTCGATCGCCATCACCAACGGCCGCCAGCAGGCCGACACCGGCACCAAGATGATCCACCTGGGCGCCAACACCCGCTCGCGGATCATCTCCAAGGGGATCAGCGCGGGTAAGTCGTCCAACACCTACCGCGGGCTGGTCTCGGCCCACCCCAAGGCCAAGGGCGCGCGCAACTTCACCCAGTGCGACAGCCTGCTCATCGGCAAGCATTGCGCCGCCCACACCGTGCCCTACATCGAGGCGCGCAACGGCCAGGCAAAGTTCGAGCACGAGGCGACGACCACCCGGCTCTCCGAGGACCAGCTGTTCTACGTCATGCAGCGCGGGCTTTCGCAGGAGGAGGCGGTGCAGCTCTTGGTCAACGGCTTCGTCAAGGACGTGCTGCAGGAGCTGCCCATGGAGTTCGCCGTGGAAGCCCAGAAGCTGGTGGCCATTTCGCTGGAAGGGAGTGTCGGATGAGTTCGAGCGCCGTGACCGCCGGCTTTTCCTTGCGCCAGGCCTTCGAAGCCGAGCAGGCGCGTCGGGAATCCGAGCGCCGCGCCCGCGACGAGGCGGAGCGTCGGCAGCAGCAGGAGGACCTTGCCCGCGCCGAGGAGCTCTACGACGCGCTGGTGGCCGATCCGGCCTTCCTGCACGCGCATAAGCTGACCGTCGACTGGCGGCGCTACTCCGTGCACCTGGAGAGCTCGGACTTCCGCATTCGCGCCTATTTCGAGGCCGGCCAGGCCACGGTCACCGTCGGCGACAAGCGCCATGTGGCCGTCTCCAGCTCACCCGCACCCCTGAAGAGCGAGGAAGTGGGCAGCGTGGCCGACGCGCTCGCCGTGGTCGCCCGTTTCCTCGCCGACGAGATCCAATAATGCTGAGTGTTCGGAACCTGCACGCCGCCGTCGACGGCAAGGAAATCCTGAAAGGGCTCTCGCTGGAGATCCCGGCGGGCGAGGTGCACGCCGTCATGGGGCCGAACGGCGCCGGCAAGTCGACGCTGTCCTACGTGCTCACCGGCCGTGACGGCTATGAGGTGACGCAGGGCTCCGCGACGCTGGACGGCGAGGACCTGCTGGCGCTGGCTCCCGACGAGCGGGCCGCGCGCGGCGTCTTCCTGTCGTTCCAGTATCCGCTGGAGATCCCCGGCGTCCCGGCGCTGACCTTCATCCGCACCGCGCTGAACGCGCAGCGCCGCGCCCGCGGCGAAGATGAGGTCTCCGCCCCGGCCTTCCTGAAGCTCGCCCGCGAAAAGGCCGCCGCGCTGAAGATCGACTTCGACATGCTGAAGCGCGCGCTCAACGTCGGCTTTTCCGGCGGCGAGAAGAAGCGGATGGAAATCTTTCAAATGGCGATGCTTTCGCCCCGCTTCCTCATCCTCGACGAGACTGACTCGGGCCTCGACATCGACGCGCTCAGGATCGTCGCCGACGGCGTCAACGCGCTGCGCAGCCCGGAGCGCGCCATGCTGGTGATCACCCACTATCAGCGCCTCCTGGAGTACATCAAACCCGACCGCGTCCACGTGCTGGCCGCCGGCCGCATCGTCGCTTCCGGCGGGCCGGAGCTGGCCCACGAACTCGAGCGCGGCGGCTACGAACGCTACGAGAAGGCCGCTTGAGCCTCACCGCCGCCATACGCGACCGCGACGTCGCCGAACTGCCCGGCAAGCGTGACGAGGCGTGGCGCTGGACGGACCTGCGCGGCCTGATCCGCAAGCTGCCGCCGCCCTCGGAGCCGTTTGTCGGGGACGTCGGCGACGGCCCCTTCGACGCGCTTGCCAGAGACCGCCGGGTGATCGTCAACGGCCGCGGCGCCGAGCCCATCGAGATCGCCCGCGGCTCCACCGCCGTTGTCGCCGCCCGCTTCGTGTCGCAGGGCGCAGGCGTGCATGTGGCCCGCCTGAACATCATCGTCGGCGCGGACGCCAGGCTGCAGCTGTTGGAAAGCTATGAGAGCGACGGCGGATCGGTATCCCAGGCCGTGCTGACCATCACCCTGGGCAAGGGCGCCGCGATCGAACGCGTCGTGCTCGCGCAGGACAATGCCGAGGCGATCTCGGTGAGCCAGGCGACTGTGACGCTCGCGCCGCGGGCCAGGTTCGCCCAGACCGTCGTCGCCTCCGGCGCGCGCCGGCAACGCATCGAAACCCGCGTGCAGCATCCCGGCGGCCACGCCGAACTGCGCCTCGATGGCGTCTATCTGCTGGCCGACAAGCGCCATTCCGACCAGACCACCGTCGTCACCCACGAGAGCACGGACGGCACGACCGTCCAGCTCACCAAGGGTGTGGTCCGCGACCAGGCGCGGGGGATCTTCCAGGGCCGGATCGTCGTGGAGGAGGGCGCCGACCGCACCGACGCCCGGATGGGCCATCATGCCCTGATCCTGTCCGACCGCGCCGAGGTGGACGCCAAGCCGGAGCTGGAGATCTACGCCGACGACGTGGCCTGCGCGCACGGCAATACGGTCGGCGCGCTTGACGAGGACGCCCTGTTCTACGCCCGCCAGCGGGGCATGCCCGAGGCTGACGCCCGCGCGATGCTCACCGAGGCCTTCATCGGCGAGGTGGTCGACCGCATCGAGCACGAGGGCGCCCGCGAGGTGGTCCGCGCCTGGGCTGTGGAAAGGCTGAGGGGTTGAGCATGGCCTTCGACGCCGAAGCGATCCGCACCGAGTTCCCGATCCTGCGGCGGCAGGTGAACGGCAAGCCGCTAGTCTACCTCGACTCGGCCGCCTCGGCCCAGAAGCCGCGGGCGGTGATGGACGCCATGACGCAGGCCATGGAGCACTCCTACGCCAACGTGCACCGCGGCCTGCACACGCTGGCCAACGAAACCACCGAGGCCTACGAGGCCGCCCGCAAGACCGTGGCGCGCTTCATCGGCGCCGAGCCCTCCGAGGTGGTCTTCACCAAGGGCGGCACCGAGGCGATCAACCTGGTCGCCGCGGGCCTGGGCGCCAGCCTGCAGGCCGGCGACGAGATCCTGCTCTCCGAGATGGAGCACCACGCCAACATTGTGCCCTGGCACTTCCTGCGCGAACGGCTGGGCGTGGTGCTAAAGTTCACCCCCATCACCGACGACGGGCGGCTGGACGTCGAGGCCTTCAAGGCCCTGTTGTCGGAGCGCACCAAGGTGGTGGCGCTGACCCACATGTCCAACGTGCTCGGCACCGTGAACCCGGTCGCCGAGCTGACGCGCCTGGCGCACGAAGCCGGCGCGCTGGTGCTGCTCGACGGCTGTCAGGCCATCGTCCACCAGAGCGTGGACGTGACGGCGCTGGACGTCGATTTCTACGTCTTCTCCGGCCACAAGCTCTATGGCCCGACCGGCATCGGCATCCTCTACGGCAAGGCCGAGCGGCTGGCCGCGCTTCCCCCTTACCAGGGCGGCGGCGAGATGATCGGCAACGTCACCCTTGAAGAAATTAGTTACGCCGACCCGCCGCACCGTTTCGAGGCCGGCACGCCGCCGATCCTCGAGGCCATCGGCCTCGGTGCGGCCATCGACTGGCTCCGCGGCCTCGACCGCGCCGCCGTCGCCGAGCACGAGCACGCCCTCTACACCCACGTCCGCGAACGCCTGAACGGCGCCAACTGGCTGCGTGTGCTGGGCGAGGCGCCTGGCAAGGGCGCGATCCTGTCGTTCACGGTTGACGGGGCCCATGCCCACGACGTGGCGCAGATCCTCGACAAGTACGGGGTGGCGGTGCGCGCCGGGACCCACTGCGCGGAGCCGCTGATGAAGCGTTTCGGGCTGACGTCGAGCGCGCGCGCCTCTTTCGCCCTATATAACACCCACGAGGAGGCTGACGCCTTCGTGGATGCATTGACCAAGACCCAAGCCTTTTTCGCCTAGCATGGCTTTCTTTGCGTAGCATGACCCCGATGGATGACGCCTCCAGCCTCGACACCCAGATCACGGCCCCCCTGTCGCAGGGGGAGCTCGACGTCCTGACAGACAAGCTGATCGGCAAGCTCAAGACGGTCTACGACCCGGAAATTCCGGTCGACATCTACGAGCTCGGCCTCATCTACAAGGTCGATGTCTCGGACGGGAAGGACGTGGTGATCGACATGACCCTGACCGCCCCCGGCTGCCCGGTGGCCGGCGACATGCCGGGCTGGGTCGAGGACGCCGTGAAGGAGATCCCCGAGGTCAGGTCCTGCAAGGTCGAGCTGGTGTTCGAGCCGCCGTGGGACCCCTCGCGGATGTCCGATGAAGCCAAGCTGCAGTTGAACATGTTCTGATGCCCAGATTCCGATGAACGACATCTCCGTCACCCCCCAACCCCGCGTCCGGCGCGAACGGCCCAAGGTGGTCACCCTGACCGAGCGCGCCGCCGAGCGCGTGCGCGAGATCATGGGCCGGGCCGAAAAGCCTTACGCCGGCCTGCGCGTGGGCGTGAAGAACGGCGGCTGCGCGGGCCAGGAGTACACCCTCGAATACGCCGAGAGCGCGGCGCCGCTGGACGAGGTCGTCGAGGACAAGGGCGTCACCATCCTGGTCGAGCCCAAGGCGGTGCTGTTCCTGGTCGGCACGGTGATCGATTACGACGTGAACCGGCTCGCCGCCAAGTTCACCTTCCAGAACCCCAACGAGACCGACGCCTGCGGCTGCGGCGAGAGCGTCACCATCCAGCCGGCCGAGCCGGACTAGCTCTTCCGATGCCGGAAGGCGTCGACGGCCAGCACCAGGGCGGCGATCATCAGCGGCAGGATGTAGAAGGTCAGCCGATAGCCGAGGAAAGCCGCGGCCAGCGCCGCCACCTCGACGCTGGGCAACAGGGCGGCCATCGTGCTCTCGAACACCCCCGCGCCGCCCGGCACCGATGAGATCAGGCCGGCGATGCAGGCCACCGCGTAGGCGCCCACGAAGGTCACATAGCTTGGCCCGTGCGCCGGCAGCAGGATCCACAGGATGGCCGCCGCGATGGCGTTGTCGACCACGCCCAGCACCAGCTGGGCGATCGCATCCCAGACGTCCGGCAAGGTGATGCTGCGCCTGAACACCGTGAACGGCCGCCGCATGAGCGCGCAAAGGACGATATAGCCCAGCGCGCCGGTCACCAGGGCCGCGCCCAGCGTCCGCGCTACCGGCAGGGTGATCGCCGTGGCGTCCAGCTCGGCCTGCGAGGCCAGCAGCAGCCCGCCGCCGGACAGCGCCGCCAGGCCGACGCCGAAGGAGGCCGCGGCGAACACCGTCGTGCCCGCCACCTGGGTCAGGGTCACGCCATAGCGCTCGTAGGTGCGCGCCCGAATGGCGCCGGAGATCAGCAGGTTCGCCCCGATGGCGTGGGCGATGGCGTTGGCCAGGAAGGATCCCAGCAGCACCGGCCCCAGTGAGATCCGCGCGCCCGTCCAGCGCAGGCCGACCCACTCGATCACCGCCATCAGCATGAAGCTGGCCGCTGACAGGGCGAGCGCCAGGGCGACCTCGGTTGCGCCCCAGCCGGCGATGGCGTGGGCGACCGCCTCGAAGCTCAGCTTGTGGAACTCGCGCCACAGCACCCAGGCCGCGGCGATCAGCAGCAGCACTGGCACGACCCGCAGCGCTGAGCGGACCACGCCCGCCAGCCGGTGCTGCGGCGGGGGCAGGGCCGCGGCCAGCTCGACCTCGACGGGCTCTGGCGCGGGGGAGCGGGGCGCGTCGGGTGCGGTCACGGTCAGGACAGTCTCCGTTGAGTCGGGCAGGCGAGTCAGGCCGCAGGCGGCGGCCCGGTTCCCGCACATATGGGAACCGATAGCCACGGCGCAGGTTCTTCGCGAGCAGGTTCGAACAGCGAAGGAGACGCGCCATGGCCCGGGAAGACTGGCAAGACCGCGAGGAGGAGCGCCGCAGGGCGGCCACGCGCGACCGCGACGACTACGGCCAAGCCGACTATTCCGGCGACTACGGCTACGACCCGCGCCGCCGCGCCGGCTACCGCGCCGAGGAAGACGCCCGGCCGCGCACCGACGACTTCGGCCAGGCGGATTACTCGAGCGACTATGCCTATGACCCGGAGCGCGGCCGCGCCTACCGCCGCTATTCGCCGGACGACCGCGACTACGCCCGCCGGATGGACGAGGGCGACGATCGCCCGGCCGGCCAGCCGCGCTCCTGGATGGACCGGGCCGGCGACTTTTTCTCGCCGGGGCCCCGGACGCGCGACGATGACAGCCGCGTGGCGCGCCGCCGCCGCGGCCCCTCCGATCGAGTGCTGTGGGCGGTGATCACCGAACGGCTGGAGGACGAACGCGGCCTCGACCTGCGCGGCGTCGAGGTGGTGGTGGAGGACGCCGAAGTCACCTTGAACGGCACGGTCCGTCGCAAGGTCGACAAACGGCGGATCGAGGACGTGGCCGACGTCGACGGCGTCCGGCACGTGCAGAACAACCTGCGGGTCCACGACCGCGGCCATTGGACCTTCCTCTAGCTGGCGCCCCACCGGCCGGGCCTAAGGCGGCGACCGGCAGCGGAACCGCGCCTGCCACGCCGGTCGTTTGGCAACCATGAGCAACCCTGTCACCGTGACCATCCCCCACCAGCTTGGCCGCGCCGAGGCCCGCAGGCGGATCGATGAAGGCTTCGGCGACCTTTCGCGCCACCTGGGCGGCTCGGCCGGCGCGCTGGACAAACGCTGGGAGGGCGACCGGCTGAACTTTTCGCTCACCTCGCTGGGCCAGTCGATCACCGGCCATGTCGCCGTCGCGGACGCCGTGGTGACCGTCGAAGTGCTGCTGCCGGGCTTCCTGGCGATGATCGCCGGCAAGGTGAAGGGCACGCTGCAAAAGGAGGGGCAGCTGCTGCTCACCCGGAAATAGGCGGGCAACCTATGCCTCAGCCTGCGGGTTTCATCCTCAACACAGTCGAGAGGACAACCCATGCCGAACAAGCAGCCCGAGGAATCCAAGCGCGCAGGCACGCAGGGATCCGGTGGCGCGAAAACCGACATGGCGGTGGAAGCCGCGCGTGTCCAGGAGGACCGCCACATCGACACCCCGCATGCCCGCCAGGTCGAGCCGCTGAAGGAGGGCGAGAAGCACGACCACATGGCCGCCAAGGAGAAGTCGGCTGAAGACCGCCAGGAAGCCTTGCTCGACGAGGCGCTGGAGGAGACCTTCCCCGGCAGCGACCCGATCAGCCCCAAACACATCACCTGACCCAAAACCCGGCCCGGGGGCGGGCTCGTCCTTCGACGGGCCCGCCGTCCGTGCTAGTCAGGGGCGGTGAAGCTGCCGCCGCCCCGCATCGATCTGAGAGGCCTGAAGGCCGTCAAGGTCGGTGTCAGCCGCTTCAGCCTCGGCGATCCATACTACCTGGTCCTGGCCATGCGCTGGCCGACGTTCATCGCCTCGGTCCTGCTCGTTTTTCTGGTCGCGAACCTGGCGTTCGCCGGGCTCTACTGGCTGGCGCCGGGCTCGGTGGCCAACGCCCATCCCGGCGCCTTCGGGGACGCCTTCTTCTTCAGCGTCGAAACCCTAGCCACGGTCGGCTATGGGGTGATGACGCCCGCCAGCACCTACGGCCATATGGTGGCGACCGCCGAGATCTTCGTGGGCATGTTCCTGACGGCCTTGGCTACCGGCGCCTTCTTCGCCCGTTTCGCCCGGCCGCAATCGCGCCTCGTCTTCAGCGAGGTCGGGGTCATAGCGCCCTATGAAGGCCGCCAGGCGCTGATGGTGCGGGTGGCCAGCCGTCGCCTGCAGGGGATCAGCGAGCCCCGCGCGCGGATCAGCTACCTGCGCGACCAAGCGGTGGGCGAATTGCGCTTCCGGCGTTTCGACGAGCTTAAGCTGGTACGCGACAACATCCCGGTGCTCAGCCTCTCGTGGACGCTGATCCATCCGATAGACGAGGATAGCCCGCTGTTCGGGATGTCCGACGCGCGCCTGGCGGCGGAGGCGCCGACTCTCATGGTGTCGGTCGCCGGTTTTGATGAAGCGATCTCCTCGACGGTCAACGACCGCAAGACCTACGACCCGGAGGACATCCGGTTCGGGCACGTCTTCACCAACATCCTCCGCGACCTGCCGGGCGGCTTCGTCGAACTCGACATCACCCGCATCCACGAGACCACGCCGATCGAGACGCCCGATCAGGAGTCGGCTGTAAGGGCCTCGTAGGCCTCCTGGGCGGCCAGCCACTCCTGCTCGGCGGCCTCTACGGCCGCTCGCGCCGCGTCTCGGCGCCGGCCCAGGTCGACGGCCTTGGCCAGGTCCTTGGCGAACACCGCCGGATCGGTCAGCCGCGCGTCGATCTCCGCCAGCGCCGTGGCCGCACGGCCCAGCGCGGCCTCGGCCGCCTCGGCGCGGCGCC
>NZ_JAQGIZ010000197.1 GCF_028290885.1 Phenylobacterium sp.
CGATCCTGGGGCTGGGGGCGGCCGGCGCGATGCTGCGGCGCCAGCGGCGGGCGAGGGCGCTCGCGACCGCCTAGTGTGCTGGATTTGAAGTTCGCCGCATTCAGGGCCATGCGCCGAGCGAACTTCAGATCCAAGAAGCACACTAGAAACATACACTTGCTAGTGTCCTTATCGATTCCGAAGTTCGCTAAAGCCAGCCGCAAGCGCTTGCGACCTTCGGAATCGGGACACTAGGGCCGAGGCGCCATCAGGGCGAAGAGGTCGTCGAGCAGATCGCCGGGATCGGCGCGGCCCTTGCCTTCCCGGCTGAGATGGCCGCCCAGCGCCAGGTCCGCCGCCCCGTGCGCCAGCGCGAGGATCAGGGCCGTCACCCGCTCCGGATCGCCCGCGACGAGCTGACCGGCCGCCTGGGCGCGCACGACGGCGTCAACGAAGCGCCCGCGCGCCGCCGTGGCGGACACCCCGAGTTCGTCCGTCCCGCCGCGCCAGGGGCCGAAGGTCAGCTTGAAGCGCTCCGGATGGTGCTGCGCCCAGTCCACATAGGCCTGCGCCATGCGCCGCAGCGCCTGGACGGGATCGGTTGGCGCCGCGGCGTTCGAGAGGCCCGGGCGGGAGAGTTCCCGGGCGGCGATGGCGGCCAGCAGGTCCTGCTTGTCGTGGAAGTGCTTGTAGGGGGCGTTGTGGGAGACGCCGACGGCCTTGGCCACGGCCCGCAGCGTCACGGCGGCCGGTCCGCCCCGGTCGAGCAGGCGGGCGGCGGCGGAGATCAGGGCGTCGCGGGTGTTCTGGACCACGCAGGCAGCAGATCGCGATTGGTTGACAACGTCAACCTCAATGCGGCAGGTTGACGTTGTCAACCTCGGAGACCGTCATGCCGTACCTTAGTCCGCCGCCGCTCGCCCTCGCCTCGACCCGGCTGGCCGGGAAGGTCGTGCTGGTCACCGGCGCCTCGTCGGGGATCGGGGCCGCGGCCGTGCGCAGGTTCGCCGAGGAGGGCGCGACGGTGGTGGCTGCGGCTCGGCGAGCGGACCGCCTGGCGGACCTGTCCCGCGAGTTGTCCGACGCCGGCCTCGCGGTGTCCGCGGTCGCGTGCGACGTCCGCGATGAGGACTCCGTCGCGCAGGCGGTCGCAACCGTCGTCGAGCGGCATGGACGGCTGGACGGGGCGTTCAACAACGCTGGCGTCGGCGGGGCGCATGTACCGTTCACGGAGCTCTCCACGGAGAAGTTCGACCAGGTCATCGCCACCAACCTGCGTGGCGTCTTCCTCTGCATCAAGCACGAGATCCCGGCGATGCTGGCCTCGGGCGGCGGCGCCATCGTCAACACCTCGTCGATCGGCGGGCTGGTGGGCGGCGCGCAGAACGGCGACTACGCGGCCAGCAAGTGGGGCCTGGCGGGCCTCACCAAGTGCGTGGCGCTGGAGTACGCGCGGCGGGGCATCCGGGTGAACGCCATCGCGCCGGGTCCCACGGACTCGGAGATGTTCGGCCGCTGGATGAACACCGAGGCGCGGCGCGAGATGATCGCCGACGCCATGCCGATGAACTACATCGCCCACCCCGACGACATGGCCCGCGCAGCCCTGTTCCTGCTGTCGGAGGAGTCGCGCTGGACCACCGGCGTGATCCTGCCCTGCGAAGGAGGCGCCAGTGCCGACTGAACTTCTTCCGCCGCCGCCGGCGATCGATCCGCGAGCGCCGATGATCGCCCGCACCGACCGCATCGTCATCGAGCGGCCGGCGCCGGCGCTGTTCGACTGGAACATGGCCCAGAAGCTGGAGGACAACCTGCCCGCCACGGGCGCCCTGCCCGGCGTGGTCGGCACCACCCAGCTGACGCCAGGGCCCTGGGGCGTGCCCGGCGCGCGGAGGATCGTGCACCTGAGCGACGGCGCCGGCGCCACCGAGCAGGTGCTGGAGATGATCCCCGGCGAGCGCTTCCGCTACCAGGTCTGGGACTACACGACCGCCGCGGCGCGCCCGATCGCCTACGCCATCGGCGAGTTCCGCTACGTGGCGCTGGACGCGGGCCGCACCGAGGTCGTCTGGACCTACGCCTTCCGCCTCCGCGCCGACCGGTTCCCCGGCTTCCTCGGCCCGTTGGGCCGCTGGCTGCTGAAGGCCGCCTTCCTCGACCGCGCCTATGCGGTGCTGATGCGCGAGACCCTGAAGACCATGAAGGCCGGCGCCGAGCGGGCGCTCTAGGCCTTCCGCCGCCGCCTCGGTGTCGCGCCCTCCGGCTTCGGCAGCTCCACCTCCCCGAACAGGTTCTGCGGCACGGCGGCGGGCTGCGCTTCGGCGCGGCGGCTGAGCAGGAAGAGGGCGGTTTCGGAGCGCCAGTTCTCCAGGAGGCCGTCGGGCTGGATCGGACGCGCCGGCTTGCCGTTGGAGAGCGCCGCGCAGGCGTCGACGCGCAGGTCCAGCTCGCGGCAGAGGTCGGTGAAGTCGCGAAGGGTGCACAGGTGGATGTTGGGCGTGGACCACCAGGGGTCGGGCAGGGCGCGGGTCTCCGGCATGCGGCCGCGGGCCATCAGCGAGACCCGCATCCGCCAATGGCCGAAGTTCGGCACCGAGACGATGGCCTGGTCGGCTATGCGCAGCAACTCGGAGAGCACGTGCCGGGGTTCGCGCATCTGTTGCAGGGTCTTCGACAGGATCGCGTAGTCGAAGGCCTTGGTCGGGAAGTGGTCGAGGTCGCGGTCGCCGACGCCCTGCACCACCGCCAGGCCCTTCGCCAGGCAGGCCGAGACGCCGGCGGGACTGATCTCCAGCCCCTGGCCGTCGACGCGTTTCTCGCGGGTGAGCAGCTCAAGCAGCTCGCCGTCCTCGCAGCCCACGTCCAGCACCCGCGCGCCGGGCCGCACGAGCCGCAGGATCTCGGCGAAGTCCTCGCGGATGGCGCTCAAGCTACAGCCCCACCCTTATAGTCCTCGGGCCTGAGCGGTGGAGGCGAAGAAGCCGCGCAGGGTCGCGTCGAGCTGCGGCTCGTCGAGGAAGAACGCGTCGTGGCCCTTGTCGGTCTCGATCTCGGCGAAGCTGGCGCGGCAGCCGGCGGCGTTCAGCGCACGGACGATGTCGCGGCTCTCCGCCGTCGGATAGAGCCAGTCGGAGGAGAAGGAGAGCACGCAGAACCGTACGCCGCGCGCCTTGCGGAACGCCTCGGCCAGCACGCCGCCGTGGTGGGCGGCGAGGTCGAAGTAATCGAGCGCGCGAGTGATGTAGAGGTAGGAGTTGGCGTCGAAGCGGTCGACGAAGCTGGTCCCCTGGTGGCGCAGGTAGCTCTCCACCTGGAAGTCGGCGTCGAAGCCCCAGGAGAGACCGTCGCGCTGCAGCTCGCGGCCGAATTTGCGCTGCAGGGCGGCTTCCGAAAGGTAGGTGATGTGGGCGGCCATGCGGGCGACGGCCAGGCCCTTTTCCGGGCGCACGCCCGCCGCCTCATAGGCCCCGCCGCGCCAGTCCGGATCGGCCATGATCGCTTGGCGGCCGACCTCGTGGAAGGCGATGTTCTGCGCCGAATGGCGGGGGGCGGCGCCGATGCACACCGCGCTGAACAGCTTCTCCGGATAGTCCGCGGCCCACTGCAGCACCTGCATGCCGCCCATGGAGCCGCCGACCACCGCCAGCAGGGTCTCGATGCCGAGCGCCTCGATCAGCATGGCCTGGGCGCGGACCATGTCGCCGATGGTGATCACCGGGAAGGTGAGGCCATAGGCCTGGCCGGTCTTGGGGCTGGTCGAGGCGGGGCCCGTCGAGCCCATGCAGCCGCCCACGACGTTGGCGCAGACGATGAAGTAGCGCTCCGGGTCGAGCGGCAGGCCGGGGCCCACCACGCGGCTCCACCAGCCGGACCGGCCGGTCACCGGATTGGTCGAGGCGACATACTGGTCCATGGTCAGCGCGTGGCAGACCAGCACGGCGTTCGATTTGGTTTCGTTCAGCCGCCCGTAGGTGCTGTAGGCGATCTCCAGCGGCTCAAGCCTGGCGCCGGAGTCCAGGCGCAGCGCCTTGCTGGCCGGGAAGCGCATCGTCCCGCCGTCCGTCTCGCTCGCAGGGATGGTCTTGGCCCGGGGGGTCATGCGGGCCTTGGACCGCCAAGCCCATTCGGTGTCAATGGCCCCGCGGCGGCTTCGCAGTCGGCGCGGGCGCCGCTATGAGGTTCATTCGGGGGTGGAGCGTGCATGGACCGGCTGATCCTTTTCCGCCACGGCAAGGCTGAACCGGAGTCCGCCAGCGGCGAGGACTTCGACCGCCGCCTGTCGCCGCGGGGGGTGCGGGAATCCGTGCAGATGGGCGCTCACCTCGCCGACCTCGGCTTCGCGCCCGACTTGGTGCTGGTCTCGCCGTCCGCGCGCACGCGGGAGACCTGGGCCGCCGCCGAGCCGCACTTCCCCAAAGCCCAGGCAAGGTTCGACGACGAGCTCTACCACGCTGACTCCGGCGCGGTGCGTCACGAGGCCGAGCGGGCCGGGGGGACCTGCGGCACGGTGATGGTGGTCGGCCATAATCCCGGCCTGCAGGAACTGGCCGTCAGGCTGCTGATGGAAGGTTCGGCGCCGTCCTCGCTGATCGCGCGGGCGCAGCGGCATTTCCCAACCGCGGCGGCGGCGGTGTTCCTGATCGACGACAACGGCCGCCCGGCCTTCGACGGCCTGTTCTTTCCGGAACGCGATTCGGGGCGCGGCGATTGAGCCGTATCTACAAGATCCTCCCGCGCTGGGAGTGGGAGGCTGCGTTGGCGGCGCGGCGCTTCGACGGCTCGGCGATCGACCGGCAGGACGGCTTCATGCACTTCTCGACGGCCGAACAGGCGCAGGAGACCGCGCGCCGTCACTTCGCCGGCCAGGAGGACCTGGTGGTGCTGGCCGTGGAGGCCGATGACCTGGGCCCGGCGCTGCGCTGGGAAGTCTCCCGCGGCGGGGACCTCTTCCCGCACCTGTACGCCCATCTGGAGACGGCGCTGGTGCGCGCGGTGACCGAGGCGCCGCTGGGCGCTGACGGTGTCCCGCAGATCGAGACGGGCGCGTGAGCGGCCTGCATGGCCTGGCGACCCGGGCCCTGCGGGCGCTCGATCCGGAGGACGCGCACGGCCTGGCGATCGCCGGCCTGAGGCTGGGCCTGGGCCCGGCGGGCGGCCCGGACGATCCGATCCTGGCCTCGTCGCTGGCGAGCCTCGCTCTGCCGAACGTGGTCGGCCTCGCGCCGGGCTTCGACAAGGACGCCAAGGTGTTCGCCCCCATGCTGCGCGCCGGCTTCGGCTTCGTGGAGTGTGGGACGGTCACGCCACTGCCCCAGGCTGGCAATCCGCGGCCTCGGCTCTTCCGACTCAGCGAGGACCGGGCGGTGATCAACCGCATGGGTTTCAACAACCGCGGCCTGGAAGCCTTCGCCGGCCGGCTGGCGCGGCGGGGACCGGGGATGGTCGGGGCCAACATCGGGGCCAACAAGGACTCCGAGGACCGCATCGGCGACTACGTCACCGGGCTGAAGCGGCTCTGGGGCCTGGCGTCCTATTTCACGATCAACGTCTCCTCGCCCAATACGCCGGGGCTTCGCGCCCTGCAGACCCGGGCCGCACTCGACGAGCTGCTGGGCCGGCTGGCGGAGGCCCGGGACGCCTTGCCGCCCGCGGGCTGCGCCCCGATGTTCCTCAAGGTCGCGCCGGACCTGGAGGCCGGAGAGGTCGAGGCCATCGTCGGGACCTGCCTCGCCCACGGCCTGGCGGGGATCATGGTCTCCAACACCACGGTCTCGCGGCCTGCGCTGGCGTCACGCTTCGCCCGCGAGGCGGGCGGGCTTTCCGGCGCGCCGCTGATGGCGCTCTCCACGCGCGTGCTCGGCGAATTCGCCCAGGCCTCGGCCGGGCGACTGGCGCTGGTTGGCGTCGGCGGTATCGCGTCGGGCGAGGACGCCTATGCGAAGATCCGGGCCGGGGCGGGCGCCGTGCAGCTCTACTCCGCCCTGGTGTTCGAGGGGCCGGGCCTGGTCGGCCGCGTCAAGCGCGAGCTGGCCGCCCGGCTGCGCGCCGACGGCTTTGCTTCGGTAAGCGAGGCCGTGGGCGCAAACTAGGCGGCAGCGCACCAGACAGAGGCGCGAAGCTTGCAGGCGAACGGGTCGCGTTGCCGAAATAGCCATGCTGGATTAACTCGGAAGGATCATGGCGGACGCCGCCCCCACGCCCCAGGAGCTCGAAAGGCCCAAGAGGCCCCGCTTCTTCTGGCCGGGCGGCCTTTCCGCGCGCCTGCTGACGCTCACCATCCTGTTCGTCGTCGCGGCCGGCGCCTTCGCCTTGCCGCCGGCGCTGGCGTCGTTCGAAGAGAAATGGCTGCTCGACCGCATCCGGGCCGCCGAGCTGGCCTCGTTGGCCCCCGACGCGACGCCCGACCGCAAGGTCTCGCAGCAGATCGCCGCCCAGCTGCTGGAAGGCGCAGGCGTCACGCGCGTGGCGATCCAGACGGAAGGCATGCGCCGCCTGGTACTGGGGGGGCCTTCGCTCAAGCACGCGCCCTACCTCGTCGACCTGCGTGACCAGGCCCCGGTCTCCTGGCTGATCGCGCCGTTCCAGACCCTGATCGGCGGCGACGGGCGCTATGTGCGGGTGGTGGCGAGCCCGACCTTCCTGCGGCACGCCGACTTCGTGGAGATCGTGGCCCCGGACGCCGAGTTGAAGCGCGGGCTGATCTCCTACCTCTGGAAGCTGGTGCTGGTGGCGGCCTTCGTATCCAGCGTGGCGGGGTTCCTCGTCTACCTGACGCTGAACCTCTTCCTCGTGCGGCCGATGCAGCGGATTACCCGGGCCATGGAGCGGTTCCGCGCCGATCCGGACGACGCCCGCGCCCGCGTACAGCTTTCCGGCCGGCAGGACGAGATCGGCCGGGCCGAGGCCGAGCTCGACCGGATGCAGGCGGACTTGCGGGTGGCGCTGAATTCGCGGGCGCGACTGGCGGCGCTGGGCGAGGCGGTGGCCAAGATCAATCACGACCTGAAGAACATGCTGACCAGCGCCCAGATCGCCTCCGAGCGGCTGGCGGCGTTGAAGGACCCCAAGGTGAGCCAGGCCCTGCCCAGGCTGGAGCGCGCGCTGGACCGGGCGGTGAAGCTGGCGTCGGGCGTGCTGGCCTACGGCAAGAGCCAGGAGGCGGCGCCGGAAACCAGTTCCGTGCGGCTGGCCGCCGCTGTCGAGGCCGCGGCCGAGGAGGCGCGGCTCGCCGAGCACGACATCGCGCTGGCGATAGACGTCGGCCCTGCCGAGCGGGTGACCGCCGACCCCGACCAGCTGCACCGCATCCTCGCCAATCTGCTGCGCAACGCCCGCGAGGCGATGGAGCACCAGGAGGATCGTACGGCGCCTGGCCGCATCGCGGTCAGCCTCACGCGGCTGGGCGACGCCAGCCTTGTGCGCGTGGCGGATAACGGGCCGGGCGTGCCGGAGCGGGCGCGGGAGCGGCTGTTCCAGCCCTTCGCCGGGTCGGGGCGCCCGGACGGGGCGGGCCTTGGCCTCGCCATCGCCCGCGAGCTCGCCCAGGGCCACGGCGGCGACCTGACGCTGGCGGCGACGGGCCCAGGGGGATCGACCTTCGAACTGCGGTTGCCGGGCGCCCCGCCGCCGGCGCCGACACGGCGGCGAGCGGCGAAGAACTCGGCGACCTAGTGTCCCGATTCCGAAGTTCGCAAGCGCTTGCGGCTGGCTTTGGCGAACATCGGAATCGATGAGGACACTAGCAAGTATATGTTTCTAGTGTGCTTTCTTGGATTTGAAGTTCGCTCGGCGCGTGGCCCGTGAAGACGGCGAACTTCAATCCAGCACACTAGTATCCCTTCGCCACGCCCTCGCGCCGGGGATCCGCGCCGCCGCGCAGGCCGTTCGGGGTGACCTCGATGCCATGCAGGCCGGAGCCTTCGCCGAACGGGCCGCCCGCCAGCTTCACGCCCTTGGCCGCCAGCGCGTCCACCACGCCGGGCGGATATTTGTCCGGCTCCGAGGCGTAGAAATTCCCGGCGGCGATCAGGTTGGGCAGGGCAAGCGCCTGCTGCATCGGCAGCTTCCAGTCGAGCGTCGCCACCAGGGCCTTCAGGTTGAAGGCGATGATCGACGGGCCGCCGGGCGAGCCCACCGCCTCCACCAGCCGGCCCTGCCCGTCGAGCACAATGGCCGGGGCCATCGAGGAGCGGGGCCGTTTGCCGCCGGCCACCGAGTTGGCGGCGGGCGCGCCGTCGGCATCCTTCGGCTCGAAGGAGAAGTCGGTGAGCTGGTTGTTGAGGAAGAAGCCGGCCACCATCCGGCCGTCGCCGAAGATGCTCTCGACGGTGGTGGTCATGGAGAGCGCGTTGCCGTCCTTGTCGACGATCACGAAGTGGGTGGTGCCGCCGGGTTCCAGGGTGTGGTCCGGGGCGCGGACGCCGGCTCCGCGCGGCTGGCCGGGCCGCGGCGGCGGACCGGCGGTCGTCGGGTTGATCAGCTTGGCGCGGGCGTCGAGATAGTCGGGCGCCAGCAGGCCCTCCATCGGCACGTCGACGAAATCCGGGTCGCCGTAGTAGCGGTCGCGGTCGGCGTACATCAGGCGGCTGGCCTGGCTGAACAGATACCAGCCCTGGGCGTCGTTCGGATGCGCCGGAATGTCGGTGCGCTGCAGGATGCCGAGGCCTTCCAGCACCGCGGGGCCGCCGGAGGGCGCCGGCGGCACGCAGACCACATAGATCCGGTAGGGCCGGCAGACCGCGGGCGTGGCTTTGGGCTTGTAGCTCGCCAGGTCCTTCAGCGTCATGGTCCCCGGCAGCGGGCCCTGGTGCAGCCTGGCGACGATGGCCTCGGCGATCGGACCTCCCAGGATGGCCTTGGGGCCCTCGGCGGCGAGCTTCTTCAGGGTGTCGGCGTAGGCCGGATTCCTCATGATGTCGCCGGGCTGCACCTTGGTCCCGTCGGGCTTGGTGAAATAGGCGACGGCGTCGGGCTGCGAGGCCTGCGGCGCGCGCGAGCTCGCGGCCTCGGCCATCCGGCGCGGCACAGGGAAGCCGTCGGCGGCCAGGTGCTCGGCGTCTCCGAACAGGTTCGCCCAGGCCAGCTTCCCGTGCTCGTGCTGGGCCAGGTAAAGCATGGCGATGGCCCCGGGCACGCCGGCCGAACGGCCGCTGATCATCGCCTGGCCCTTGGGCAGGGGCTTGCCGTCGGGGCCGTAGAACATCTCCGGCGTCGCGCCGGCCGGCGCGGTCTCGCGGCCGTTGTAGGCGGTCGCCTGGTGGGTCTTGGCGTCGTAATAGGTCATGAACGCCCCGCCGCCGAGCCCGGAGCTCTGCGGCTCCACGAGCCCCAGCACCGCCTGCACGGCCACCGCGGCGTCCACCGCCGAGCCGCCGGCCTTCAGCACCTTCAGGCCGGCGTCCACCGCCATCGGATTGGCCGCCGCCACCATGGCGGTTGGGCCCTTTTCGGATGCGGTGGGCTTTCCCTGAACCGCCAGGGGCGCGGCGATCGAGGCGCCGGAGAGGAGAGCGGCGAGCCCAAGGGGCAGCAGACGCTTGACGAAGGTCACTTAGGGTAAGCTCCGGATGGAGGGTGAAGCGCCACCATAGCGGGAGGGCGCGCGTGGACAACGGACCGGCCGACGTGCGAGGTCCGTGGCCCATGGAGACGATGCCTTCGCACGCCCGCCCGGGCGTCCGCAACATGATCACTGACGTCCCGGGCCTCAAGGTGGGCCAGGCGCAGGACGCCGCTGTGCGCAGCGGGGTCACCGTGATTCTGCCCGATATGCGGGCGGTCTGCGCCTGCGACGTGCGCGGCGGGGCGCCGGGCACGCGCGAGACCGACGCGCTGGCGCCTGAGAACCTGGTGGAGGCGGTGGACGCGGTCGTGCTGTCGGGCGGATCGGTCTACGGCCTCGCCGCCGCCGACGGCGCGGCGGCCTGGCTGGGGGCGCGGGGCCGAGGCTACGGCCTCGTCCAGAACCCGGCCGTGCCGGTGTCGCCGGTGATCCCGGCGGCCATCCTCTTCGACCTGGCCAACGGCGGCGACAAGGCCTGGGGCGAGGCGCCGCCCTATCGCGCGCTCGGCGTGGCGGCGACCGCCTCGGCGTCGGAGGCGTTCGAGCTCGGGACCGCCGGCGCGGGCTACGGGGCCATGGCCGGGTCGCTGAAGGGCGGGATCGGGTCGGCCTCGGTGGTCGCCGCGGACGGGATCACGGTGGGCGCCCTGGTGGC
>NZ_JAQGIZ010000203.1 GCF_028290885.1 Phenylobacterium sp.
CAACGAAACCCACCGCCGCGAAGAGAAGTACGGCGCCAACTCCCGCGTGGACTTCCTGCTCGAAGCGCCCGCCCGCCCGCCCTGCTTGCTGGAGGTCAAGAACTGCCACCTGCGCCGCTCAGGGACGCTGGCCGAATTCCCCGACTGCGTCGCCGCAAGGTCCCTGAAGCACCTGAAGGAGCTCACCGCCATGGTCGAGGCCGGCCAGCGAGCGGTCATGCTGTTCGTCATCCAGCGCACCGATTGCGACGCCTTTTCGGCCTGCCACGACCTCGACCCCGCCTATGCCGCCGGCCTCAAGGACGCGGCAAACCGGGGTGTTGAAGTTCTGTGCTATGATTGCGACATAAGCCCCATGGCGGTCAGCATCGCCCGCAAGGTCCCCTGGAAGAGCGCGGCGCCCGCCGCGGCATAGAACGATATGGCCAACACCGACCCCCATCTTGGCTTGGCAGACGCCGACTACCGCACCGGCCAGATCAAGATCCACAGCCCTGCGGACTTCGAGGGCATGCGGGTGGCAGGCCGGCTCGCCGCCGAGTGCCTGGACATGCTGATCCCGCACGTGGTTCCGGGCGTCGTCACCGACCACCTCGACACGCTGGCCCGCGAGTTCATCCTCGACCACGGCGCGCTGCCGGCCTGCCTGGGCTACCGCGGCTACACTCGGACCGTCTGCATCAGCCCCAACCACATCGTCTGCCACGGCATCCCGGGCGATCGCACCCTGCGCGAGGGCGACATCGCCAACATCGACGTCACGGTCATCGTCGACGGCTGGCACGGCGACACCTCCCGCATGTACGGCGTCGGCCCGGTCGCGCCGCGCGCCAAGCGGCTGATCGACGTCACCTACGAGGCGATCGAGCGCGGCCTTTCCGCCGTGAAGCCCGGCGCGCGGACCGGCGACATCGGTTTCGCCATCCAGTCCTACGTCGAGAGCATGCGCTGCTCGGTGGTCCGCGACTTCTGCGGCCACGGCCTGGGCAAGGTGTTCCACGACGCGCCCAACATCCTGCACTTCGGCCAGAAGGGCACCGGTGAGCTGCTGCGGCCGGGGATGTTCTTCACCATCGAGCCGATGGTGAACCTCGGCAAATTCCAGGTGAAGCTGCTCTCCGACGGTTGGACGGCGGTCACCCGCGACAAGTCGCTGTCGGCCCAGTGCGAGCATTCCATCGGCGTCACCGAGACCGGCTACGAGGTCTTCACCCTCTCGCCCGCCGGTCTCTACAAGCCGCCGGTGATCAGCGCCTAAGCACCACCCGGGCGAGGCCCGCCATGAGCATCGAACTCAACCACACCATCGTTCACACGTCCGACCGGGAGGCCTCCGCCAACTTCCTCTCGGAGATCCTGGGCCTCGCCGAGCCCCGATCCTTCGGCCCGTTCCTCGCCGTCGAGACCGCCAACGGCGTCAGCCTGGATTTCATGGCCGACCCCGGCCCGATCGCGCACCAGCACTACGCCTTCCTGGTGTCGGAGGCCGACTTCGACGCCATTTTCGAGCGCGTCTCGGCGCGCGGGATGACCTACTGGGCGGACCCGGCGCAGCGCCGCGAGAACGTGATCAACACCCGCGACGGCGGCCGCGGCTTCTATTTCCTCGATCCGTCCGGCCACTTCCTGGAGGTCCTGACGCGGCCCTACGGCAGCGGCGCAGCCTGACGGGTCGGCCCCCTTGCCGAACACGTGAAAACGCCCGACCCTCCCGCAACGATAGGGAGGGACCACCATGAAAGCCGCAGCCTTTGCGCTCGCCGCCGTCGCGCTCGGCTTTCCCAACGCGGTCGGGGCGGACGCCACCGCGCTCGGCGTCGGCTACATCTGCGGGGCGGAACGCACGGCGCCTCGCGCCGGGCCGCAGCCGGCGGTGATGCTGACGGGCGTCGGCAATGGCGCGTCGCCCGCCGACACCGCCAGCCGCGAGGCCCAGGCCTGGTACGACGAGGGCCTCAACCTCTACCACGCCTTCAACCACAACGAGGCGAGCGCCGCCTTCGCCAAGGCTGCGGCCCTCGATCCCGCCTGCGCGCTCTGCGAGTGGGGCGTGGCGCTCGGCCTCGGCCAGACGCTGAACTATGGCGTGACGCCCACGCAGGGGGCCGTGGCGCTCAGCCATGCCGACCGCGCCCGCAAGCTGCTCAAGCCCGGCGACGCCCGCGCCGAGGGCCTGATCGCGGCCCTGCAGCTCCGCTACGGCAAGGACACGCCCGACGCCAAGCGCGACACCGTCTACGGCCAGGCCATGGACGACCTGGTGCGCCGCTTCCCCGGCGACGACGAGATCGCCAACCTGGCGGTCCAGGCCCTGCTGATCCCCGCCCGCCGCGACGACTATTCCGGCGTTCCCCGCGCCGAGGCGATCCTCAAGGACGTGCTGGCGCGCCATCCCGACGACACCGCGGCGATCCACTATTACATCCACGCCACCGAGTTCGCCGGCCATCCGGCGCAGGCCCTGCCCTATGCCGAAAGGCTCGCAGGCCTCGCGCCCGGCGCCAGCCACCTCGTCCACATGGCCGCCCACACCCTGATGCACGTGGGGCAGTACGAGCGCGTGGCGATCGTCGACGCCCAGGCTCTGAAGGTGGACGCCGACGTCGAGGCGAAGCTGCGCTACGCGGGCCCGCTCTCCAGCCAGATATACTACCTGCACAACTACACCTTCGGCCTGGCCGGAGCCCTGATGGCCGGAGACGGGCGCCTGGCGCTGAAATAC
Source organism: Phenylobacterium sp. (assembly GCF_028290885.1). Lineage (GTDB taxonomy): Bacteria > Pseudomonadota > Alphaproteobacteria > Caulobacterales > Caulobacteraceae > Phenylobacterium. The sequence continues at coordinate 2,723 of NZ_JAQGIZ010000203.1, forward strand.
GCCGACCACGCCGCCGTCGCGTTCCCGGCGACTTTCGACCATGGCGTGGTCGCCATGCCGGCTGGCGCCGCGCGGTCCGCCAATCCGGTCGAGCGGCGCACCACCGCCAGCGCCCGCAGCCTGGTGGCCTACGGGCGCTATGCTCCTGATCGGGCGCTGGCGCTGGCCGACGCCGCCGGCGATCCGCGCATCGTGCGGGTCTATCGGCACTACGCCCGCGGCGAGGCCTTCGCCGCCCGCGGCGACGTGGCCGGAGTCCGGCGCGAGGCCGAGGCGGGCAAGGCGAACGAATCCGGAACCGTCGACATCGCCGCCATCGCCGGCGACGTGCTCACCGGCCGCGCCGCCCTCTTGGACCACGAGCCCGCCAAGGCCGCCGAAGCCTTCGCCCGCGCCGCCCAGCGCCAGGAAAAGGCCTTCCCGGTCTTCGACAACTTCGACCCGCCGCCCTGGTGGTATCCGGTCCGCCGCAGCCTGGCCGCCGCCGACCTCGCCGCCGGCAAGCCCGCCGACGCTGTCCGCGAAGCCAAGGCCAGCCTCGCCGGCTGGCCCGACGACGCCCTGGCCCTGCGCGTGCTCGCTCAGGCCGAGGCCAGGCTCGGCGATTCGAAAGCCGCGAGCTCCCACCTGGCCCAGGCCAGGCGCGCCTGGCGCGGCGACCTGGCCAAGGCGTCGATCGACCTCACCTAGGTTTCAAAACCGGGAACACCTGGGAACAATCCGAAGGACGCGGCAGTCCTTGTGATGATCGCCGCGGGTCGTCCAGCGCGACCTTCTACGACGGCGCCTCACTCATCGTTCTGGAGAACGGCGAAGGGAGACGGAAGATGTCGCAAGCCGTTGCAGGCGTCCTGGTCAGCACGCTCGAGCAGATCGGGGTCAAGCAGATCTTCGCCCTGATCGGCGATTCCCTGAATCCCCTCGCCGACGCGGTGCGCCACAGTTCCATCGAGTGGATTGGCGTTCGCCACGAGGAGGGCGCCGCGCTGGCGGCTTCAGGCCAAGCCAAGCTCACGGGGCGGCTGGCCGTGTGCGCTGGCACGACGGGCCCCGGCAGCACCCACCTGGTTGCGGGCCTCTACGAGGCCAGCCGCGATCACGCGCCGGTGCTGGCGCTCTCGGGGGACATGCCGCGTAGCCTCCAGGGCACGGACTACATCCAGACGACGGCGCCGGATCTGCTGTTCCGCGACGTGGCGCTCTACACCGCGACCGTCTCCTCGCCAGATCAGGCGCCGGCCGTGATCCATCAGGCCATCGCGGCGGCCTATGGCGGCCGTGGCGTCGCCCACCTGACGTTGCCGCAGGACGTGATCGGCGCGAAGGCCGATGGGACCGTGGCGAGCGTCGCGACGCTCAGGCCCCGGCCCGAGATCGCCGCCAGCGAGGACGAGGTCGCCGAGATCGCTCGCCGGATCGACCGGGCGAAAAGGCTGGTGATCATGTGCGGCGCCGGCTGTCATGGCGCCGCCGACGAGCTGCGGGCCCTCTCCGACCGCCTGCAGGCGCCCCTGATTCATACCGTGAAGGGCAAGGACGTCCTGCCCTATGACGACGCCCGTTGGATGGGCGGCATCGGCATGATCGGCACGAAGGCGGTCTACGACGCGGTGATGCGCTGCGATCTCCTGCTGATGGTCGGGACCGATTACCCCTATTCGGACTTCCTGCCCGCCAAGGAGGTCGTCGTCCAGATCGACGAACGCCCCGAGGTGATCGGCCGCCGGGCCCCGACCGTCTACGGCGCCGTCGGCTCGGCGCGCCCGACGCTGAAACTCCTGCTGGATCGCGTCGCCGCCAAAACCGACTCCGCCTTCTTCGACGAGGTGGCCAGGGGGCGCCGCAGTTGGGATGAGATGCTCGACAGACAGGCGGACCCGGCGCGCAGCAAGGATCGCGTCCACCCGCAGGCGGTCGCGCGGACCGTCGGGGACCTCGCCGCGCCTGACGCCGTCTTCGTCTTCGATACCGGCCTCAACACGCTCTGGTCGGCCAACTGGATCCGTCAGAATGGACGCCAGCGCATCGTCGGCTCGTTCAACAACGCCGCCGTCGGGACCGCGCTAGGCCAGGCCAACGGCATCCAGGCGCTGGACCGCTCCCGTCAGGTCATCGCGCTTTGCGGCGATGGCGGATTCAACATGCTGATGTGTGAGTTCCTGACCGCCGTGCACCACAAGCTGCCGGTCAAGGCGGTGATCTACAACAACTCGGCTTTCGGCCTGATCCACCTGGAGGCGGAATCCATCGGCCTGCCGCCCTTTGAGCCTGGCATCGAATTCCCCAACCCGGATTTCGCGGCCTTCGCCGAGGCCTGTGGAGGCCGCGGCTTCAAGGTCGATAAGCCGGGCGCCCTGCAGGGGACGATCTCGGAGGCCCTGGCCTGCAGCGGCCCGGCGATCGTCGACGCCGTCGTCAACGCGGACGAGCTCCCCAACCTGCCGCACCTGGACCTTGGCCAGCTTGGCCGCGTCGCCAAGGCGAAGGTCAAGGAGGCCGTGCTTTCCGTGACCGGCGGATAATGGGCGCAGGCTGGGCGCGCTTCGCCTTGCCTAAGCTTCGCCTTGCAATTCGGGAACACATAGGGAACATTGTTCCCGCATGGACAGCCCGTCATCCGTTCAGGACGCCTCGCCCCAGCCCGACCTCTGGCTCGCGGCCAAGCGGGCGCCAAAGCCAAAGCCGCACTACGCCGGCCATCGCGACCGCCTGCGTGAACGCGCGCTCGCCGGCGGGCTGGCCGCCCTGCCCGATTACGAACTCCTCGAACTGCACCTCTTCCGCTCGATCCCCAGGGGCGACGTCAAACCGCTGGCCAAGCAGTTGCTCGCCCGCTTCGGCTCGCTGGCCGGGGTGCTGGGCGCGACGCCCGACGAGCTGAAGACCGTCAAGGGGGTTGGCGATGCGCTGGCGCTGGACCTCAAGCTGCTGCACGAGGCGGCCCTGCGCACCGCCCGCGAGGCGGTCGGCAAGCGGCCGGTGATCTCCTCCTGGGCGGCCTTGCTGGCCTATGTGAAGACCGCCCTGGCGCATGAGGCCCGCGAACAGTTCCGCGTGCTGTTCCTCGACAAGAAGAACCAGCTGATCGCCGACGAGACCATGAACCGCGGCACCGTCGACCACGCGCCGGTCTATCCCCGCGAAGTCATGCGCCGCGCGCTCGAACTCTCCGCCAGCGCCGTGATCCTGGTGCATAACCACCCGACTTGGCCTTGTTCGATCACGCTCGATCACGCTCAATACCATTGAATAATCAGGATTTTTCGGTATATTGACTGGGAACAGATCGTGTCCCCATAAGCGGGATATCGAGCCCTTACCGTCCCCAGTTACCGTCCCCAGTTGGACCCGAAAAATCCATGGCGAGCCTCACCGACAGCACGATCCGCCGCGCGCTCAAGTGGGCCGAAAAGACCGGTAAGCAGAAGACGCTCGCCGATGGCGACGGTCGCGGCACGGGCCGCCTGACCTTAATCCTAAAACCGATGCCTAGCCGGGTGACCGCCGACTGGATGGCGCAGCAGTGGCGCGACGGGAAGCGGACCAAGGCCAAGATCGGGGACTATCCGGCCATGTCACTGGCAGAGGCCAGGGTCGTTTTCGAGCGCGACTACTCCGGAGTGATCCAGAAGAAGGTGAGCATCAAACTCGCCATCGACGCTCGGCCTGGCACGGTCGCCGACCTGTTCGAGGCCTATGTCGCCCATCTGAAGTCGGCGGAGAAACCATCGTGGTCGGACGCGAAGAAGAGTCTGGACAATGTGGCCGCGATCCTCGGCGGCAACCGGCTTGCGCGTCAGGTGACCCCCGAGGAGGTATTGGGTGTGTTGCGGCCGATTTATGAGCGCGGCAAGCCGTCAATGGCCGACCATGTCAGGAGCTACATCCGGTCGGCCTATTCCTGGGGCATCAAATCCGAACTGGACTATCGGACTGCTGCGCCCCGGCGGTTCAAGATCGTGGCCAATCCCGCCGGCGGTATCCCAACTGAGCCGAAGGTTGCCGGAACCCGTTGGCTCAAGGAGGACGAGTTTGTCCAGCTTTACCGCTGGCTCGAACACCCGGATTCGCCCGTGCATCCGCCCTATACCCGTGCGGTGCGCGTCCTGATGTTGACCGGGCAGCGGGTTGAGGAGATCGCTGGTCTCCATAAAGACCAGTGGGTCGCCAAGGAGAAGATCATTGACTGGTCGAAGACCAAGAATGGCAAACCCCACGCGATCCCCGTTCCTGACCTCGCGGCGGAGTTGATCGGGTCGATCATCCCGAACAAGTACGGCTGGTTCTTTCCGTCTGCGAAGGATCCGTCCATGCCGGTCAGCGCTGGGACGCTCTACAGCTTCATGTGGCGCCAGAGGGATCGGGGTGTGATCCCGGTGGTCACCAACCGCGACCTGCGCCGCACCTGGAAGACTCTGGCTGGCAAGGCCGGCGTGTCCAAAGAAATTCGCGACCGCCTGCAGAACCACACGCTGCAGGATGTGAGCTCCAAGAGCTACGACCGCTGGAACTACATGCCGGAGAAGCGGGCCGGCATGAAGAAGTGGAACGCCTGGGTCGGCAAGCTACTTGCAAAGAAGGCGCGCAAGGCCGCCGCCTAGCAACGGCACCTTTCCTCTTCTCTTAGTCAGCGGGTCGTAGGTTCGAATCCTACCGCACTCACCATTCTCCGTAGGAAAATCAATGACTTACAAATTCGGCTCCGGCAGCCGCCGGCATAAGCGCCGGATTACACCGGTTTTATGCCGGTGAATTCGGTTCCGCCGGCTGCGCGCTAGGGTACGAAATTACCGCCGGCTACCGATCGACGTGTCCCCGGCGGCCCACTAGGTCCGCGCGAAGGCTCTTTCCTCGGATGCTCAGCGCTCTACAGCCCTGAAACCCCTAGCCTCCTCCCTTGAACCTGTCTGCGTCTGCCAGACAGAACGGTTCGCGGGCGGCAGCGCTGCAGCCAGGCTGTGGCTAGCCAGAACCAGCGTGGCCCCGTACAGGGGCGAATGGTCAGTTCACAACATCTTCGACGCTGGTCGGCGCTGGTCGTTGCAACCAGCATCGGCGCGGCGCTCCTGGCCTATGTTGTTGGTGGTCTCGTCGTCGTGCTGGGCCATTGGCGGTGGGCGCCACGAACGGCGCTGCTGTCCGTCCCCGTGCTCGTCGCCCTGGCGCTCTGGCCCGCCTCCAAATTGGCTCCGAAAGTCACCCGCTCCCAGCGCATCTGGGGTTGGTGGATTACCCTGGCGTTGGCCTACGCCCTGCTGGCTTGGATGATGATCGAAAGTCGGATGCTGGCTCGCGCATGACGCGTAGGGGGTGCCCACTCAACCAGCAGGCTTGACGCCCGAGCGAGTTGGGTCTTATTTCCCTTCGGGGAATGCACGCGTTTTGCGCCATTCGGGGGGAAATTCATGTCATCTATCGTAAGCAAGGCCACGCGCCTGTGCGTTGTCGCGTCCATCGCCATGGCTGCGAGCGGCTGTGCAACCAACGAAAAAATTGCGACCAGCCAGCTGGGCGACGAGAAGCTGTCCTGCCAGGACATCAAGTCCCAGGACAGGAAGCTCGACGGAGTTCTCGAGGAAGCCCAGCACAACAAGGGCGTCAGCGGGGCCAACGTCGCGGCGGTGCTGTTCTTCTGGCCCGCGGCGGTCGGCAACTACATGGATGCCGACAAGGCCGAGCAACTGGTCAACAAACGCAAGGCCGTCCTCGCCGACCTCTACAAAAACCAGCGCTGCGCAGTCTAGGCGACCCTTCCGAAAGATCGCGCCTTAAGCGGCGCCACTAGTCTAGCAGCCCTGCCGAGTCCGGCGAAAGCGCGCGGCTCGGTACGCAGCGCCATCTAGTACCGCTGGTACCGATCCCGACGGAACGCCTCCTTCCCGGAGGGCGGTTAAGCCGTGGTGCGACTCGGGCGTCGTCAGGGCGAGCCGTCGCGGTGCATGAGGAGCCAGGGTGAGCGGAGTTCTCGAGCGGCTTTCGATCCGGCTGCTGAGCTTGGCCGCAGGGGCTACGGTGCCTTACCTTGGCGTGCGAACGGGCGCCGTCTTCAACCGCTTTCGACGCGTGGAGCGGTCAAAGGACCCCCTACGGGTTCTGGCTCTGGCTGGGGTTCTGGACGCTTTGCGCCTTCGTCCTGGCGATGACGGTGTTCGTCGCGTCCGTCTGGCCCTAGGCCCCCCGACGAGCCAAGTCCGCGCCCCGCCGCCAGAGGGGCGATAGGTCGATGCAGCAGTGAGGCTTGCGCGGCGGCGAGCGTTCGACCGGCCCCTGGCGCCGGGATCCGGCCGGCCCCTCTAGCCACTGAACCATTTCAGCAGGGCCATGGTCAGCAGCGCGCCCAGGACCAGCGGCAGCACCACAAGGCCCCAGCCGGTGGCCTGCGCCTCGAACCAATGGCCGACCCTAAGCGACAGCGAACTCTCAGCGCGCCGATGCGGAATACGTTTGAGCATGTAGATCGTATGGAACATACAGCGAACAAAGGCAAGAATTTGGGCCCGAAAGTTGAGCTGGAGTGGCCCCGCCTGATCTGCGACCTTGCCGCCGGCCGCACCGCGCCGCCGCTTGCGCCGGCGGCGCAAAGACGCTTCCTAGCTCAGGACCGTCCCGAATCCCCTGGAACCGCCGTGGCCGCCGAAAGTCCTTCGATCTACCTGGCGACGCCCTGCTATGGGGGCCAGGCGCACGCGATCTACATGAGCTCGCTGCTGGCGCTGCGGCCGGCCTGCGCCGCGCGCGGCGTTGGGCTGCAGGTCGACCTGAGCGGCGGCGAGGCCCTGATCGGCCGCGGCCGCGCCGCCTTCCTGGCCAAGTTCCTCGAGAGCCCGGCGACCCACCTGCTGTTCATCGACGCCGACATCGGCTTCGAGCCGCCGGCCGTCTTCCGCCTGTTGCAGGCCGGCCGCGACGTCGTCGGCGGCCTCTACCCTCGCAAGAGCCAGGAGCGGGGGAACGGCGCCCTCATCTATGAGGCCGAGCCCCTCCCCGGGCCGGCGCCGCCGTCCCCGGACGGCTTCCGCCCCATCGCCAGCCTCGGCGCCGGCTTCCTGATGATCACCCGCTCAGCCGCCCGCCGCATCGTCGAAGCCTACCCGTATCTCCGTGCCCGC
>NZ_JAQGIZ010000213.1 GCF_028290885.1 Phenylobacterium sp.
AGTCGTTCCGCCCGGGCCATGCCGACTACACCTATTTCGCCAAGTACGGCGTGCGCGACTACCGCGGCGGCGGACGCTCCTCGGCGCGCGAGACCGCCTCGCGGGTGGCGGCCGGCGCCGTGGCCCGCAAGATCCTCGGTTCTGAGGTCGTGATCCGCGCCGCCCTCGTGCAGGTCGGCGCCATCGCCGTCGACCGCAGCCGCTGGGACTGGGCGGAGACCCGCAACAACCCCTTCTGGTGCCCCGACCCCGGCACGGTCGGCCTGTGGGAGGAGCATCTCGGCGAAGTGCGCAAGGCCGGCTCGTCGGTCGGGGCCATCGTCGAGGTCGAGGCCGTGGGCGTTCCCGCCGGCTGGGGCGCGCCGATCTACGCCAAGCTCGACAGCGAACTGGCCGCGGCGCTGATGTCGATCAACGCCGCCAAGGGGGTGGAGATCGGCGCGGGCTTCGCCGCCGCGGCGCTTTCCGGCGAGGAGAACGCCGACGAGATGCGGGCCGGCAATGACGGGCCGGTGTTCCTGTCCAACAGCGCCGGCGGCGTACTCGGCGGCATCTCCACCGGCCAGCCGATCACCGCGCGGGTGGCGTTCAAGCCGACATCTTCGATCCTCACCCCCCGCCGCAGCGTGAACGAGGCCGGCGAGGAGATCGAGCTGCGCACCAAGGGCCGCCACGACCCCTGCGTCGGCATCCGCGCCGTGCCGGTCGTCGAGGCCATGGTGGCCTGCGTGCTGGCCGACGCCTACCTGCGCCACCGCGGCCAGACGGGACGGGGCTGATTCTTCATCCACGCCAGCGGGTTAGACTCCTCCAAACGCCGGAATTCGCATGGACCGGTAACAATTCCCCAACCTAACAACCGCATCCTGCCACGGTCGCCGCGAAACCTTGGCGCGCGGCGGGTGGAAGCCTGCAGAACGGATGTCGGTTCGCCTTGCGCTACGATCTGCTGAAGGTCCTGATCGTCGACGACAACCAGCACATGCGGGTGCTGTTGGGCGAGATCCTGCGTGCGCTCGGCGTCCGCCATATCTACGAGGCCGGCGACGGGGCCCAGGGCCTGCAGATGATGCGCAACGAGCCGGTCGACATCGTCATGACCGACCTTTCGATGAAGCCGTTGGACGGCATCGACTTCGTGCGCCTGCTCCGCAACTCGCCCGACAGCCCCGGCCACATGTGCCCGGTGATCATGATCACCGGACATTCGACGCATCAGCGGGTGCAGGAAGCGCGCAACGCCGGGGTGAACGAATTCCTCGCCAAGCCACTCACCGCCCGCGGCGTCATCGAGCGGCTCAACCAGGTCATCGACCATCCGCGCGCCTTCGTACGCACCACCGACTACTTCGGCCCCGACCGGCGCCGGCGCGCCGACCCTCGCTTCAAGGGCCCCCGACGCCGTCACGCCGACGCGGCGCAGCAAAACGCCGCAGCCGAGGACAGCTGAACCCGCCTTCTTTCGGAGCGGTTCTGCAGGCAGACTCCGCCGACGTTGGGGAGTCCGTAAAATGACATTGCCATCCATAGCCGTGCTGGCCGCGGCCGCGGTCCTGCTGTGCGGCTGCCTGGCCACCACCGTCGCCGGCGCGGCGGTCGGCGTGGCCGGAGCCGCCATCGGCGTCACCGCCAAGGCCGCCGGCGCGACCGCCAGAGGCGTCGGCGCCGTCGTCGGCGCGGTCATCCCCGGCGGCAAGAAGGACGACAAGTCGGGGGGCTAGGCTCCCCGAAGGGCTAGCCCAAATTCAGCGCACAGCTCTCGCCCACCGTCGGGCGCGACACCACCACCCGCGCCAGCCCCGGGAAATCCGGTCTCAGCCGCTCGGCGAACCACAGGCACAGGTGTTCCAGGGTCGGGCTTTCGAGCCCCGCCTTCTCGTTGAGCAGGCCGTGGTCCAGCTCGCCGGCCGCCGCCCGCAGCGCGCGGTCCAGTTCGCCCAGGTCCGAGACCCAGCCGATGGCGCCCTGCGCCTCGCCGCGAACCGTCGCCTCGACGCGGAAGGAGTGGCCGTGCAGACGCGTGTAGGGGCCCGCAGGGCCCTTGGGCAGGTGATGCGCCGCGTCGAAGGTCGCGGCCTTGGTGATCTCGAAAATCCTGGAGCTCATCTGGTCTTTGGGCAGGCAGCGCCTGCGTCTGGCCTCAGGCGATGCCGAGGTACTTGTGGGTCTGGACGCTTAAACGCCAGCGGGGATGGGCAAGGCAATAGGCGATGGCGGCCCGGGTGTTCTGCGCCAGCGCCGGCCCGTCCATGGGCTGCAGCAGGAACCGCTCGAACGCCAGGCCCTCGAAGCGGGCCGGATCGACGCCCTCCTGCGGATAGACCAGCTTCAGCTCCTGGCCGCGGGTCTGGGCGAGCGCCGCGTCGGCCTTGGGGCTGACGCAGATCCAGTCGACGCCGGCGGGCGCCGCGATCGTGCCGTTGGTCTCCAGCGCCAGGGAAAAGCCGCGCGCGTGCAGCGCCGCGATCAAGGGCTCGTCGAGCTGCAGCAAGGGCTCGCCGCCGGTCAGCACCACCAGGCGGTCGTCGGCGCCGCCCCGCCATTGGGCCTCCACGGCGCCCGCGAGCGCCTCCGCATCGGCGAACCGGCCGCCGCCCGGACCGTCCAGGCCGACGAAATCGGTGTCGCAGAATTTGCAGACCGCCTCGGCCTGGTCGGCCTCGCGCCCGGACCACAGGTTGCAGCCGGCGAAGCGGCAGAACACCGCCGGGCGGCCGGCCTGCCCGCCCTCGCCCTGCAACGTCAGGAAGATCTCCTTGACCGCGTAGCTCATGGACGGCTTTCGGGCCGCGCCGCCGGCCGGTCCTGGGCCGCCCAGCCTTCCCAGCCGCGGGCCCTAAGCTCGCAAGCCGGACAGGTCCCGCAGCCGTAGCCCCAGGGATGCAGCGCCTCGCGGACGCCGAGGTAGCAGGTGTGGCTGTCCTCCACGATCACCTGCACCAGCGCCTCGCCGCCCAGGCCCTTGGCCAACGCCCAGGTCTCCGCCTTGGTGATCTGCATCAGCGGCGTCTCGATGACGAAGTCCTGGGCCATGCCGAGGTTCAGCGCCGCCTGCATCGCATCAAGCGTGTCGCGCCGGCAGTCCGGGTAGCCGGAGAAGTCGGTCTCGCACATGCCGCCGACCAGCGCGTTCAGCCCCCGCCGGTCGGCCAGCGCGGCGGCGTAGACGAAGAAGGCGAGGTTGCGGCCGGGCACGAAGGTGGATGGCAGGCCCCTGGCGGTCATCTCGATCGCGCGGTCCGCGGTCAACGCCGAGGCCGCCACTGCGCCGAAGCCGCGCATCTCCAGCATGTGGTCCTCGCCGAGCCGGGCGGCCCACTCGGGAAACCGCTCGGCGATGCGGCCGCGGACCGCGGCGCGGGCCTGCAGCTCGACGGAATGGCGCTGGCCGTAGTCGAAGCCCACCGTCTCCACCCGCGCATAGCGGCCGAGCGCCCAGGCCAGGCAGACGGTGGAGTCCTGCCCGCCCGAGAACAGCACGAGGGCGCCGGCCCCCCGCTCGGTTTTTGGGTCGATCATCGCCCCCATATGCGCGATCGGCGCCCGATCCGAAAGACCGGGACCTGTCGGGAACTCGCCGCGGGCAAGGTTACCGGAGGCCGGCGATGTACTTAACCTCTCCGCAAGCGCTTGGCGTCATGGTGCGGCTAGGACCCGTCACAACTCCCGGCTGTTCATGTCTCTGCCTAGCTTCTTCTTCGATCGGGTCACCGCCGATGTCGTTCAGCAGATGGACGGCGTGCTGGCCCTGACCGAACAGCTCTCGCGCCAACGCCTGACCGCCGACACCGAAGCCTGCGTCAGCGGCGTGACGGAAGCCGCCCAGGCGGTCCGCCACCTGCTCGAGGCCGCCCGCGACCTGCGCAAGGTCAGCCGGGAAGGCCTGACGCTGGAGCCTGCGCCCCTGCGGCTGCGCGAACTGGTCGACGAGGTCCACAGCCGCTGGCAGCCGGCGGCGGAGCTGAGCGGGGTGACCCTGCTGGTCTCGTACGACGGCGACCCCGAGGCCTGCGCCATCGGCGACCGCGCGCGGCTGTTGCAGGTGTTCGACGGCTTCGTCGGCGAGGCGGTGGCCAGCATGCGCCGCGGCGCCGTGGAGGCCAGCGTCCGCACGGTCACCGGCCCCGAGGGCGTGCGGCTGGAAGGCCGCGTCCGCGGCGCGCGCAATCCTGCCTGGGACAGCCAGGGCCTGGAGGCTCGGGTCCGCGACGTGGAGGCCCGCTTCGGCCTCAACGTGGCCATCGGCGTGGTCCTGGCCCGCCAGATCGTCGAGGGCATGGGCGGCGTGCTGCGCAGCGAAGGCGCCGGCGGCACGGCTGAAACGGTGATCTTCGAGGTGCTGCTGCCCGCGACCATTGAAATCCCCGCCGAGGCGCCCCAGGCCGCCGAGCGCTCGATCCACATCCTGGTCGTCGACGACAACGCCACCAACCGCATGGTCGCCCAGGCGCTGTGCGAGATGTTCGACTGCACCTGCGAGTCCGCCAACGACGGCGCCGAGGCCCTGGAGGCCGCGCGCGGCGGCCGCTTCGACCTGATCCTGATGGACATCAAGATGCCGGTGATGGACGGCGTCGCCGCCACCCGCGCCATCCGCGCCCTGCCCGGTCAGCCCGGCCTGGTGCCGATCATCGCGCTCACCGCCAACGCCGACCCGGAAGACTCCGAGGGCTACCTCGCCGCCGGCATGAACGGCGTCGTCGAAAAGCCCATGAAGGCCGAACACCTGCTGGCTGCCCTGCAGGAAGCGCTGGGTCAGACCAACACCCCCGGCGCGGCCGCCGCCGCGGCCTGAAGCTCGCGTCACCCGAGACGCGCCGGCCAAAACCTGCTAAGCTCCACCATCGTCGGCACATTGCCTCTGGGCGCCGGCGGCTGAGAGACCCGGCCCTGCCAGCCCTACGCTCCCGCTCCAGGCGAGGAGATCCTCAAATGGCCATATACACCTTCTACCTCTGCAATCAGGACGGCCGCTCAATCTCGTTCGAGGCGTTTGAGCTGGGGGGCGACAAGTCCGCCCCGGAACGCGCGCTCAAGCTGCTCGGCGAGCATCCCAGCTGCGCCTACGTCGCCGTCTGGGAAGGCGACCGCCCGATCATGGAGCGCCACCGTGCGGAGGCTTTCCAGCCTAACGGTCAGTCCGGGTCGTCCGCGGCGTCGTAGCGGTCTTTACCTGCCAGCGGAACGATCGTCTCGCCGCCGGCGTTGCCGGTCGGGGCGTAGGCGCCGCAGGAGGCATCGTGCTGAGTTACCATCTCTATTTCTTCGACCCAGGCGGCCGCATCAAGGCGTCCTCGGAGCTTGAGTGCCAGTCGGACGACGCTGCCAAGCTCTCCGCCCGGGACGAGCACGACGGCCGGCCCATGGAGCTTTGGTACGGCGGTCGGCTGGTGGAGACCTATCCGGCCTCTTCGTAGGCTTGGCGGCCCGCCGCGGGATCTCCGCCCGGAGCCGAGCCCGGCGCGCCGTTGGGAACGTGGATGGCGCGCCAGACTCGACCCTGGTTCGTGGAGAACCGCCGACACCATGGCGACGTCGCGGTTTAGGGGCGGATAAGAGACAGGGTGAACGCGGCAATCCCGGGCTGTGGTGACGTCAGGCCGCACCTTTAGCGTTTGCTATGTCGACCCCTGGAGGGCCGAGCGCTGCTGCATATAGCCGAGCTGCCGGAGCAGAATCCGCTCTAGCCGGGGCTGGGCGGCGCCGAGCTTCGACTGAGGCGCGGCGCTCGCGGCGATCGGCGGTTCCCCCTAGCGCCAGTAGCATACCCGGCGGTGATGCCGGATTCGGCAGACCTGCTGGCGATGGCGATGCCGCCCCTGGTCATAGCTCCGGCCCCGGTCAGAGCTCTGGCGCTGGTCGTAGCTTTGGGTGCGATCCCCAGCCCGCTGATCACCCTGACGCTGGTCGTAGGTTCCACGATCAGGCTGGGCGCGATCAGGCTGGGGTTGGGCGAAGGCCGCCGCCCCGGGCAATGCGATGCAAGCGCTGACGAGGGCGGAAAGCAGGATCTTCATTGTGGGCGTTCCTCGGTGAGCTTGGACAACGCCCTCGCTGGTTTTCGGATGCACGGCGGCGAAAGCCGGCGCCGCCACCCCCGGTCCTGCCCGACATGACTAGGCGGCTTTGGGCGCCATTCCCTCCGGCGCGCCGCCGAACACCTCCAGGCCCGGGGGCCGCGGGAGCGACTCGTCGCCCTCCAGGTGGCGCAGCAGATAGGCGACCGCGGCGACCATGTCGGTGGTGCTGTACGGCTTGGGCAACGACCCGATCGCCACGCTCTGCGCCGACCTCGCCCGGCTGACCTGGCCGCTGATGAACAGGGTGG
>NZ_JAQGIZ010000217.1 GCF_028290885.1 Phenylobacterium sp.
GAGGCCGACCGCGGACTGCGCGCCGCCGAGGCCGCGGCGTCGGAGGTGCGCGAGGTCCGCGCAAGCCTGGCCGCCCACGCCGAGGCCGCCGCCGCGCGCCTTGCCGAGGTCACCGCCCAGATCCGCGAGACCGCGCGCAGCGAGCCTGAGGAGCTGGCTCGAAAACTGGCCGACGAGGCTGTCGCCATCCCCAGCGACGCCGGCGGCGTCGAAGCGCACCTCTACAACCTGGAGCGCCAGCGGGAGGCGATCGGACCGGTCAACCTGCGCGCCGAGGAGGAGGCCGCCGAGCACGCTGGCCGGCTCGCGACCATGCAGACCGAGCGCCTGGACCTCACCGGCGCGATCCAGCGTCTGCGCCAGGGCATCGACGAGCTGAACGGCGAAGGCCGCGAACGCCTGCTGGCCGCCTTCGAGGTGATCAACGAGCACTTCAAGACGCTCTTCCAGGCCCTGTTCCAGGGCGGTCAGGCGGAACTGCGGCTGGTCGAATCCGAGGACCCCCTGGAAGCCGGCCTGGAGATCTACGCCTGCCCGCCCGGCAAGCGCATGGCGACCATGAGCCTGATGAGCGGCGGCGAGCAGGCGCTCACCGCCACCGCTCTGATCTTCGCCGACTTCCTCGCCCAGCCGGCGCCGATCTGCGTGCTCGACGAGGTGGACGCCCCGCTCGACGACGCCAACGTCGACCGGTTCTGCAACATGCTCGACGAGATGCGCCGGCGCACCGAGACCCGCTTCATCGCCATCACCCACAACCCGGTGACCATGGCCCGCATGGACCGGCTGTTCGGCGTCACCATGGGCGAGCGCGGCGTCTCCCAGCTGGTCTCCGTCGATCTGCACCAAGCCGAGGCCATGGCCGCCCAGTAGGGTCGGGTGTGAGGCTGGGTGACGGACGTTGTGTCGCGACCTCACAAATACCGTGCAAAAACAATGACCTAAACCATGTTCGCCCAGCCTTGACGCGCCGCAGCACGGTCTATAGGTTCCGCGCGACCTGAAGCCCCAGCCGTGGCGGCCACGTCGCGGTCATTAGGCCTTCCGACGTATGCCACAGCCCGACGAACCGCCAGATGAGGCCCTTCGGAGCCTCGATCAGCGCTTGGGTGCGGCGGAGGCGGCGCAAGCCCGCAAGGTGAGTCCCGAGACTCACGCGGCCATGGCGCAGGGTTACCGCTTCGTGGGGGAAGTGGTTGGCGGGGTGCTCGGGGGTGTCGGCCTTGGCTGGCTCTTGGATCGCTTCGCCCATACGGCGCCCTGGGGCGTGGTCGGCGGCCTGCTGATCGGAACCGGGTTTTCCATCTTCACCGCGGTCACCACCGCGGCGAGGGCGAGTAAGAAAGAACTGGATGCGCTCGGGCCGCTGCCCAGCGCGTCCGACGACGAAGACGAGGATTAAGGCCCTTATGGCGCAACAACCCGCCATCGAACCGATGCACCAGTTCATGGTCCACAAGATCGTGGACCTGCCGCCGGTGCGCATCGGCGGCTTCGCGCTGGACCTGTCGATCACCAACTCGGTGGTCACCATGTTCGCCGGCGCGGTGATCCTGATCCTGTTCTTCGCCCTGACCGCCCGCCGAGAGATCGTCCCGAACCGCGGACAGGCTCTCGCCGAGAGCCTCTACAACATCATCGACCGCGTGCTGGTCGGGCCGATCATCGGCCACGGCGGCAAGCCCTACGTCCCCTATATCTTCACGCTCTTCCTGGTCATCTTGGTCTTGAACCTGATGAGCGTGGTGCTAGCGATCGGCAACGTCGGCGGGCTCGATCTCACCTTCGCGGTGACAGCCCAGCTGGCGGTGACCGCGACGCTGGCGGTGCTCACCTTCTTCAGCGTCTTCATCCTGGGGTTCGTGAAGCACGGACCGAAGTTCGTGACGCTGTTTGCGCCGTCCGGCATGCCTAAGATCATGCTGCTCTTCATGGTCCCGATCGAGATGCTCTCCTATTTCGTGCGGCCGGTGACGCTGGCCATGCGTCTGTTCGGCAACATGCTGGGCGGCCACGTGGTGATGAGCCTGTTCGGCTCCTTCGTGGTAGCCTTGGGGATCGTCGCCCTCTCGGGCGGCCTGGCGACCCTGGCCGTCATCCCCAGCGTGCTCTCCTTCACGATGATCGTGGCGCTGACCGGCCTGGAGCTGGTGGTCGCGATCCTGCAGGCCTTCGTCTTCGCGGCGCTGGCCACCGTCTACCTCAACGAGGTCGTGAACTTCGGTCACGGCCACTAACCCAACCAGACTTTCGATAGAGGACTATCAATGGAACCCCACGCCGCCGTCGCTACCGTCATCGACTTCGCCAAGTCCGCCAAGCTCATCGGCGCGGGCCTCGCCGCCATGGGCATGATCGGCGCCGGGGTCGGCCTCGGCGTCCTGTTCGGCAGCTACCTGCAAGCCGCAATCCGCAACCCGGCGGGCGCGGCCAGCCAGCAGACCATGCTGTTCCTCGGCATGGCGCTGACCGAAACCATGGGCCTGTTCGCCTTCGTGGTCTCGCTGATCATCCTGTTCGGCTCCTAAGCGCTCAAGAGACTGATCGCCAATGGCGACCGAGACCCAAGAAGGCACGGCTCCGGCGGAAGCGCAGCCCGCCGGCCTGCCGCAGTTCGACTTCCAGTGGTGGCCGGGCCAGATTGTCTGGTTCCTGGTCATGTTCCTGGTGGTGCTGGCGTTCGTGCGCCTGTTCGCGGCGCCCCGTGTGGGCGGCACGATCGAAGCGCGCGAGGGCAAGATCAGTGGCGACATCGCCGACGCCCGCCGGCTGAAGGACGAGGCTGACGCCCAGGCTGCCGCGGCCGCCGCGGAGACCGCCCAGGCGCGGGCCGCGGCCCAGCGCGTCGCGGCTGAAGCCCGCGCCAAAGCCCAGGCAGAGGTCGCAGCCAGGCTCGCCGAGGAAGAAGCCAAGCTCGCCGAAATGGCCGCCGTGGCCGAAGCCCGGATCGCCAAGGCGCGTGACGCGGCCATGGCCAATGTCGCCGGCATCGCCGCCGATGCGGCCGGCGCCATCGTCGGCAAGCTGACTGGCCGCGCCGCGACGCCCACGGAACTCGCCGCGGCCAGAGGAGCGTAGGACGATGGAACTGATCACCGACGCGCACTTCTGGGTCGGCGTCGCCTTCGTCGTGTTCCTCGTCATCCTGGTGGTGGGCGGCGTGCACAGGTTCGCCTGGAAGGCGCTGGGCGAGGCGGGCGAGAAGGTCCGCGCGCAGCTCGACGAGGCCAACCGCCTGCGCGAGGAGGCCCAGGCGCTATTGGCTCGGATCCAGTCCGACCGCGAACAGTCCGAAAAGCTGGCGGCCGAGATCATGGCCAACGCCGAGGACCAGGCCAAGCGCATGCAGGCCGAGGCGCAGGAGCGGCTGGCTGAGCAGATCGAGCGGCGCGGCCAGCTCGCCGAACGTCGGATCGCCACCGCTGAGGCCCAGGCCGCCGCCGAGGTGAAGGCCGCCGCCGGCGAACTCGCCGCCCAGATGGCCGAGCAGGTGCTCGCCGCCCGCATCGCCGGCGCCAAGACCGATCCGCTGATCGACACCGCCATCGGCCAGCTGGCGTCCAAGCTGCAGTAAGCGCGGAGCTTTCCCGCTCACTCTCGAATGTCATCCCGGTTTTCGCGCCAGCGAAAGGCCGGGACCCACAGGCACGAGGGGCGCCTGTTATGCGCCGCCGTGGGAACTTTCAACGATCTGTACATATGGATCCCGGACAAGCGCTAAGCGCCTTCCGGGATGACACTTGGTTGTGTTTAGACCGCTGACGCCCTCCGGCGCCCGCTGAGGGCCCTACGGCACCTGACCGCGAAGCGCGCCCGCCGGGGCAGCACCAGCCGCTCGAGCCGCAGGTACTGCTGCCACACTACCGGGAGGATCTCCGGGTCGCGGCGCATCAGGCGGCGGAGCGGGAAGACCATCTTCGGGTGCGCCCGCTGAATACGCACGAACTGGCGCTTGGCCTTGAAGGAGTTGCGCAGGACGATCATCAGCCCGATCACGAACAGCGGCACGCCGAGGTGTCCGGGCAGGGCCGACAGCGGCACCGCCGCGATCATGACGACGCCGCCCAGTGCGACCAGTAGCCAACGACCCACGCGCGAAGCCAGTTCGCGGGCGAATTCGTCGGAGGCGCGGTGCACGCGCAAGGAGGGCATGGCGAAAGTCACTGGCAGCAAAACCTGGAAGCACGCGACAGGTTCAGGGGGAGGTCGAACCGCCGCTGTGCAAACCTGATATGCGAACGACCTTAGGAGTCGTAAAGGCGCCAGCCCGTTAAATTTTACTCACGTCCAGCTATTCGGCCGCCAATGGCGCCGGCGCCACAGTTGTGGGGCCTGGGCGCCACGTCAGCTTCGGCTTCCGGGCCGCCAGGGTTTCGTCCAGCCGGCGCAGCGGCGCGAGGTAGGGCGCGCCCGTGAACCGCTCGACCTCGCCGGCCTTGGCGGCCTTGGCCAGCGCCAGCAGGGCCTCGCAGAACCGGTCGAGTTCGCGCCTGGACTCCGTTTCCGTGGGCTCGATCAGCATCGCGCCATGCACCACCAGCGGGAAGTACATGGTCATCGGGTGGAAGCCCTCGTCGATCATCGCCTTGGCGAAATCGAGCGTGGTGATGCCGGTCCCCTCAAGCCAGGTGTCGTCGAACAGGGCCTCGTGCATGCAGGGGCCGTCCGGGAAGGCCGGCGTCATCTCGGCCGACAGCCTGGCCTTGATGTAGTTGGCGTTGAGCACGGCGTCCTCGGCCACCTGGCGCAGGCCGTCCGAGCCATGGCTGCGCATGTAGGCGTAGGCGCGGACGAACATGCCCATCTGACCCTGGAACGCGCACATGCGGCCGAAGGCCTGGGCGGCTTCGTCAGTGGCCTCCTCGACCAGCTTCAGGCCGTCCGGGCCGTGGACGATCCAGGGGGCGGGGGCGAAGGGCGCCAGCGCCTGCGACAGCACCACCGGCCCGGCGCCCGGTCCGCCACCGCCGTGGGGGGTGGAGAAGGTCTTGTGCAGGTTGATGTGCATGGCGTCGACGCCGAGGTCGCCCGGGCGGACCTTGCCGACGATCGCGTTGAAGTTGGCTCCGTCACAATAGAAGTACGCGCCCGCTTCGTGCGTGAGGCGGGAGATCTCGAGTATATCACACTCGAAAAGACCGCAGGTGTTGGGGTTGGTGACCATGATCGCGGCGACGTCGGGGGTGAGTTTGGCGGCGAGGTCGGCGAGGTCGACGCGGCCGTCTTCGGTCTGGGCGATCTCGGTGACGGAGTAGCCGACGAAGGCGGCGGTGGCCGGGTTGGTGCCGTGGGCGGAGGTGGGCACGAGGACGCGGCGGCGGTGGCCGTGGCCGGCGGCCTCGTGCGCGGCCTTGATCGTGAGCAGGCCGCAGAGCTCGCCGTGGGCGCCGGCCTTGGGGGTCAGGGCGATGGCCGGCATGCCGGTGAGCGTCTTCAGCCAGTGGGCCAGGCGGTCCATCAGCTCGAGCGCGCCCTGGGTGGTCGACTGCGGCTGCAGGGGGTGCAGGTCGGCGAAGCCGGCGAGGCGGGCGACCTTCTCGTTGAGGCGAGGGTTGTGCTTCATGGTGCACGAGCCCAGCGGGTAGAGCGCCAGGTCAATGGCGTGGTTCTTCTGCGACAGACGCACGTAGTGGCGCAGGGTCTCGGGCTCGGAGAGGCCGGGCAGGCCGATCGGCTCACGGCGCACCAGGTCGCCGAGGTCCGAGGCGTCGTGCTCGGGCGGATCGAGGTCGACGCCGGTCTTGTCCCAGCCGCCGAGCTCGAACAGCAGCGGCTCGTCCTGCAGCAGGCCGCGGCCGCCGGTCAGCGACGTAAAGCCTTCGGACGCAGCGGCGTTCGGTTGGGTGGGGCGGCCGACGCTGGACATGCTCATCGGCCGATCCTCCCTTTGAGGGCGGCAGCCAAGGCCGCGATGTCTTCCGTCGTGGTGGT
>NZ_JAQGIZ010000223.1 GCF_028290885.1 Phenylobacterium sp.
AGCCGCGGCGCGTCGCGGCACCAGCCGCTCGCTCTTCAGCGCGTCGAGCGCGCCGGAGACGCCGGCCTCGCCGTATTCGGCGTCCTCGTTGACCTGCCACACGTCATAGCGCCGCTCGCCGGCCAGGATGTTCTCCACGGTCAGCATGGCGGTCATCATGGCGTGGTCCTGGTTGTTGTACTTGTGCATGCCGTTGCGGCCCACGAGGTGCAGGGTGGGGAAGTGGGCCTGCAGGTCGGCGCGCACGGCCTCGACATTGGCCTGGTAGTCCTCGTCGTAGACCGGATAGGCCTTGGCCTGGCGCACCACGCAGGCGTCGACGACGTCTTCGGGGTTGACCAGGCCCACGTGGGCGATCTCGCGCTTGGCGAGTTCGATCAGCTCGGCGTCCGGCGCGCTCCACACCCCGTCGCCCTCGAAGCAGAAATACTCCAGGCCCAGGCAGGTGTGGTCGGGGTTGGGGATCATCTCCGGCGACCAGGAGCGGAAGTTCTGGATGCGGCCGACCTTCACCGAGGGGTCGTGGATGTAGATCCAGTTGTCGGGGAAGCTCTCGGCCTTCCTGGCGATCAGGGCGACGGTGAGGAAGTCGCGGTAGCGCAGCGCCTGGGCCTGCGGCGCGCTGGCCGGCGCAGGCGACAGCGCCCGGCTGAGCTCGGCGATCGGGGCCGAGGAGATCAGGTGGCGCGCGGTGGTGACGTGCGATTTGCCGGCGGCGTCGCGGGCGGTGACGGTCCAGACCGCGCGCTTGGCGTCCCAGGCGGCGGAGACGAGGGTGCGGCCCATGTGGACCTGCGCGCCCTGGGCCTTGGCCTTGGCGACGGCCGCGTCCCACATCATGCCGGGGCCCTTGCGCGGGTAGTCGAAGGTCTCCAGCAGGGTCTTGACCACCGCCTCGCCTTGCTTGCGCCTGTGCAGGCCGAGCGAGCGGGTCAGGGCGTCGATCACCGCGGTCGCCAGGTCGAGGCCCTTGATCCGCTGCGCCGCCCAGTCGGCGGAGATCTCGTCGCAGCTCATCCCCCAGACCTTCTCGGTGTAGGTCTTGAAGAAGATCGAGAACAGCCGCTCGCCGAACTGGTTGCGCACCCACTGGTGGAAGGTGCGCGGGTCCTTCACCGGGAAGGCGCGGGCGCCGGCGTAGGACAGCACGCAGGCCGCCGAGTTGATCAGCCCCAGCTTGAACAGCGCCTCGAAGGCGCGCAGCGGATAGGCGAAGAACTTGCCGTTGTAATAGATCCGCGACAGCCGCGGGCGGGCGATGAAGTCGTCGGGCAGGATCTCGCGCCACAGCGCCACCACCTCGCTCGACTTGGAGAAGAACCGGTGGCCGCCGATGTCGAACAGGTAGTCCTTGTAGTTCACCGTGCGGCTGATGCCGCCGACGTAGGTCGGGTCGCGCTCCAGCACGGTGACGCCGCGCCCGGCCTTGCTCAGCAGGTAGGCTGCGGTCAGGCCGGCGGGACCGGCGCCCACGATCAGCACCTCGGTGTCGGTTTGCGGCACTTGGGTTCCTTGGGTCACGGCGCGGCGCGCGCGGGGCGGAAGGTGAAGAGGCGCTGGCCCGTATAGGAGATCGCGGTGGCGGAGACCGCGCTCACCAGGATCAGCAGCTGCGGAACGACCGCGGGGAAGAAGCTGCTCAGCACCAGGAACAGGCTGTAGTTGAACCCCTGGGCGAAGAGCGCCACGAGGGCGTAGCGGCCGAGCTCGTGCGACGGGGCCCGTCCCGAGCGGTGGAAGGTCAGCCAGCGGTTCAGGGACCAGGTCACGCCGGTCGCCACCAGCAGGGAGGCCGCGCGGGCGGCGGCGCGGCTGGCGCCTTCGCCGTGCAGCAGGGTGAAGACCGCCGTGTCCGCCGCAAGGCCCGCGACGCCGACGCCCAGGAAGCGGGCGGCGCGAAGCATCTCCGCCGACATTTGCGCCTTGGTGTATGTCGCCATATGGCCCCCTCGGCCCAAAAGAGCTCTCCGGGCGCGACGATGCAAGACCTGTACCCATAAGCTTTAGACTGCGTAAACCGTGACAGATCACCCTACGCGCAGGCTCCGGGGGATTCGATCATCACATCGCAAGGCGTAAAGCCCGCGGGAGACGCGCCCGCGATCCCGACGGCCTGGCTGGCCCTGGCCGTCACCGTCGTGGTGGCCGTGACCCTCTGGCTGTCGAACGGCGGCAACCTGGCCGGCAACTACGGCGACACCGACGACGCCCTGCGCCTGGTGATCGTCCGCGACCTGCTGAGCGGGCGGGCGGGCTGGTACGACCAGCACATGATGCGCCTGCAGCCGCCGGTGGGCATGGACCTGCACTGGTCGCGGCTGATCGACGGCGGCCTGGCGGGCCTGCAGAGTCTGCTGCGGCTGGCGTTGCCGCCCGACCGGGCCGAACTGGCCATGCGCGCGCTCTGGCCGCTGATCTGGATCTTCCCGGCCGCGGCCGCGACCATCTCCATCGCGCGGCGACTGCGCGGCGACGCCGCGGCGCTCTTGTGCGCGGCCATGCTGGCCATGGACCTCTTGCTCTATGCGCAATGGGTCCCGGGACGCATCGACCACCACAACGTCCAGATCGCGCTGGCGCTGGTCGCCCTGGCCGGCGCGATGGGCGGCGGCTGGCGCGGCGCGCTGGTCGCCGGGCTCGCCACCGGCCTTGGGCTGGCGGTCGGGTTGGAGGCGCTGATCTTCTACGCCGTCGTCGGCGCGGGCGTGGCCCTGTGGTTCCTGGCCGCCCCGGCGCAGCAGGCGCGTTCGGTCCAGGCCTACGCCGTGGGCCTGCTGGTCACCGCCGCGCCGCTGTTCTTCGTCGAGACGCCGCCGGCGAGGTGGACGCTTTCGGTGTGCGACACCATCGGCGCCAACCTGGTGTCGGGCCTGGCCGTCGCCGCGGTCGGCCTGCTGGCCTGGGTGGCGCTCACCGCGCGGCGCGCGGCCTGGGTGCGTTTCGCGGGCCTGGGCGTGGTCGCCGCGCTGGCGGGCGGGACCTACCTGCGGATGGACGTCACCTGTCTCCACGGGCCGCTGGCCGAGGCGGACCCGCGAATCTGGCCGATCTGGCTGTCGCACGTCAACGAGATGCTGCCGCTCAGCCACGGCCTGGCCGACCTGACCAACGCGGTGAGTTGGGGGCAGGCGATCCTGATCGTGCTGGGGGCCGCGGCGTGGCTCTGGCTCGGCCGGCGCCGGGAGGCGCGGACCGCGGGCTGGCTGATGGCCGGAGCCTGGCTGGCGCTGGCC
>NZ_JAQGIZ010000224.1 GCF_028290885.1 Phenylobacterium sp.
GCAACGCCGGGACTCAGGCACTGACCGTGGCGGTGCGCGCTATCGCCAGCAAGGAGCTGAACGCGGCGAACGCCACCCGCATCATCCTGCGCGAACTGGGGGTCGGGCTGATGAACGGCGTCTCGGTGGGCCTGATCCTCGGCGCCGGGCTCTACGTCTGGCAGCACGACATCAGGCTGTCGCTGGTGGTGTTCCTGGCGATCATCGCCAACCTGTTCGTGGCGGCCCTGGGCGGTATCCTCGCCCCGATCGTGCTCGACCGCTTCGGGCGCGACCCGGCGGTCTCGTCCTCGGTGGTGGTCACCTTCATGACCGACTTCTTCGGATTCCTCGCGCTCCTGGGAATAGCGGCGCTTATCCTGTTGTAAGGACTGGCCGAGTAAGCCGTCCGGCCCAGGAATTGCCGGTGAGGGCCGGCGCCTGTGCGCGTTGCGTCAAACTGGGTCAGAGGGCATGCAGCCTCGCCACCGTGTGTCACGAACCGCAATCGAGCTGATCAAGCGGTTCGAGGGCTACCGCCGAACGGCCGCCCAGCTTCCCGATGGACGCTGGACGATCGGCCATGGCCACACGCTCACTGCGCGCCAAGGGGCGGAGGTGTCGACGGAGGACGCCGAGGCCCTGCTGCTCTACGACCTGATCGCCGTCTCGCACGCCCTGAACGAGGCGGTGTACACGCCGCTGATCCAGAACCAGTTCGACGCGCTGGCCTCCTTCGTCTTCAACATCGGGCTGGACAACTTCCACCGCTCCGGTGTGCTGCGCCGGCTCAACGAGGGCGCGCCGATCCTGGCGGCCTGCGCCATGGAGCTGTGGCGCAAGGCCGACGTCGGGGGGGAGCGGATCGTCGTCGACGCCCTGGTCCGCCGCCGCGCGTCCGAGAAGGCCGTGTTCCTGACACCCGAGGGCGACGCCTGGGTGCCGGCCCCATCGCCGATCCTCAAACCCCTGCTGGACGGCGACGCGCAAGGCGTCGTGCCGCAGCAGACCCCGGTGGAGGTGATCGCCTCCATGGAGGGCGAGGCGGTGGTCGTGCTGCGCGAGGGCGAGCCGACGCCGCCGCCCGCGCCGCCCGAGGACGACGCCGAGGGCCCCGCCAAGTCCGCGGCCGAAGCGGTGACCGCGCGGCTTTCGACCCTGTTCCAGGAGCCCGACGAAGAGCCTTCGCACGCAGAGGCGGAAGTCCAGCCGCGGCCGCATCCCGAACGCATTCCCGAGGATCCGCGGCCGCAGGACGATTTCGGCCTGCCGGGCTTCACGCCGCTCGAAGACCCGGTGCCGTTCTTCCTGCGCGCGCCCGAGCCGCAGGACGAGCCGTCCGAAGCCGACGAGGCGGACGAACCGGCTGACGAGGAAGATCAGGAGGCCGCGCCGCGCGGTCGCGACCTCTTCGACACCGCGCCGGCCAACGACGCCGCGGAGGCCGTCCCCGCCGAGCCGGAGGAGGCGCGCTACCCCAGCCGCCTGGTGATCGACGATTCCGCGCCCTACGAGTTCATAGCGCCGCCGGTCCAGCCGCTGCCGGCGCCCACGCAGGGCGGCGTGCTGACGCTGGTGGCGCTGGCGGTGCTGGGCCTGATCTTCTTCGGCGGCGGCATCTTCTGGGCGACCAACGCCCGGCCCGTGGCGAGCTCGGTGTGGCTTGGCCCGCGGCTGGTGGGCGGCTTGGCCGGGATCGCCGGCGTGGGCTTCTTTGTGGTGGCGATCTACTTCCTGCTCGACCGGCTGGGCCGGGCCTCGGAGCGCCGCGCGCGGCAACGCCGATAACACCGCTAGGGTCACTCGCGACCGGTCGCGGCTCATGCTAAGCCGCGCCGCATGATCCCGAACCAAGGACCCGGCCTGGAATTCGGTCTCGGCGAGACCGCCGACGCCATCCGCGAGGCCACCCAGCGCTTCGCCGCCGACAAGATCGCCCCGCTCGCGGCGAAGATCGACGAGACCAACACCTTCCCCCGCGAACTCTGGCCGCAGATGGGCGAACTTGGCCTGCACGGCGTGACCGTCGAGGAGGCCTATGGCGGCCTGGGCCTCGGCTATCTCGAGCATGTGGTGGCGATGGAGGAGGTGTCCCGCGCCTCGGCCTCGGTCGGTCTCTCCTACGGCGCGCACTCGAACCTCTGTGTGAACCAAATCCGCCGCTGGGGCTCCGAGGAGCAGAAGCGGCGCTACCTGCCGCCGCTGATCAGCGGCGAGCACGTCGGCGCGCTCGCCATGAGCGAGGCCGGCAGCGGCTCCGACGTGGTCTCCATGCGGCTGGTCGCTAGAAAACAAGGCGACCGCTACGTGCTGAACGGCACGAAGTTCTGGATCACCAACGCGCCGCACGCCGACACCCTGGTGGTCTACGCCAAGACCGATCCTGACGCGGCTGGGAAGGGCATCACCGCCTTCCTGATCGAGAAGGGAATGAAGGGCTTCGGCGTCTCCAAGAAGCTCGACAAGATGGGCATGCGTGGCTCCGACACCGCCGAGCTGGTGTTCGAAGACTGCGAGGTCCCCGAAGAGAACGTCATGGGCCCGGAGAACGGCGGCGTCGGCGTGCTGATGAGCGGGCTCGACTATGAGCGGGCCGTACTGGCGGCGGGGCCGCTCGGCATCATGCAGGCCTGCCTGGACGTGGTCCTGCCCTATGTGCGCGAGCGCAAGCAGTTCGGCCAACCGGTCGGCTCCTTCCAGCTGATGCAGGGCAAGATCGCCGATATGTACGTCGCGCTGAACTCGGCCAGGGCCTACGTCTACGCCGTGGCCAGGGCCTGCGACGCCGGCATCACCACCCGCTCCGACGCGGCCGGCGCCATCCTGATGGCCAGCGAGAGCGCCGTCCGCGTGTCGCTGGAGGCGGTCCAGGCGCTGGGCGGGGCGGGCTACACCAAGGACTATCCGGTGGAGCGCCTGGTGCGCGACGCCAAGCTCTATGACATCGGGGCGGGCACCAATGAGATCCGCCGCTTCCTGATCGGGCGGGAGCTGATCGGCGGATGAAGGCTCTGGGGGCTCTTGCACTATCGTTCGCCCTGGTCGGCTGCGCCACCGCGCCGCCGCCGCCGGCAGCCTGCCCCGCGGGGCAGGAATACCGGCACACGGCGCAGCTCTTCTTCGGCCGCAACGTCGGCGACAAGCCGGGCGTCAGCGAGGCCGATTTCCGCAGGTTCGTGGACGAGGAGCTGACGCCGCGGTTCCCGGACGGGCTGACGGTGCTGGACGGCGGCCGCCAGTGGCGGGGCGACGAGAACCGGCTGATCCGCGAAGCCTCCAAGGTGGTCTTGATCGTGCTGCCCAAGGGCCGCGAGGTCCCGGGACGGATCGACGCGGCTCGGAGCGCCTATAAGATCCGCTTCCACCAGGACGCGGTGCTGCTGATCAGCCAGGCGGCCTGCGTCTCATTCTAGCTCCCGCGCAGCGCATCGGAACATGCGAAGGGCCGCCGGATCGTCCCGACGGCCCTTCCACCTGGCGCGGGGCCGGCAAGCTCGGGGAGCCTCTCCAGAGCCGGCCGCGCCGCCGCGGTGTGGCTAGGGGGCGCTAGCGCCGAACCGAGGCCGAACCGTCCGCGGACCCGCCGCCCGAAAGCTGCGGGCTGGAGCTGGTCGAGGCCGCGCCGGACCCTGCGCCCTGCGCCGAGCCGCCGGCCTGGGCGTGGCGCGTCTGGACCTGACCG
>NZ_JAQGIZ010000225.1 GCF_028290885.1 Phenylobacterium sp.
CGCCGCGGCGCGCGATCCGGCGAAACTCGCCGACGGAACCCGCGTCCCGGTGCTGGCCAACCTGGGCTCGCTCGCCGAGGCGGAGGCGGCCGCCGCCGGCGGTGCGGAGGGCTCCGGCCTGCTGCGCACCGAATTCCTGTTCCTGGACCGCGAGACGGCGCCCGACGAGGACGAGCAGGCCCGGCAGTACCAAGCCATTGCCGACGCCCTGGGCGGCAAGCCACTGGTCATCCGCCTGCTGGACATCGGCGGCGACAAGCCCGTCGCCTATCTGCCGAACACGCCGGAAGACAATCCCGCGCTCGGCGTCCGCGGCGTGCGCCTGCTGCTGCGTCGCCCGCAGTTGCTGCGCGCCCAGCTGCGCGCCATCCTGCGGGTCGAGCCGCGCGGCCGCTGCAGCATCATGGTCCCGATGGTCTCCCGGCTCTCGGAGCTACGCGCGGTCCGCGCCGCGCTCGAGGAGGCCCGGCGCGAGCTGGGCGTCGAAGGCCGCGTCGACCTGGGCGTAATGATCGAGACCCCAGCCGCGGCGATGACCGCCGACCAGCTGGCCCAGGAGGCCGACTTCCTCTCCATCGGCACCAACGACCTGACCCAGTACGCCCTGGCCATGGACCGCGGCCATCCGGAGCTGGCCGGCGAGGTCGACGGGCTGGATCCGGCGGTGCTGCGACTGGTCCGGCGCACCTGCGAGGGCGGCGCGAGCCAGGCGTTGCCGACCAGCGTCTGCGGCGGGCTGGCCGGCGATCCGGCGGCGATCCCGATCCTGATCGGCCTAGGCGTCGGCAAGCTCTCCATGGCGCCGGCCGCCATCCCCGAGGCCAAGGCCCTGATCCGCACGCTGTCGGCCGAAGCCTGCCGGCGCCTCGCCGAGGCCGCCCTGGCGGAGACCTCGGCCGAGGCGGTGCGCGCGCTCAGTGACGCCTTCCTCAACGGAGGCGCCTGACCATGCGCTCGCCGCTCGAAGCCCTACAGTCGCTCGGCCGGGCCCTGATGCTGCCGATCGCGGTCCTGCCGGTGGCGGGCCTGCTGCTCAGGCTGGGCCAGCCCGACCTATTGAACATCCCGTTCCTGGCCGCCGCCGGCGAGGCGATCTTCTCCAACCTTGGCCTGCTGTTCGCCGCCGGCGTCGCCGTCGGCCTGGCGCGGGACAACAATGGCGCGGCGGGGCTGGCCGGCGTGGTCTGCTTCCTGATCGCGACGCAAGGCGCCCAGACCCTGCTGCACGTGCCGGCCGACGCCTTGAAGGGCATGGCGGGCGACGCCGCCGACCTCGCCAAGGCCGCCTTCCGGAGCAAGGCGATCGCCAAGCTTGGGGTGCCGATCGGCATCGCCTCGGGGATCGTCGGCGGCCTGTTCTACAACCGGTTCTCCAACGTGAAGCTGCCGGAGTACCTGGCCTTCTTCGGCGGCCGCCGGTTCGTGCCGATCGTCGCGGGCCTGGCGGGCCTGGCCATGGCGGCGGTGGTCGGTGGCTCCTACGGCGTGCTCAGCGGCGGCCTCGACACGCTCAGCCACGCCATCGTGGGGTCGGGGCGCCTGGGCCTGTTCGTCTACGGCCTCGCCAACCGCCTGCTGATCATCACCGGGCTGCACCACATCCTCAACAACGTCGCATGGTTCATCGTCGGCGATTTCCATGGCGCGACCGGGGATCTGAAGCGGTTCTTCGCCGGCGACCCTACCGCCGGATCGTTCATGGCCGGCTTCTTCCCGGTGATGATGTTCGGTCTGCCGGCGGCGTGCCTGGCCATGTACCACGCCGCGCCGAAGGACCGGCGGCGCGCGGTGGGCGGCATGCTGCTGTCGATGGCGCTGACCTCGTTCCTGACCGGGGTGACCGAACCTATCGAGTTCAGCTTCATCTTCCTGGCCCCGCTGCTGTTCGCCCTGCATGCGGTGCTGACCGGCTTCGCCTTCGTGGTGATGAGCCTCCTGGGCGTGAAGCTGGGCTTCGGCTTCTCGGCCGGCCTCTTCGACTATGTCCTGAACTTCGGCAAGGCGACCCGGCCTCTATTGCTGATCCCGGTAGGCCTCGCCTACTTCGGCCTCTACTACGGCGTCTTTCGCTGGGCGATCGTCCGCTTCGACCTGAAGACGCCGGGCCGCGACGCCGAGGCGCCGGCGACGGCCGGGCCGATGACCGCCGGCGAGCGGGCGCGGGGTTTCACGGCGGCGCTGGGCGGGGCGGCCAACCTGCTGACCGTCGACGCCTGCACCACGCGCCTGCGCCTGGTGCTGGCCGACCCCGCCGCGGTGGACGAGGCGGCGCTGAAGGCCCTCGGCGCCCGCGGCCTTGTGCGGCCCTCGGCCAAGACCCTGCAGGTCGTGCTGGGCCCGATCGCCGACCAGGTGGCCGGCGAAATCCGCGATGTGGTGGGCGGGCGCGAGGCGGCCCCCGAGGCGATTGAGGCCAGGCCGGTCTCGACCCCGCCAGGACCGGCCGTGGACGTCCCGGCCTGGCTGGCGGCGCTCGGCGGACGCGAGAACCTGCAGAGCTGCGGCCTCTGCGCGAGCCGGGTTTATTTCCAACTGAGGTCAGTCGAAGCCGTGGACGACGCGGCCCTGGCGAAGCTGGGCGTCAGGGCCGTCGCCCGACCCGCTCCCGGAAGCCTGCATCTGCTGCTCGGCCCGGGCGCGGGGGCCGTCGCCCAGGCCCTGCTCGGCGGCGGCGTTCCCGCCGCCGCCTGAGGCCGGGGCCTCAATCATCTGGCGGGCGCGGCGCGAACCTGATTTCGTAGGCGCAGCATGAGCGGGGCGCGCCGATGAACGACATCCCAGACCGCAGGAACCGGCCGGACCTCGACGCCTACTGGATGCCGTTCACCGCCAACCGGCAGTTCAAGGTCGAACCCAGGCTGCTGGTCGCCGCCAAGGGCATGTACTACCGCACCGAGGACGGCCGCGAGGTGCTCGACGGCGTGGCCGGGCTGTGGTGCGTCAACGCCGGCCACGGGCGCGAGGAGATCGCCGCCGCGGTCGGCCAGCAGCTGCTGACGCTCGATTACGCGCCCTCCTTCCAGATGGGCCACCCGCTGGCCTTCGACTTCGCCACGGCGCTGGCCAGGATCGCGCCGGCCGGCCTCGACCGGATCTTCTTCGCCAACTCCGGCTCGGAGGCGGTGGACACCGCGCTGAAGATTGCGCTCGCCTACCACCGGGCCCGTGGCGAGGGCCAGCGCACCCGGCTGATCGGGCGCGAGAAGGGCTATCACGGGGTGGGCTTCGGCGGCATTTCCGTCGGCGGGCTCGTGAATAATCGCCGCGCGTTCCTGACCCTGCCTGGCGCCGACCACATCGGCCACACGCTGGACCTTGAGAAGAACGCCTTCTCCCGCGGCCTGCCGGCCCACGGCGCGGAGCGGGCCGACGACCTGGAGCGGCTGATCGCGCTGCATGGCGCCGAGACCATCGCGGCGGTGATCGTCGAGCCGGTGGCGGGCTCGGCGGGCGTGCTGCCGCCGCCGGTCGGCTACCTGGAGCGGCTGCGGGCGCTCTGCACCAAGCACGGCATCCTGCTGATCTTCGACGAGGTGATCACCGGCTTCGGGCGGCTGGGCGCGCCCTTCGCCTCGCAGTTCTTCGGCGTCACGCCGGACCTGATGACCACCGCCAAGGGCGTGACCAACGGCGCCTTCCCGATGGGCGCGGTGTTCGCCAGCCGCGCGGTGCACGACGCGATGATGCAGGGTCCCGAGAACGCCATCGAGCTGTTCCATGGCTATACCTATTCCGGCCACCCGGCGGCCTGCGCGGCTGGGTTGGCGACGCTGGAGATCTACCGCCGCGAGGGCCTCTTGACCCGCGCCGCCGAACTCGCGCCGGTGTGGGAGGCCGCCGTCCACAGCCTGCGCGACTGCCCGAACGTTGTCGACATCCGCAACCTGGGCCTGATGGCGGCGGTCGAGCTCAGCCCCCGGCCCGACGCCCCCGGCGCACGAGGCTACGAGGTCATGGTCCGCACGCTGAAGGCCGGCGCCCTGATCCGCATCACCGGCGACACCATCGCGCTCTCGCCACCGCTGATCGTCTCCGCCGAGGAGATCGAGCGGCTGGTCGCGACCCTGCGTTCGGTGCTGGAGCACCTCGCATGATCTCGCGCCGTGGTGCGCTGGCGGCGCTTGGCGCAGGTCTCGCGGCGGGCGCGTGGCCGGCGACGGCGCAGCAGATCTTCGATCCCCGCGGCGGCGGCAACGGCCTGCGGCTCACCGAGGCCCAGCTCAAGGCCGGCGCCACCTTCCTGGGCCGGCATCCCTCCGTCGACGTCCACGCCCATCCCGGCCGCTTCTTCCTGCGGGACCTCGCCCGCCAGAACGCCACGACGCGGGCCATGGGCGCGCCGTTCGAGCCCAAGGCGCTCGCCGACATGGCCGCGGGGCAGGTGACCGCCGTGTTGTTCAATTGCGTATCCGACGCCCTCCTGCTCGAGCAGTCCCCGACCAAGGGCCTGGTGGCCGCGCGCGAGTTCGATCCCGGCGAGGCCTGGGCCGACTACCAGCGGCAGGTCGCGGTGCTGAAGGCCCTGGTCGCCCGTGGTGACGCGCTGCCCGGCCGCGACGGGCGCGACATCGCCCGCGCACTGGCCGACCACCGCACGGCCTGCGCCTTCGCCGTGGAGGGCGGCGACTTCATCGAGGATCGGCTGGAGCGGGTGCACACGGCCTACGCCGACGGTGTGCGCTCGATCACCATCGTCCACTACCACCCCAACCAGATCGGCGACCCGCAGACCGAGGCGCCGCGCTTTCCCGGCCTGACGCCGGTGGGCAAGGACATCGTCCGTGAGATGAACAAGGCAGGGATCGTCATCGACCTGGCGCACGCTTCGCTGGGCGTCACCCGCGACGCGGTGGAGGTCTCCACGCGGCCGATGATGATCTCGCACACCAACCTCAAGCGCCCAGGCGTCGACCATCCGCGGCTGGTCAGCGTGGAGCACGCGCGGCTGGTCACGACGCACGGCGGCATCGTCGGGTCCGTGCCTTCGGGGATCGGCCAGAAGACGGTTGCCGATTGGATCGCCTCGATCCTTCGGCTGGTCGACGCCGTCGGTGTCGACCACGTGGCCATCGGCACCGACATGGACGCGAACTACATGCCGGTGTTCAGCGACTACGCCGACTGGCCGCTGATCCCAGCGGCTCTGC
Organism: Phenylobacterium sp.; assembly: GCF_028290885.1. Taxonomy (GTDB): domain Bacteria; phylum Pseudomonadota; class Alphaproteobacteria; order Caulobacterales; family Caulobacteraceae; genus Phenylobacterium. The sequence goes on from NZ_JAQGIZ010000225.1 coordinate 5,148, forward strand.
TGGCACACGGCGTGCGCGAGCCGGAGGTCGCCAAGGTGATGGGCGGCAACTTCCTGCGGGTGCTGGGCGCTCAGCGGGGCTGACGCAGACCGCGCGCCTGCAAACATTCCATGACAGCCCTGGCGGGCCATCGCCGGGCGCCCCATCTGGGGACGACACGAAACTTAGCTATTGGAGAAACGCCTTGTCGCTTTCGCTCTACGACGCCTCGATCACCGTCTATCTGCAGATGCTGAAGAACCTCAGCCACTTCCTGGACAAGGCGGAGACCTACGCCGCCGAGGAGCATGTGGAGCTTTCGACCTTCACCGAGGCCAGCCTCGGCCACGGCATGGCGAACTTCGTCCGCCAGATCCAGCTCGCCAGCGACGCGGCCAAGAGCGGCGCCGCGCGCCTGGCCGGCGTCGAGGCGCCGTCGATGCCGGACACCGAGACCACCTTCCCGGAACTGAAGGAACGCATCGCCAAGACCATCGCCTTCGTGGAGTCGATCAAGCGCGACCAGGTCCACGGCCAAGAAGGCCGCGCTGTGGTCCTGACCTTCCCGGGACGGACGATGGAGTTCACCGGCCAGAGCTTCCTCTTGACCTTCAGCCTGCCCAACTTCCTGTTCCACGTGACCACCGCCTACGCGATCCTGCGCAGCCAGGGCGTCCCGCTGGGCAAGATGGACTTCCTGGCCGGCGCGCAGACGGCGGCCTAGGAGCGATATCGCCCCTCGAACACGAAGCTTACCACCGGCCCCCGGCCGCTCGGGACCTCCCGGGCGCGGTAGCTTTCCGGCAGCACACCGGCGTCGGTGGGGCGGCCGATGGCGATGGCGGCTTCGATCCGGTAGTCGGCCTCCGGGACGCCCATCGCCTCGTGCGCCTTTTCCGGGAAGAAGCCGCCCATGCCGTGGGCGGCCCAGCCGAGATGCTGCGCCTGCAGCGCCAGGTAGGCCCAGGCGGCGCCCGCGTCGAAGCTGTGGCTGCGGTTGGGCGCGGGCTCGGCGCCCGGCTTGCGGCGGAACCGGTCCGAGATGACGTAGGCCAGCACAGAGGCGCGTGCGACCCAGGCCTGGTTCATATCCATCAGGGCGTCGAACAGCGGCGCCCACTGCGGCGTCCCGCGCCGGGCGTAGACGAAGCGCCAGGGCTGAATGTTGCTCGCCGAGGGCGCCCAGCGGGCGGCCTCGAACAGGCTCATGAGGACAGCGTCGGGCATGTCCTCGCCGGTGAAGGCGCGCGGCGACCAGCGATGCAGGAAGATCGGGTCGATGTCGTGATCGGCGGTTCGTCCGTTAGCGGAGTGGGTCACGCCCCTACCGCTTGCCGATGTGGGCGATGGAGGCGATCTCGACCAGGAAGTCGGGGCGCACCAGGTCGCAGACGATACAGAACCGCGCCGGCTTGTCGCCCGGGAAGTACTCCGCATAGACCTTGTTCATGGTCGCGTAGTCGGCCCAGTCCTTCAGGAAGATGTGGTTCATGGTGACGTCTTCCATCGTTCCGCCCGCGGTCTCCACGACGGACTTGATGGTCTCCAGCACCTGTCGCGTCTGGGCCTCCGCGTCACCGACGTGGGCGACGTTGTTGTCCTTGTCGAAGGCCAGCGTGCCGGAGACATAGACCACGCCGTCGGCCAGGGTTCCGGGCGAGAAAGGCGCGATGGGCTTCTGGGTCCCGGGCGGCAGGACGAC
>NZ_JAQGIZ010000234.1 GCF_028290885.1 Phenylobacterium sp.
TTCATCCGCGACCTCAAGCTCGATCGCGAGAAGGTCAATGTGAACGGCGGCGCGATGGCGCTTGGCCACCCGATCGGCGCGACCGGCTCGATCCTCATCGGCACCATCCTGGACGAACTCGAGCGCCGCGATCTCAAGCGCGGCCTGGTCACCATGTGCGCCGCCGGCGGCATGGCGCCGGCGATCATTATCGAGCGGATCTGAGGCTGTAGTGTCGGCTTCGTCGAAGCCGGCCCCGCCGTCCGGCGATGGCCCGCAAGACTTTCGGCCTGCCCGCGCGTTGAGTTGGGTCCCCGCGGGCCCAATCGTGCCGGCCGAACCGAACATTCCCCCGGACCGCCAGGTGGACGGGGGTTCCGCCGGACGCGCCCGGGTTCTATTTGGCTTCGCGCCGCCCTCTGTCGGACCGGCGCGGACCGCGTTGGAGGTTCCAGATGCGAACGACCTTGCAAGACCTTCAAAAAATGAAGTCCGCGGGACGGCGCATTCCGATGCTGACCGCCTACGACTATGCGGCGGCCCGGATCGCCGACCGCGCCGGCGTGCCCCTCATCCTGGTCGGGGACTCCCTGGGCATGGTCATGCACGGCCATGACACGACCCTGCCGGTGACCCTGGACGACATGGTCCGGCATGCGGCCGCGGTGGTGCGGGGCGCGCAGAACGCGCTGGTGATCGCCGACCTGCCGTTCCTGACCTACGCCGATAAGCCTTCCGCGATCGCCGCGGCGCGTCGTCTGATGCAGGAGGCCCAGGTCCAGGCGGTCAAGCTGGAAGGCGGCGCGGCCCAGACGCGCCTTTAACGCGAACTTCCTGACGGTTGACCAGACCGATCTCGCCAACGTCTTCGCAGGCCGGACCCGTACGGGCGGCGAGGCGCCGTTCGCGTCGGGACGATGGAATTAAGCGCCGGGCGGTGCGTCAGCGCTGCAGGACGCCGTCGCGATGGCGGATTCAGGTTCGAGACCAGCAGCGCTCGAGCTCAACGAACCCAGAAGCCGGGCTCGGAGGTGCGGAAGCCCACGGCCTTATAGGCCGCATCCACCAGGCCTTGACCGCGCTCGTTAAGGCCCACGCCGCCGCCGAGGCGGTTCATCACATAGCCGAACGAGAGCTGCGCCTCGCCGTCGGCGAAGCCGATGCTGCCACCCATGCCCGGCGTGCCGAAGGCCTGCTCCCCCAAGATGACATGGCTTCCGGGGCCGAGGCTCCGAGCGCCCCAGGTCTTGGAGAACCCGAGGGTGAAGGTCGTGGGCAGCCGCAAAATCAGATCACAGGACGACGCGGATCGGACGTTTCGCATCGCCGGCAGCGCCATCTCATCGACCAGCCGAACCCCATCGAGCGCGCCATCCAGCGACAAGGGCGCATAGATATGCGCCAGGGCGCGTGCGTTGGTGACGCCGCCGGCGGAGGGGTGTTCCATGGCCCGCCGGCGAGCTGTGTTGACCGACGCCGGGCGGATGTCGCCGCCATCGTTCGTCACCAGCTTCGCGCCGAACCAGTCGGGCTCCTCTGCGATCTTGCGGAAGAACGAGGAGGCCATGTCGGGCTCAGCGAGCTCGAGTTCCGCCACGCGTTGGTGATGAACCTCCGGCAGACCGATCCAGGCATCGGCCCCCAGGCGCTCGGCCACCTCCGTGCGGAAGAAGGCGCCGATCGTGCGCCCGGTGACGCGGCGAACGAGCTCGCCTTCCAGCCAGCCGATCGTCAGGCCGTGATACCCGTGCGCTGTGCCCGGCTCCCAGAGCGGGGCTTCCTCGGCAAGTCGCCGGGCCGCGAAGTCCCAGTCGTAGAGCGCGTTCTCCAGCAACGGACCCTGCCAGGTCGGCAGGCCGGCCTGGTGACTGAGCGCCATGGCCACTGTGTTGGCGCCTTTCCCGTTGGCCGCAAACTCCGGCCAAAACTGCGCCACTGGGGCATCAAAGCTGATGTCACCGCGATCGGCCAGGATGTGCAAACAGAGCGCGGCCAGGCCCTTGGTGGTCGAGAAAACCACCGCCAGCGTGTCCTCGGCCCAGGGCCGGCCAGCCGTGTCGGCCGCCCCGCCCCACAGATCGACGACCACCTCGCCCCTGTGCCGCACCGCCACGGCGGCGCCGCGTTCGCCGTAATGGGAAAAGTTTCGTGCGAACGCTTCGCCCACCGCCTCGAAGCCCGGCGCGCAAATCCCTTGGATCTCTACTTTGCTCATCTGCTCGCCAAGCAGAAGAAGCACGGAAAGCATGCGGCCCTGCCCTATGCCGAGGTCGGTGCCTTCATGGCCGACCTGCGGGAGCGGGAGGGGACGGCGGCCAGGGCGTTGGAGCTGCTGGTCTTGACCGCCTGCCGCACCGGCGAGGTGCTGGGCGCAACATGGGCCGAGATCGACCTGGACCAGAGGGTCTGGAAAATCCCAGCAAGCCGCATGAAGGCTGGGAACGAACACAAGGTCCGGTGAACAGTACGAAGTCAGGCCGCTTCCACGGTCCGCAGGCTTTCGAAGATCGTGCGCGCAAGCCGCGCAGTGTGGATACGTAGGTCGGGCGTGGCGACCGTCTCCCAGAACGCGCCGCGGGTGAGGGGTCCGACCGCAAACAGCCCGGCCGTCGGCGCCCCCGTCGCTCCGACGACTTGCAGCGCGTCCGAGACCTCGAGGCCGAGGCCCAGAGGGTCGGCGCGAACGACGCCCCTTCGCGCCAGTCGCGCGACGAGATCGTTTCCCTCAGCGCTGGGCGACCCGCGCATCCCCATGCAGTTGATCACCGCCGTGAACCGGCGCGTGATCCAATGGCCGTCGGCGCTGCGTCGGAACGTCGCCTCGAAGCCGTCGCCGGCGGTGCGTATCCGTTCGAGCCTTGAGCCGAAAATCTCGAGTTGGCCGACTGCAATGAGTTCGGAAACCCGCGCCGTGACGGCGGGCGCCATGCGGTGGCGGTGGACGTCCCACCAAGTCTGGGCGTGGCGCAGGAAGCGGCGGCGCTCGTCAACGGGCCAGGACATCCAGATAGCCGCGGTCCGCGGCCGGATTCCATCGACGGCCTCGCGCCATCCGACCTTGCGGGCCTGGGCGCGGAGCGTGCGCAGCGCTTGCAGCGGCGTGGCGGTCGAACCTTCAGGCGGATCGGAGGGCGTCGTCGGACCGTGGCTCCTCGGCAGCAGGCCGTGGCGGGACAGGGCGGTCAGGCGCCGACCCTCGCCGGCCAGGCTGAGAGCCGCGTCGATCATCGTCAGGCCTGAGCCGACAACGAGGACGTCGCCCTGAGGGACGGAAGCGAGGTCCAGAGTCCAGGGCTCGGCGAAGTAGTTGGCGGATGCGACGACCCCGTCGTCGGCGCCATGGGGTGGGGACGGCGGCGGTGAGCCTACGGCCAGCACCGTCGCGTCGGCTTCGAAGCTGCGGCCCAGAGCAAGCTTCACGACCTGACGGCCGTCTGTCCATTCAATGTCGACCGCCTCATCGTGCTCCAGGAGAAGACGCCCGGCGTTGTCCGGATCGCGGACATGCTCGCGCAGCAGGCTCTGGAGATAGTCGCCGTAGCGGTTGCGGCTGACAAAGGCGCTGGGTCCGGCGCAATCGCCCCTGGCGCGGAGCCAAGCCGCGAAGTGGTCGGGCCGGTCCGGAAAGGCGCTCATATTGGCGACGCGGACGTTGAGCAGATGGTCTGGGTTCTCAGTTCGATAGGCGCGGCCGCGGCCGAACTGCGGGGCGCGTTCCACCAGCCGGACGATGAGGTCCGGGTCGGCCTGCAGCAGGTGGATCGCCGTCAGCAGGCCGCTGAAGCCGCCGCCGACGACCGCCACGGTGGAACTAGCGGGCGCAGTCCGATCGCGGGTCGACATGCAGCTCCCAACGGGGCCGCGCCCCTCGTGGTTCAGGCCGGTTGCAGACCCGGGACCGGCGGCGAGCCCGCCGGGTAGCGCGCGCCCACCGTCGATCCAGGGGTAAATGCCGCTTCGAGTTCGGCCACGGACGCCGGATCGAGGATGAGATCGCCCGCCGCCCAGTTGGCTTCCAAGTGGGCGATATGCCGGGTGCCGGGGATCGGCACAACGCCCTTCGACAGGACCCAAGCCAAGCTGATCTGGGCGACAGTGACGCCGAGGCGTTCAGCGACGTCAACAGCCACCGCGCGGCGCTGGCTGTTGGCGGCGATGGCGTCGGCCTGGAAGCGGGGGTGCAGGTTGCGGCGGTCGCTGGCCTCGACGGGCTCGGCGCCGGCCAGGAAGCCGCGGCCGAGCGGGCTGTAGGCCACGAAGCCGATTCCAAGCTCCCGGGCGGCCGGCAGGATGTCGGCCTCCACCTCCCGCGTCCAAAGCGAATATTCGCTCTGAAGGGCGGCGATGGGATGGACGGCGTGGGCGCGGCGCAGAACGCCGGCGTCGACTTCGGACAGGCCGACAGCGCCGATCTTCCCCTGCTCTTTCAGGCGCACCAGTTCGCCGACCGTCTCCTCGATGGGCGTCAGCGGATCGAGGCGGTGCAGGTAATAGAGGTCGATGTGCTCGACCTCGAGCCTGCGCAGGCTGGCGTCGACGGCTTGGCGCATATACTCTGGCCGGCCGTCGAGCGCGCGGCCGCTGGTCTCGCGGTCGAGCCGGTTGCCGAACTTGCTGGCGATCACCAGCCTGTCGCGCCGGCCGCGGATCGCCTTGGCCAGCAGCTCTTCATTGTGGCCCAGGCCGTAGACGTCGGCTGTGTCGAAGAAGTTGATCCCGAGTTCCACGGCGCGGTCGAGCGTCGCCAGTGACTCCGCCTCGTCGGCCTTCCCGTAGGTGTGGGACAACCCCATGCAGCCGAACCCTTGCCGGCTGACGGAGAGCGGACCCAGCGGGACAGGGTCTGTGGAAGTTGTCGACATGGTTGGTCTCCAATCTCTTCGTTAGAACTGAGCCCGGAGCGTCGCGCCCCAGGTGCGCGGCGGGCCGAGCTGGCCTGCGAACCCGTACGCCGCGGCGCCGACGATCGAGGCCGTGCTGAGGTTCTGGAAATACTGCGTGTCGGCGAGGTTGTTGACCCAGATCGAGGCGTCATAGCGGCCATCGCCGAATTTGGCGCCGAGCCGGGCGTTCACCAGGCTGTAGGCGGGAATCCACCCATAGGGGCTGTCGTCCACCGTGCCGAACACGCCGGAGCGGTAGCTGTACTGCGCCTGGGCGTAGGGGTGGACGTCGCCACCCAGGTCCCATGCGTAGCGCAGGGACGCGTTCCAGACCCACTTTGGCGCCTGGAAGACAGGTTGGCCCGTCAGGTTGCAGGTCCCCGTGACGCCCACGCCGCAGGGCGCATTCGGATAGGAGGTGTAGCGCACGTCGTTGTAGGAGCCGTTCAGCGAGGCATCCAGCCCCCGCACGATCTCCCAAGTGGCCTCAGCCTCCACGCCCTTGGCCCGCACGTCGCCGACGTTGGCCAGGTAGGACCGCGCGCCGTTGGACGGCACGATGTTGGCCTGCAGGCCGGTCAGGTCGGTCCAGAAGCCGCTGAGGTTCAGGGTGGCGCGGTTATCCAGCAGAGACTGTTTGAGACCCACCTCCCAGTTGCCGACCTTCTCCGGCTGCAACACCAGCGGCGAGCCCGCGCTCACCGCCGAGTTGAGGTTGAGGCCCGCCGACTTGTAGCCCGTCGAATAGGAGGCATAGGCCAGGGAGTGGTCGGTGAGCTTGTAGGACAGGCTCGCGAGATACGACCAGTTCCCGCCCTCCACAGTGACGTTGTAGTGGAACGGGATCGAGGTTGCGGCGTAGGGCGTGCCGATCGTCGAGGTGTCGGAAATCCCCTCGCGCTTGTCGTAGGTGTAGCGCAGGCCGCCCGTCGCGGTGAGCTGCTCGGTGACATGGAAATTGACCTGGCCGAACGCCGCGGCGCTGTCGGTCTTGGTGGAGGTGTCGTCGATATATTGCGAGCTGGGCGCGATGGTGATGGCGGCCGCGGCCGGGTTCGCAAGGCGCGCGAGGGTCGTATAGAAAGCGCTCGCGTCGGAGCCGAACTGGTTGAGGATGTAGTGGTCCTTCAGCCGCTGGTCGAACAGGTAGACGCCCGCCTGCCAGTCCAGGCGGCCGGGCTTGGAGGCCAGACGGAATTCCTGGGACCACTGGGTATCGCGGGTCTGGGCGACGTTGACCTGGATGATGTCCAGCGGGGTGCCGTCGGAGTCCTGCAACGGGTTGAAATGCCAGTATTTCCAGGCGGTGATCGAGGTCGCGTCGGCCCAGCCGAGGTCGTAGCTCACCTCGACTGACGCGCCCTTCTGGTCGGTCCGCATGTTCTGCGGCGCGTTGTTGAGAGTGTAGTTCAGCGAGGCCGCGGGCGCGTAGCCCAGGGCCTGGAAGGCGCTGAGCGTTCGTGCGGTAGCCACGCTGATCGATCTCGGCAGCACGGTCTTCAGCACGCTGACGCAGCAGGTGTCGTCCTCCGAGGAATAGTCCCCGATGACGCGGACGGTCAGCTTCGAGCTCGGCGTGTAGAGCAGCTGCGCGCGGATGCCCTGGCGGCCGATGCTGTTGGCCTTGATACCCGTCTTGATATTGTCCAGCACGCCGTCGCGGTGGGTCTCGAAGGCCGTCAGCCGGCCCGCCAGGACGCCGTCGATCAACGGACCCGTCACGCTCGCGCGGACCTGATTGTAGTTGTAGGAGCCGCCCGAGACCTCGAGGTCGGCGCCGGGCTGGAAGCTCGGCTTCCGGGTGGTGATATTGAGTACTCCGGCCGAGGTGTTGCGGCCGAACAGCGTGCCTTGCGGCCCGCGCAGCACCTCGACGCTCTGCACGTCGATCAGGTCGGTGAGCGCCATGCCCGGCCGGCCAAGGTAGACCCCGTCCACGTAGAACCCGACGGAGGTGTCGAGGCCGTCTGAGGCGGAGGAGACGCCGATCCCGCGGATGCCGACCGAGGAGTTCCTGGGGTTCGAGTTGAAGGCCACCATGCTCGGCACCTGGTTCTGGATGTCGGCCAGGGTGTAGGCGCCGGTCTTCTCGAGCGTCTCGCCGGAGAGCGCCGACAGCGCGATCGGCACGTCGATGGCGCGTTCCTCCTGGCGGCGGGCGGTGACCACGACTTCGTTGACGCTCGCGCCTTCGTCGGCGGCGAGCCGGGCGGCGTCGGCGGTCGAGGCGGCGGCCAGTGTCGTCGGGGTCTGGGCCAGAGCTGGCGTGGCGGCAAGCGCGGTCGCCGCGATGGAGGCGAACAGAGCGGCCTTGAGAGCGTGGGTCATGACGGGTCCTGGCGTGCGGGCGCGATCCCGCGGCGGCCCTTTTGGGCCCGCAGGTTAAGGCGGAGGTTCGGGCGGGAGCGGTGGGTCTAGGCGGTCAGGCGCCCGGAACATCGCTCCGTCGAGCGATCCGCTGGTCTGGATCTCATATCGGTCAAGGCGGTCCCCTTCGGCACGGATCGGCTGCGGCGGTCAGTTCCTACTAACTGGATAGGATTTGAAGGAAGACGTTCTCGCCGCACTTGCAGTTTTTCTGCACCGCACCACGTTTCCAGCAGTCCGGAGTTTTTGGCGACGCCTACGGCGTCGGTCGATTATCCTGGCGCCTCCCTGCCGACAGACGGCCCGCGCGATTTTGCGGCGACACACGGACACAGATGCTTTCCCAGCGCGGCCGCTATGCCTTGAAGGCCCTCCTGCACCTAGCTCGCCACCGCGACGAGCCCCGGCAGGTGAGCGTCATCGCCACCGACGAGCAGATCCCGCGGAAATATCTCGAGGCGATCATGTCGGACCTGCGCCGCGCCGAGCTGGTCGACAGCACCCGCGGCTGGTCCGGCGGCTATCGCCTGGCGCGGCCGGCCGACCTGATCACCTTCGGCGAGGTGATCCGGCTGACGGACGGGCCGCTTGCGCTGCTGCCCTGCGCCAGCCGCAACTTCTACAAGCGCTGCGAGGACTGCGTCGACGAGACCGCCTGCGCCATTCGACGGGTGATGGCCAGCGTCCGCAACGAGGTGTCGGAGATCCTCGACCGCACCACCCTCGCCGACGCGATCGCCAATTCCCCGGCCGCCGCCTCGCTGCTGGATTCGGTCTCCGCCAGAGCTTCGGACGCCTAGGCCTCGCCAGCATCCCTAGGGTGCAGCTACAGAATTTCTGCGCCCGGCCCAGTGCGATCCGCGCTTTTCCAATTCCTACTTGAGTAGTAGGCGTTGAGGGACGGACGGCGTTGAGGCCGCTTCAGACCTCTTCCGGCCCGCCGCAATCGACCTGCAGTCGGAAGGGAATTCCATGAGCAGCGCAGCTACGTTACAGACCCGCGAGGCCCCCGCCGGAGGACCGTCGAAACTGATCGTCGAACCCGTGACGCCGATCATCGGCGCGGAACTCTCCGGCATCGATCTGCGCCGACCGCTCGACGCCAAGACGGCGGCCGAGATCCAGGCGGCCCTGCACAAGTGGCGCGTGGTCTTCTTCCGCGACCAGGACATCACCAACGATCAGCTCAAGGCCTTCGGCCGCGCCTTCGGGCCGCTGACGCCCGCCCACCCGATCTCCGAGGGCCTCGAAGACCATCCGGAAATCTGGGAGCGGGCGGTCGACGAATACCGCACGCGCCGCACCGAAAACGACAACATCAAGCCCGGCGCGCGCAAACCCCGCGACTACAAAGGCTGGCACATCGACATCACCTTCGTCGCCAACCCGAACCGCTATTCGATCCTGCATGGGGTGCAGATCCCCCCCTATGGCGGCGACACCCTGTTCACCAACCTGATCGCCGCCTATGAGGGCCTGTCGCCCAAGATCCAGCGGCTGATCGACGACCTGCAGGCGGTCCACCAGACCACCAGCTACGACTTCGGCGGCGACAAGCGGAGGAAGCCCCGCCGCGACGGGCGCGCCACCGGCCCGTTCGTCTCGCTGCACCCGCTGGTCCGCATCCACCCGGAGACCGGCGAGAAGCTCCTGTTCCTCAACCCCGGCACCACGACCCACATCGTCGGCCTGAAGGAACGGGAGAGCCAGGCGCTGCTCGACCTCCTCTACTTCGAAGCGACCCGGCCCGAGTACCAGGTCCGCTTCCGCTGGGCGCCCAAGTCGCTGGTGGTCTGGGACAACCAGGCCGTCGCCCACGCCGGGCCCATCGACTACCAGCACTTCGATCTCCCTCGCGTCGTGCGGCGGATCACCGTGGCCGGCGACCTCCCCGTCGGGGCCGACGGCTTCCGCTCGCAGGCGCTCGAGGGCGAGCTGTTCAACGTCATCGGTTGATCAGCGACCGGCGGCTCGTCGCCTTGATGCCCTTCGGGGCGACGGGCCGTCTCCTCCCCTTCCCACAAAGGCGTTCGCACCGTGGCCTCGCATCGAGTCGGCATCCTGGCGCTCGCGATCCTGGGGCTCTCCGCAGGCCTCTCGGTCTATGCGGCGACCCACGCGCCGGCGCCCAGGGCCGCCACGACGGCCGGTCAGCTGGCGCTCGATGCGCCGCTGCCGACCCGCGTCCCGCCCGGCGTCACTCTGGCCATCGGCGACCCGACCACCGAGCGGGTTCTGAAGCACACCGGCTGGATCCGGGACTTGCCCTTCCAGGTGAAGTGGGCGGAGATCACCGGCGGGCCGGCGGTCACCGAGGCCTTCCACGCCGGGGTGCTGGACGTCGGCACGGTGGCCAACATTCCGCCGATCCACGCCATCTGGGTCGGCATCCCGGTCAAGATGATCGCCGTGCGCTTCCGCCAGGACCAGGCGGGCCATCCGTCGTTCGAACTGGCCATTGCGCCCAAGGCCCGGATCAACTCGCTGAAGGACCTGCGCGGCAAGCGCATCGCCTACAGCCCGGGCCAGGTGCAGGGCGAGATCGTTCAGCGGGTCCTGCAATCCCAGGGTCTCACGACGAAGGACGTCACCCTCCTCGAGCTGCCGAGCCCGTCGGCGGACATCTACGTCAACGCGCTCTCCGGCGGCCTGATCGACGTAGCGCCGATCGGCGCGGGCGCGGCCCTGAAGCGCTATCTCGACCGCTTCGGCGCGGATGGCGGCAAGGTGCTGAAGAGCGGGGTTCGTGACGACTTCGTCACCATGTACGTACCCGAGGCGACGCTGAAGGACCCCGGCAAGGCCGCGGCGCTGCGCGCCTACGTCAAGGTCTGGGGTCGCGCCCAAGCCTGGATCAACAGCCATCCCGACGAGTGGGCCCAGGTCTATTACGTCGCCAACCAGGGCCTCTCGCCGCAGGACGCGCGCTATGTCGTGCAGGCCAACGGCAAGGCCGAGCTGCCGCGCGACTGGACAGAGGCGATCGCGCGCCAGCAGGGCTCGGTGAACCTGATGGCGCAGGCCACCGGCCGCAAGCCGTTCAACGCCCGACGCCTGTTCGACCGCCGCTTCGAAACCCTCTCCGCCGACGCCTTCGCCGAAGCCGGCGGCGGCCGGACGCTGGCCTCGCGCTGATGGGATCCCCACCATGAACGCACAAAGCGCTGCCGTCCTGACCGCCGCCGTCGAGCTGCCGCGCGACGCCTTCGAGCTGCCCCCGGCCATCGCGCGGCCGGCCCCGCCCCGCCGGCGGCTCGGCATCGCCGCGCCCGATCCGCTGGGCTGGCTGCTGGGACCGGCGCTGCTGGTGCTGTTCTGGACAGTCGGATCGATGAGCGGCCTTATCGACGCCCGCGTGCTTCCGGCGCCCTGGGTGACCGTCGCCACCGCCGCGGACCTGCTGCGTCGGGGCCGCCTGCAGGCCAACCTGCTGATCTCCGCCTGGCGGGCCGCACAGGGCCTCTTCTTCGGAGTCACAGCCGGCGTCGTCGTGGCGCTGATCGCCGGCCTCAGCCTCGCCGGCGGCTATGTCTTCGACGGCCTGGTGCAGGTGAAGCGGGCGATCCCGACGCTCGCCCTGATCCCGCTGGTCATCCTGTGGTTCGGCATCGGCGAGACCATGAAGGTCACGGTGATCGCCATCTCGGTGTTCATCCCGATCTACCTCAACACCCACACCGCCCTGCGCGGCATCGAGGCCCGCTACGTCGAGCTGGCCGAAACCCTCGGCCTCAGCCGCTCCGCCTTCATCCGCCAGGTGGTGCTGCCGGGCGCCCTGCCCGGTTTCCTGCTCGGCCTGCGCTTCGCGGTCATGTCGGCGTGGCTGGCGCTGGTGGTGGTCGAGCAGCTGAACGCCACCAGCGGCATCGGCTACATGATCAACCTCGCCCGCACTTACGCCCAGTCCGACGTCATCGTCGTGGGACTGGTGGTCTATGCGCTGCTGGGCCTCACCTCCGACCTCGCCGTCCGGACGCTGGAAGCCCGCACGCTCACCTGGCGCAGGACCTTCGCCAAATGAGCACCTCCCGCACCCAGCCGGTCGTCCGGGTCCGCGCGCTCACCCGCCGCTTCACGCTCAAAGGCGTCCTGAACAGCGTCGACCTGGATATCCGCAAGGGCGAGTTTGTGGCCCTGCTGGGCCGCAGCGGCTGCGGCAAGTCCACCCTGTTGCGCGCGCTCGCCCAGCTCGATCACGAGGCCACCGGCGTGGGCGAGATCGTCACGCCCGAGCGCCTGTCGGTGATCTTCCAGGACGCGCGCCTGCTGCCTTGGAAGCGGGTGCTTGACAACGTCATCCTCGGCCTCGACGGACCGGACGCCAAAGCGCGCGGCCGGCAGGCCCTGGCCGAGGTCGAGTTGCCCGGCCGCGAAGCCTCCTGGCCCTACGAGCTCTCCGGCGGCGAGCAGCAGCGCGTGGCGCTGGCCCGTTCGCTGGTCCGAGAGCCGGAACTGCTGCTGGCCGACGAACCGTTCGGCGCGCTGGACGCACTCACCCGCATCCGCATGCACGTGCTCTTGAAGCGGCTCTCCGATGTCCACAAGCCCGCGGTCCTGCTGGTCACCCACGACGTCGACGAGGCCATCGATCTGGCCGACCGCGTGGTGGTGCTGGAAGAGGGCCGGATCGTCGCCGACATCGCCGTCGACCTGCCGCCCGGGGGGCCGGAGCGCAGCGTTCGCTTCGCCGATCTGCGCCGCCAACTGCTGGGCCGGCTCGGCGTCGAAGACACCCCCAACCACCGCCAACCCGCCACCGCCTGACCCTTCCCGCCCCGGAGACGACACCATGTCCGCCCAGCCCCGCCAGATCCGCCTCGGCGCCTTCCTGCAGGCCACCGGCCACCACGTCGCGGCCTGGCTGCATCCGGATGCGCAAGCCGACGCCGGCCTCAACCTCGCCCACTACAAGGCCCTGGCGCAGGAGGCCGAGCGCGGCAAGTTCGACCTGGTCTTCGTCGCCGACAGCCCCGGCGGCTACGGCAACCCCCACGACATCGAGGTCTTCAGCCGCGACGGCAAGACCGCCCACTTCGAGCCGGTGACGCTGTGGTCGGCGCTGTCGCAGGTGACCCGGAACATCGGCTTCGTCGCCACCTCGACCACCACCTACGAGGACCCCTACACGACCGCCCGCAAGTTCGCCTCGCTGGACTGGATCTCCGGCGGCCGGGCGGCCTGGAACGTGGTCACCACCGGCGCCGACGTCTCGCCCAACTTCAGCGTGCCGGCGCACCTGGAGCACTCACGCCGCTACGAGCGCGCCGAGGAATACATCGACGTCGTGAAGGGCCTTTGGGACTCCTACGAGGACGACGCCTTCGTCCGCGACCGCGAGCGCGGGGTGTTCCTCGACCCGGAAAAGCTGCACCTGCTGAACCACAAGGGCGACCACTTCCAGGTGCGCGGGCCGCTCAACATCGGCCGCCCGCCGCAGGGCTATCCGGTGATCGTCCAGGCCGGCGCCTCCGACGCCGGGCGCGAGCTGGCCGCGCGCACCGCAGAGGTGATCTTCACCGCCAACCTCACCCTTGAGGACGCCCAGGAATTCTACGCCGACCTGAAGTCGCGCCTGCCGAAGTTCGGCCGCCGGCCGGAGCAACTGCTGGTCATGCCGGGCATCTTCCCGGTGCTGGGCGGCACCGAGGCCGAGGCGCGGGCCAACTACGAAGCGCTGCAGGCATTGGTCCACCCCGTCGGTTGCCTGGAGCATCCTCAAGCGCCACTACGACGGCGTCGACCTTTCCGGCCTGTCGCTGGACGACAAGGCGCCGCCGCTCCCCAATGACACCAACGGTTCGAAGAGCCGGCTGAAGCTGGTCTCCGACCTGGTTGAGCGCGAGCAACCGAGCCTGCGCGAACTCTACCGCGCCATCGCCACTGCGCGCGGCCATCGCACGGTCGTCGGAACGCCCGAGCAGATCGCCGACGCCATCCAGGATTGGTTCGAGCGCGGCGCGGCCGACGGCTTCAACATCATGCCGCCGGTGCTGCCCACCGCACTCACCGACTTTGTCGACCAGGTCGTGCCGATCCTGCAGAAGCGCGGTCTGTTCCGCACGGAGTACGCGGGGCCGACGCTGCGCGAGAATCTTGGCCTGGAGCGCCCCGCCAACAGGCTGGCCAGGGCGCCAGCCACGCACGGCGAGGCGAGCCTCGATGTCGCCCAGGCGGCGTTCGGCTGATGGGCGCGCTCGCCAGTCTGAAACCGCTGGGCCCGCACACCGCCACGCGCACGCTCGGCCAGGTCCTGCACGCGGCGCCGCGCCATCCGGCCTGGGCGCCGACACCGATCTCGCGCGACACGCTGGAGCAGCTGCATGCGCTGATGAGCGTCGGCCCCAGCATGATCGACGCCTCGCCGACCCAGGTGCTGTTCCTCAATAGCCCACAGGCCAAGACCCGGCTGGCGCCGCACCTCGCCCCCGCCACGCGCGACGAAGCCCTGGCCGCCCCGGCCTGCGCGCTCGTCGGCTACGACGTCGACTTCGCCGAGCAGCTGGTCGAGTTCCTGCCGCATGTCGCGGGCGCGCCGTCCTGTTTCGACCGGCCGGAGGTCGTGCGCCAGACGGCGGTCCGCAACGGCGCTCTGCAAGGCGCCTATCTGATCGTCGCCGCCCGCGCGCTGGGCCTAGAGGCGGCCGCGATCCCGGACTTCGACGCCGCCGGCGTATCGTTCGAGTTCTTCCGCGCGCCACGCGTCAAGGCGACGTTCTTGTGCAGTCTGGGTTATCCGGCGGAGGCGCATCGCCCATCGCGCCGCCGCAGCGCTGGCGCCGAAACGGCCGAGCGTACGCGCCTGGCCTAGCCCCATGGACTGGCGCCGAAGGCTCGCCGACTACGGGCGCGCGAAAGCCGAACACGAGCACGCCGAGCGCCTGCTCGCAGACGCCTTGACGCGCCACGACACGGCGCGCAGAGCCGGCGACCGGCCGCTCGAACCCTTGGTCGCGGGTGTCGAACTGGCGCGTCGGCGGGCGCTGTCGCTGTCCCGACGTCTGACGCAGGCGACCTTCAACCTCACTCTCGGACGGCCGCTTGATGAGGTTCTGTGGTCGTTGCCCGACGAACTCTAAGCGGCCCCGTAACCCGGATATCTGAGGCTGAGTTGCGACAGCCTGAGAGCGGACCTTTTGGAGGTCAACAGAGAGTCGAGGCTGTGTAAAAAGGAGTTCCGACCCGCGGAGATCAGTGTCGGGGAGCGACGCTGTCGTGGTTCACCTCGAAGCCGATTTTGCTGACGTATGGCGAACCCGTTGTTGCTGAGTAGTCCGGCAGCGCGGCGATACCGTCCGCGAAGCGGCTCACAAACTCGTCCACCTCTGCGCGGTCCACATCGTAGCAGAGCAGCTCAGACTCCTGACACCACGGTGTCGGAGGCGCGGGGATGAGCCGCTTCGTCGAGGGTGAGGATCGCAGGCAGCCAGCGCTGCTGCCGAGCTGGCTTGAGGACTACGTAGGCGAGGACAACCCGGCGCGGGTGATCGACGTCTTCGTCGACGCCTTGCGGCGCCTTTGAGCCAGGCGTCGCGGAGCACGAGCCAAAGCGTTCATAATGACTCCGGGCAGCGGAGACAGGTGTCGGTCTGACTGCGCGCACGGCCATCCAGTCAGTCGAGTTTTGCTCTCCGCGCAGCTTGTCGCCAAGACCCCGGAATGCCGGGACAATTCCTACACTCAATTGTGTCCGGCTCCCCGGTAGGCGGCCAGTCGAGTGAATTTGGAGTCCGTTCCCCACCACGGTAGAGATGGAGCTGAGGTTTTCGGTTGCCTGGTCCTGATGGTCCGGCCACGCTTTCACGTCTGGAATAGAGCCCCAAGGGGATGGACGCCTTGTCATCGGTCACCATCGACGACGTTGCGGAACTGGCAGGCGTGTCGATCAAGACCGTCTCGCGGGTGCTCAATGAGGAGCCGCACGTGCGCGAGGCGACGCGCGAGCGCGTCCGGGAAGCCGCCAAGCAGTTGGACTACACGCCGAACGTTTCGGCCCGCGCCCTGGCGGGTTCGCGCTCCTACCTGATCGGCCTCTACTACGACAACCCGAGCCCGGGGTACGTCGGCCAGGTTGAGCAAGGCGCCATGACCGCATGCCGTCGGGCGGGCCACCACCTCATCGTCGAAGAAATCCAGGAGGCCGGGACGCCGCTACGGGAAAGGATCGCCGCCTTTCAAGCGCGCATCCGCCCTGAAGGCGTGATCCTTACGCCACCGCTCTGCGACCTGCCGGAGGTCCTCGAAGCGCTCGACGCAGCCAAGGCCCGCTACGTGCGCATCGCACCGTCGCGGGATCTCGAGCGCAGTCCGTATGTCTACATCGACGACCGCAAGGCCGCCCAGGAGATGACGCTCTACTTGCAGGCGCTTGGCCACCGAGACATCGCCTTCATCCAGGGTCCGCCGGATCACTTCGCAGCGGCCCGTCGCTGCGAGGGATTCCTGGACGCCATGGCGAGCGCGGGCCTGCCGGTGCGTCCCGAGCGGGTTCAGCCAGGCCAGTTCTCGTTCCGGTCCGGCTCGGAAGCCGGCGAGCGCCTGCTCTCGTCGCCTGACCGGCCCACGGCCATCTTCGCCGGCAACGACGACATGGCGCTGGGCGTCATGGCGGTGGCCAATCGGCTGCACATCGAAATTCCGGGCGATCTCTCGCTGGTCGGCTTCGACGATTCGCCCAGCGCCCAGGTGGTGTGGCCCCAACTCACCACCGTTCGTCAGCCCGCCGCCGAAATGGCCGCCGTAGCCGCGGAGATGCTCATCGGACGCATCTCGCCCGCCCGGGGATCGCGGGGGCGTCTGCTCGACTTCAAGCTGGTGCTTCGCCAGTCCTCGGGACCGCCTGGAGCCGCCTGAGACCCGTCCGTCGCGGTGGTTGTGATCGCGGTTCGCCCGACCTATCCTCCGTTCCAGGCTGACAGCGCTGTCGGCCTGGACTTCCGGGGAGCAGGCCGCGTGACCTTTCCTGAGCGACCTACCAGCGTACTCAGCGACCGGCGCGGCGCATGGGCTTTCTGGACCGGCTGCGCGGCGGTCACAGCAGGCGTGCTGGCGCATCTGCCGATGGTCTGGATGGCCCGCGACATGGGCTTCCGGCTGGCCGGCATGCCGATGGACCCGGGGATGATCGGCGGCATGGGCCTGATCGTCGCGGGCGTCGCCGTTGCAGGGTTCGGGCTCCTGCCGCGGCGCAATCTCCAGGCCGAAGCCCAGGCCGCCCGCGTGCACGTTTCGGCCCCTGAGGACGCGCCGCTGACCTCGGCGCACTGGCGACTGATGGCGCTGCTCGTCGTGGCGCTGGTCATCGACGTGATGAAGCCGGCCAGCCTGGGGTTCGTGGTGCCCGGGATGATCCGGGAATACGGGGTCGCGAAGTCCACCGTCGCGCTTCTGCCGTTCGCCGCCTTGGCGGGCACCGTGGCCGGCTCGATCGTCTGGGGGCTGTTGGCGGACATCTTCGGGCGCCGGGCGTCGATCCTGCTCTCGGCGGTGATGTTCGTCGGCACGTCGATTTGCGGCGCCATGCCAAGCCTGTGGTGGAATATCGGCATGTGCTTTCTGATGGGCGCCGCCGCAGGGGGAATGCTTCCGGTGGCCTACGCCCTGCTGGCGGAAAGCATGCCTTCCAGGCATCGCGGCTGGAGCATGGTGCTGATCGGCGGCCTCGGCGCGGTGGGCGGCTATCTGGCGGCGAGCAGCCTCTCGGCGGCGCTGCAGCCCACGTTCGGTTGGCGGATCATGTGGTTTCTGGGCATGCCCACGGGGCTGATCCTGATCCTGCTCAACGGCGCCATTCCCGAGTCAGCCAGGTTCCTGCTCAGTCTCGGCCGCATCGACGAGGCCCACGCCGTGCTGCGCCGTTTCGGCTCGCGCATAATCGACGGGCCTGACGACGGCGCGGCGGACGCCGAAGCCGGACTCACGCACGGCCGGGCCGCGACTCCGCCGGTATCGCGAAAATACCTGAGCAAGACCCTGGCGCTCTCGATCGTCGCGCTGACCTGGGGACTGGTGAACTTCGGTCTGCTGCTCTGGTTGCCGGCCGACCTCACCGCCAAGGGCTACTCGATGGGCGCCTTGAGCCGGCTGCTGGCCCTCTCGGCCCTGATCGCCGCGCCCACGGTTTTTCTGTGCGCCTTCCTCTATAGCCGCTGGAGCACCAAATGGTCCTTGGTGCTGATGATCGGGATCATGGCCTTGGGCCTCGGCCTCGTGCTGCACATCGAGACCGCCCAGGGTTCGACCCTCAGCCCGATCCTGCCGGTAGCCCTGTTGATCGTCGGCTCCAACGGCGTGCTGGCCATCCTGCTTCCCTATGCGGCGGAGAGTTACCCCCTGCGCGTGCGCGGCCGCGGCACCGGCTGGGTGGCGGCGTGCTCGAAGTTCGGCGGGCTGCTCGCCCAACTGCTGGCGATCATGGCCGCGGCGCCGGCGGTGGGGGCGGCGGCCGGCCTGATCATGATCCCGACGCTGCTGGCCATGGCCCTGATCGCCTGGTTCGGAGCGGAGACCCGCGGACGCGACCTGCGCGACCTGGAGGCGGATCCCTCTCCCCTCCTGGCGGCCGCCCGCGGCGGCGGCTAGGCCCGTAGAGCGCATCTTGCCGGGGCTCTTCAAGGCGATCCTGCTCGGAGCGTGGCTCGCGGCCGCCCCGTGCGGATCCTTCGCGGCTGCACCGCCGCCGTCACCGACGCCGGCCACCGTGGCCGCGCTTGCGCCGCAGGCGACCTTGGGCCGTGGAGCCCGGGCGCCCTTCGTCGAGTACGAGGCTGAGAACGGCCTCACCAACGGCGAGATCATCGGCCCGGACCGCACGTTCACGACGCTGGCCGCCGAGGCTTCGGGACGGCGCGCGGTGCGCCTGGAGGGCGTCGGCGGCTACGTCGAATTCGTCCTGGATCGGCCCGCCGATGCGGTCAGCCTGCGCTACGCCCTGCCGGACTCGCCGGAGGGACGCGGCCTCGAAGGCGAGATCGCCCTCTACGCCGACGGGGTGCGGCTCGGCGCCCTGGCCCTAACCTCACGCTATGGATGGTTCTACGGCCGCTACCCCTTCACCAACCAACCGAAGGACGGACGGCCGCATCACTTCTACGACGAGGCCCGACTTCGCCTCGCAAGGGTCCTGCCGGCGGGGACGCGGGTGCGGTTTGTGGTCGAGAAGGCCGACGGCGCGGCATGGCGGGTCCTTGATCTCGCCGACTTCGAGCTTGTCGGGCCGCCGGCTCGCCCGCCGGCCAACGCGATCTCGATCCTGAGCTTCGGGGCGGACCCCACCGGAAACCAGGAGTCCTCGGGACCCTTCGCCGCCGCCATCGCGCTCGGCCGGCGAACCGGGCGTCCCGTCTGGATCGCCCCCGGCGCCTACCGGGTGGACGGCCATATCCTGGTCGACCAGGTGACCCTGGTCGGGGCGGGGCCGTGGCATTCGATCCTGAAGGGGCGAGGCGTCGGGGTGTTCGGCCACGCCGCACCGCACGGCAGCCGGCGCGTCGTGCTGCGCGACTTCGCGATCGTCGGCGAGGTCGACGAGCGGGTGGACGAGGCCAAGCTGGCCGGCGTCGGCGGGGCCATGAGCCAGTCGACGATCTCCAACCTCTGGATCCAGCACACCAAGGGCGGCCTCTGGTTCGACGGCCCGATGTCCGGGATCCGGGTGCGCGGCCTGCGCCTCCTCGATCTGACCGCCGACGGTCTCAACTTCCACCGCGACGTCTCCAACGCGACGGTGGAGGACACCTTCGTGCGCAACGCCGGCGACGACGGCCTCGCCTCCTGGTCGCAGGGCCAGGGCAACCGCGGCATCACCTTTCGGCGAAACACGATCATCGCCCCCGTGCTGGCCAACGGCATCGCGATCTATGGCGGGCGCGACACGGTTGTCGAAGGCAATCTGGTCGCCGACACGCTTACCGAGGGCGGCGGCCTGCACCTGGGCAGCCGCTTCAAGGCGACGCCGTTCGGCGGCAAGATTCTCCTGGCTAGAAACACCGCCGTTCGGGCTGGGGTGATGGACCCGAACTGGCGGACCGGCGTCGGCGCCCTGTGGCTCTACGCCCTGGACGGACCGATCGATGGCGCCCGGATCCGGGTCGAGGACACCGATCTCATCGACAGCTCCTATGAGGCCATCCAGTTCATCGGCAAGTCGATCCGCGGCGTGAGCTTCACTCGCGTCAGGATCGACGGGGCGGGAACCTATGCCGTCCAACTGCAGTCGAGCGGCGGCGCAACCTTCGCCCAGGTCAAGGCGCGGGGCCTGGGGATCGGCGGCGTCTATGACTGCAGCTCGAGGTTCGAGCTTGTCCGCGCGCGAGGGAACGAGGGCTGGGATACGACCTATCGCCCGGCGCCGGGCGGTCAGTGCGCCGAGCGCAGGTAGGCGGCCAGCAGCTGCTGCTTCAGCGCGCGACGGAACGCCGGGCTCATGGCGCCCAGAGCGCCTTGCAGGTCCGCCGGGATGTGCGCGACCGGATCGCCGCCGGTGCGGAAGACATGAGTGTCGAACATCGCCTTCCAGTAGGCACGCTCTCCAGGCGGAAGGTCCCTGAGCGCCAGCAGCGCCGTCTGGAAGCAGTCGCTGGCCCGCTCCAGGCCTGGCGGCGCCTCGCCCCACCAATAGTTGACCATGGCGTTGTAGGGATCCAGCGAGGTGACGTGGTGCCACCAGTACCTGGGCATGAAAAGCGCGTCGCCGGGTTCCAGGTAGGCGACCTGGGCCGCGGCGATCGCCTCGCGGAATTTCGGAAAGCGCGCCAGGTCTGGCGCCTCGGGGTCGACCAGCGACAAGGGCGGCGGCGTCTCGATGGGCCCGACGTAGAGATTGCCCACCTGCTCCGGCGGAAACAGTAGAAACCGTCGGCGGCCCGCGATCACGCAGGCCAGGTTGTGGTCCGGATCGTGGTGGGTCTGGGTCCGGATGGGTCCGCCCACCCAGAGCCGCGGCATGATCTCGGGCGGCAGCAGGGCCAGCGGGTTCTGGCGCACGAAGTCCGCCAGGTGGCTGGCCAGCGGCAGCATCTGGATCGCCACATAGGGCGCGCCCTCACGCCCGGTCAGGGCGCCGATGCGATCGAGGGTCTCGCTGATCCCGCACTGTCGCTTGGAGAAGCTGAACTCGTGCATGTCGGGGCCGTAGGCGAAGCGGCCGCGGCTGCTCGGCGGCGCCTCCATGACCGGAGCCAGGGCGCCGCGGTCCATGGCCTTCAGGTAGGCGTTCAGCGCCTCCGGCGAGCGGCGTCCGGCGGCCAGCGCGGGCCAGCTCTCGAACACGCCCTTCAGGATGAGCGGCTGGCCTGCCCGCACCATCGCCTCGAACCCGTCCCGCGAGGGCGGCGGCGCGACGGGCGTCCGCGGCAACCGATCGAGGTCACCGGCGTCATCGGGCGAAGGAGCCTCGTCCATCGGCCTAGCTGCCGCTCGCCAACTCAGAGGCGTTTTCCCGCCCGCAGAACCGGTCGAGATAGTCCTGGTGCGGCGGCTGCTTCAGGACCTGCTGCTTGATGAAGCCCAGGATCCGCCGGAACTCGCGCTTCACCTCGTCCGGCGAGGTCTGGTCAATGATCGGGATGTGGCTCTCGGGGATCAGCCCCTGGCCGACAAACAGCGCGCGCCAGCTGTCGAGGAGGAAGGTTTCGTCCTCGAGCAGCGTCGCCTCACCCCGCGCCCGGAAGGTTTCGATCTTGTGCGTGAGCTCCGGCGAGGCCGACGCGCGGCGCGCGGCGCTCCAGAAATCGGAGTTTCCGTACCGGTTGAGGACGTAGAAGGCGGACTGGAAGTCGCGGATCCGCTCGAACGCCGATCGAGTGATGCGGTTGTATTCGGTGCGCTCGGCGGCGAACTCTCCGCCCAGCGGGAAGAGTTCCAGTAGATGCACCAGGCCGAGCTGCACCGCGTGCAGCTCCACCGCATGCACGGCGTCGAAGGCGCAGGCGGCCTCGCCCACCGCGACGCAGTTCCGCTCCCAGGCCACCAGCCGGCGGCCGGGATCGGACCGACGCACGGCCACGGCGTCCAGCTTGAGCTGCGCGGCCTTCGCCGCGCCGGCGAGCGCGGTCGGATCATCGCAATAGGCGCTGGAATAGGCCTGGAGGACGTAGGTCTGCGCCTGGGTCGGGAACAGGCCCACCCAGCCGCCCGTCCAGGCGCGCATCTCTCCGTAGACCGGCGCGGCGGCGAAGGGCGCGACGCGCGCCACCAGGGTGCGGTCGGCGACAAAGTGACGGCGCCAATCCTCGCGCTCCACCCCCAGGACGCCCGCAATCAGGCGGCCTTCCGCACCCGAGGCGTCGATGAAGAACTGCCCCTCGATGCGCCGGCCGCCATCCAGATCGAGGGCGAGGATGTCGCCGCTGTCCGGATCGAGGACCGCGTCAGCCTCCTCGGCCTGATGTGCGGTCACACCGTGTCGGATGGCCAGGGTCTTGAGGACACTGGCGTAGGACAGGGCCGGCAGATGGTAGCCGTAGTCCGTGCGCCCGAACTTCTCCGTGGCCTCGTCCGGCAGCAGCATTCGGCCCTGCTTGGCGGCAGCCGCGGTGAGGGAGAAATCCTCCAGCGCGACGGGCAGGCCCAGGCGGTGGGCCTTCAGCCAGTAGGCGAAGAAGTCCTTGTGGTCGATCGCGGCGCCATAGGAGCCATAGGCGTGGAAGAAGCTGGGCGCGGCCCCGGCGGCGGCCTTGAAGTTCTGCCCGAGGCTGAAGCTGCCGCGCGTCAGCCGAAGCAGTTGCGCCTCGTCCAGCTGGAGCAGGTTGTGGAACGCCTCCAGCGGCGGCAGGCTGGCGTAGACGTCGGCCGGGTGCAGGCGGCTGGGCAGCTCGACGGCGGTGACCCGCACGCCCGCGGGGCGAAGCGCGGCCTGGATCACGCTGGCCGCCAGCCACAGCGGGGTGTCGCGCCCGAGGACGACGACCTCGGTCAGCGGCGCGCTCACCGGACCGTGGCCAGCGGCTGTTGGCCGGCCCCGCCGGCCGGCTCGCAATAGTTGGCGATGAAGCTCGCGTGCGAGGACATGGCCGCGACGCTGGCGTCGATGCGGCTCTTCAGCCGCTCAAGGTTCGCCTCGGCCTCGGCCAGGCTGAGCCCCTCGGCCAGCCGGTCGTATCCTCGCGGCGTCACGCCCTGCCCCATGAGGACGGAGAGCCAGCTGTCCCGGGCGAACAGCCCGTACTTGTAGTCTGGCGTCCAGGCCCGCGCCTCGAACAGGGCCATCTTTTCCACCAGGCTGTCAGGGATGGGCATGGTGCGCACATAGTCCCACAGCGGTTGGCCGCGGCGCGCGTTCGCCCGGTAGTGCAGGACCAGGAAGTCGCGCACCCGGTCATACTGGATCGCAAACAGCCGGTTGAATTCATTGGCCAGCCTGGGATCCATCCGCCCCGCGCCCGGTGCGGGCATCAGGTTCGCAAGGTCCGTCACCGCCCCTTGGATCAGGAAGATGCTGGTGGATTCCAGGGGCTCCAGGAAGCCGCTGGCGAGCCCCACGGCGACGCAGTTGCCGCTCCAGGCCAGCTCGCGCCGGCCCGGGCTGAAACGCAGCAGCTTGGGTTCCGCCAGGGCCGGCGCATCCAGCGCCTGCAGCACGACCTCGCGCGCCCGCTCCTCGTCGGTGAACCGGCTGGAGAAGACATAGCCGTTGCCGGTGCGGTGCTGCAGCGGGATCCGCCACGTCCAGCCCGCTTCCTGCGCGGTGGAGCGCGTATAGGGCGTGAAGTCCACCGTCCGCTCGCAGGGCACGGCCAGCGCCCTGTCGCACGGCAGCCACGGGGTCCAATCCTGCCAGCCCACCTTCATGGCGTCGCCGATCAGCAGGGCCCGGAAGCCGCTGCAATCGATGAACAGGTCGCCCTCGACGCGCGCGCCGCTCTTGAGGGTGACCGCCTCGATCAGGCCGGACTCACCGTCGCGGGCGACCTCGACCACCTGGCCCTCGATCCGCTGCACGCCGCGCGCCGTCGTCCAGCGGCGCAGGAAGTTCGCATAGAGGCTGGCGTCGAAGTGGTAGGCGTAGGCGTAGGTCGAGCGGATCGACTTGCGATCCTCGCTAGGGAACTCGAAGGCGCCGGCCCTGCAGGCCGCCACGGCGTAGGAATAGGCCTCGAGCGGCGCCACCGGGACGCCCGCGCGGCGCGCCCTTAGCCAGTGATGCTGGAAATGAACCCCGCCCCACGGCTCGCCGAAGGTCCCGAAGGGATGGATGTAGCTGTCGCCCGGGGCTCCCCAGCCGCGGAACTCGATGCCGAGCTTGAAGGTGCCCTTGGTCTGGCTCAGGAACTCGGCTTCCCTGATGCCGAGCATGTCGTTGAAGATCTTGATGTGCGGCAGCGTGGCCTCGCCCACGCCGACCGCGCCGATCTCGTCGGATTCGATCAGGGTGAGCGAGTAGGCCGAGGGGTCGATCAGCCGTGACAGGCCGGCAGCGCACATCCAGCCCGCCGTACCGCCCCCGACGATCACGACCCGAAGGGCTGTGCGCTCCACTGGGCTGCTTTCCATTATCGCTCAACCTGCCCCTTGGACGACGTTGCCGCAACAACGCCGTCCAATTCGGGCCTAGTACTTGAAGCGGACGCCGAACTGGAACCGCCGATCGCTGCGGATCCATGAGGAGTCGATCTTCACCGGCGCGGCGCCTGGCGTCGCCTTCGAGTCGCCGAACACCTGTTGCTGGAAGACAGTCGTCGTATTCAGAAGGTTGGAGCCTTCCAGAGACAGTTCGATTTGCGGGTTCACCCGGAAACGAACCGAGCCGTCGAGGAAGCCGGCGCCCTTCTGCCACATCGGCAGGCCGATGCAGCAGTCGAGGTTGTTGGAGAGGAAGTCGGAGCGCCAGTTGTAGGCCAGCCGCATGGCGACCGGGCCTTTCTCGTAGAGGCCGATCACGTTGTAGGCGTCGTCCGAGATGCCCGCCAGCCGGTGGGAGTCGATGACCGTGCCGTTGACCTGCAGACCGCCCCCGAACCCGATCGTGCCGCCAGCGGCGTAGCCCGGTTCGGTGGCCAGGTTGGAGTTGTTGATCCCGTGCTCGATCGTGTGGGTGTAGTTGACCTGCAACCCAAGGCCGCTCCACAGGCCCGGCAGGAAGTCGAAGAAGGTCTGGTAGGCGACTTCGACGCCCGAGAGGTTGCCGCCGCCCGAGGCGTTCCGCGGCCCGCGGATGGTGACGTTCTCCGTCACGCCATTGTTCGTGAACGAGCGGGTGAACTCGCCGTAGGCGATGCTGCCGTTCAGCTTCTTGTAGAAGAAGTCGACAGTGAAGGAGCTGCTTTTGTTGAAGTAGTTCTCATAGGCGATGTCGAACTGATCCGCCGTGATGGGATGAAGGGCGCCATATCCGGAGTCCGCATTGAAGACGAAGTTGTACCCCGTCACGTTGGCCGCAACGTGCGCGGCGGTCGGCGAGTTGTAGACCACGTAGGTCGAGTTCGGCGTGACGTCGATCACCGGGCTCTGGATGTTGGCGTAGTTCCGCAACAGGCCGAAATCCGGGCGCGACAGGGCGCGGGACGCCGCGAAGCGCACGAACTGTTTGTCCGTCAGGCCGAACCGTACGTTGAAGCTCGGCAGCCAGTTGTCCTGCGTCCCACCGAATTTGTTGAGGGACGAGCCGGCGTTGCTGAAGGCCAGCAACGCCGGCGTCGCATAGCACGCGGGATTGACGACGACATTGGTGGGCAACGGCGCGCTGGTGCACGGGTGCGCGACGATCTGCTGGTACCAGTTGGAAGTCGGGTAGGCGACGCCGCCGGAGCTGTTCAGATCGGTGCGGACGAAGCGCACGCCCACATTGCCCTGGACGGTGATCCCGTTGAAGATGCTGACGTCTTGGCCGCCGAACCGCAGCATGGCGTAGGCCGCCGTCGTCTTCTCCGTCACATCCAGGATCTCGGGAGCGGTGAAGCAGTCGACGGTGTTGGTCGTGCGCTGGCAAAGCGGCGTCCAGCCTAGCGGCGAGTTGGTGGTGGCCTGGCTCAACGCCTTGATCAGGCCCTGCTGGTCGGCCAGCGTCTGCTGGCTCAGGAAAACCATGCCCGGGTTGGGAAAGACGTTTCCGTTGTAGAACGAGCCCAGGCCCGACGACGACCAGATCCCGGCGCCATAGCCCTGGAAATTGCCCGCGTGGCCGCAGGCTGCGGGATAGGCCGCGGGCGTGGTGTTGTCGGCGTTGAAGCCCGGACCATTGCAGTTCCAGGGCGCCGCCACAGGCGACCAGTTGTAGGTCGAGTAGTGAACCGTTTGGGTGCGCTCGGCGTAGCGCACGCCGACATTCAGTGAGTTGAGCCAGCCGCCTTGCGCGAAGTCGTAAACGCCGTCGGCGCGCAGGGCCAGTTCGTCGGCCTTGTTGCGCTCGTAGTGATCCTGAATGTACGGGATGTAGTAGTTGTGCGGGTTGGTCAGGCCGCCCGGCGCATAGTTGACGTTGGACCCCGGCAGCAGAGTGATCTGCGGTGTCCCGTCGCCGTTGACGCTGTACTGGGCGTTGGCCATCGTGGCGGCGGCGACCAGGATGTCATAGTTCTTGGTCTCGGCCTTGATGTACTGCGCATCGAAGCTGGCGCGCAGATTGTCGGTGACCTTCCACTTCAGGTTCGCCGAGAGGTCCTGGGTGCCTTCTGAGTGGTTGAAGTTGCGGCCTTCGTCGTTGACGTACACGCCTTGACGCTGCGTCGTGCAGTTCGAGCCCGCTCCACAGTAGTTGACGAACGGCAGGCCGGGGACGGCCGATCCGCGGTTGATGTTGTCCTGCGTGCTGCTGCCCCAATCCCCCGTGGGCTGGGTCAGGACGCCGGAGACCAGCATGCCGTTGGGGCCGAAGACCAAGGACGGCGTGCCCGGCGCCGGACCAAAGGCGGCGTTGGTCAGCGGATCGTAGGCCGGCGCGCCGAACAGGCCGCCCAGGACGACGTTGGAGCTCTTCTCGAGCCACGCGTTCCTGTAGAATGAGTCGTTGTATTGGGCGGTGAACTCCACGGTCCCGGGGTTGTTCTCCCACTGGAACGCGAGCGAGGTGCCGTGCCGCTTGCGGTCGTAGTCGACCTGGGAAAAGTTCACCTGGCTCGGCATGTATTGCCAGCCGGAGCCGCCATAGGGGGAGGCCGTGCACGCCGCGGCGCCGTTGGAGACGATCGGATTGCCGGAGGCGTCCTGGAATCCCGCCGAGCAGAAGGTGCTGATCCGTTGCATGACCACGCCCTCGGTGCGGGTCAGGACGTGTGAATCCGCATAGTTGGCGAGCACCCCGATCCGGCCGAGCTCGGTGTCCCAGGTCTTGGTGAGGATGCCGGAGTACTCGTAGGTGGTCTTCTTTCCGCGGTCGCCGTAGTCCCCCTTCAGCGAGCCGGAGAACAACTGGTCCGTCGTGTCGAACGGCAGGCGGGTGCGCAGGTTGACCGTGCCGGCGATGCCGCCTTCGATCATCTCCGCGGTCTCGTTCTTGTAGGCGTCGACGCCGGCCATCAGTTCGGGCGAGATGTCGTTGAAGTTCAGTCCGCGACTGGCGTCGGCCGAGAAGCTGTCGCGGCCGTTGAACTCGGTGCGGACCTGGGTCAGGCCGCGGATCAGGACGGCGGCCGGCTCTGCGGAGAAGTGCGAGCTGTCGTCGCTGGACTGGAGACGCGAAACCGTGATGCCCGGAACGCGCTGGAGGGCTTCGGCCACCGACTTGTCCGGGAAGGCGCCGATGTCCGTCGCGTTGATCGAGTCGACCACCGTCTCGGCGGTTTCCTTGATCTTCTGCGCGGATTCGAGGGACTTTCGAACGCCGACCACCACGACCTGCTCGACGGAGGCCGCTGTACTAGCGGCCGTTGCGACAGGAGCGTCGGCGTCTGCCGCCGCGTCTGCGGCCCATGCCGGGCAAGCGACCGCCAAGGCGGCCAGGGTGATCAGAGACACGCCACCGCTAAGCACGGCTTTGCGACTCCCATCGAGGATGGACCTTCTCATTCACTTACCTCCCACGAAGGGCGGTGCTTCTGAGGCTCCGCGCCTTGCCCACTTTTTTCCGTCCGGCCGCGCCCGGCTTGCAGCCGTCCCCGTGAGGACCACCGCAAGCGTCCGACCGCCTCCTGATGACGGCCCCGGCGTTTCCGACAGCGCTGTCAACTGGAACAAAATAAAATCGGCGCCACCGCACCGAGTTTTACCGTCCGCGGGATTTCTCCCGGCATACCACGTTATGTAGAACCAACTCAGGAAGCTTGACCAGTGCCTTTTTTAGGCCTCGTCAAAAAAGCTTCACTGTGGCGGCGCGAGAGTGACATTTGCGACACCCTCACCTGTTTCACCGAGGCGCGGCGACCTGCCCAGGTCGGATCTGCTGCGCGCGAGCGCGTGGCGCTGGCCCTCGCCCACCGCCCAGAGGCGCCGAAATTGACAGCGCTGTCGGGAACCATTTATGGTGAAGCTGAACCGCGCGTCTAGAACAAGCTGCGGGCAAGGACGAGGAAGCTAATGGGCCAGACCGCAACCCCTGTCGGCGCTCGGGCGCCGGGCGTCGTCGCGACCGCGTCCGGAGCGGCGGCCTGGCTCGTGCCCTTCGTGGTGATGTTGTTCTTCGCCTGGGGGTTCGCCACGGTGATGATCGACACCCTGATCCCCAAGCTCAAGGGCCTCTTCGCGCTCAACTACGCCCAGGCGATGCTGACTCAGTTCGCCTTCTTCATCGCCTACTTCGTTATCTCCGTGCCGGCCGGGATGCTGCTGTCGCGGATCGGCTACCTGCGCGGCATCGTCGCCGGACTGGTGGTGATGGCGGTTGGATGCCTGTTGTTCTCGCCGGCCGCCTCGGCGGGCGTCTATTGGGGATTTCTGGCGGCGCTGTTCATCATGGCGGCAGGCATCACCACGCTGCAGGTGGCGGCCAATCCGCTGATCGCGATCCTGGGCTCGCCCGACAAGTCGCACTTTCGGCTGAACCTGGCCCAGGCGTTCAATTCTCTCGGGACCTTCATCGGCCCGTTCATCGGCGCCGCGATCATCCTGAAGAGCGGCGTGACCTCGCCTGATCCGAAGACCACGCCCCCCGCCGTGCTCGAGGCCTACCGCGTCAGTGAGGCCCACGCCGTGCAGGCGCCCTTCCTTGGCATCGCCGTCGGGCTGATCGCGCTGGCGGCGATCTTCTGGCTATTCCGCAACAACAGCGCCGTGCCGACGGCGGCTCGTAACGAAACCGGGCTGGCGAGCTTCCAGCTTCTGCGGCGCCCGCGCCTGGCGTTCGGCGTGCTGGCGATCTTCCTCTACGTCGGCGCGGAAGTCGCCATCGGCAGCCTGATGGTCAACTACCTGCTGCAGCCCAAGATCCTGGGCCAGACCGCCGGCGTCGCCTGCCATCCCGTGGCGTTCGACCTGCTTAGGCTGTTCTACCCCTGCCTTCACACCGCCCAGGACGCCGGCAAGATGGTGTCCTTCTACTGGGGCGCGGCCATGGTCGGCCGGCTGATCGGCTCCGGCGCGCTCCTCCTGCGGGCGCCGGCGGGCAGGCTGCTGAGCCTCTGCGCCTTGGGCGCGGGGCTGCTGGTCGCGACCTCCGCGGCGAGCACGGGCTGGACCGCCGTGGCCGCCATCATCGCCGTGGGTCTCTTCAACTCGATCATGTTCCCCACGATCTTCACGCTCGCCATCGAGGGCATGGGTCCGAAGACACCCCAGGCTTCCAGCCTTCTATGCATGGCCATTGTCGGCGGGGCGATCGTTCCCCTCGTCACCGGCGCCGTCGCCGACTTCACCGGACTCAGCCTCGCATTCGGCGTTCCGATCGTCTGCTACGGCCTGATCGCGCTTTACGGCCAGTTCAGCCATTCCCGGCAGCCCGCCGAGGCCGCTCCGGCCATGACCGCCCCGTGAGTCTCGCGTCGCGGTCCGGCTTGCGGCTGGTTGGGGATGTGGGCGGCACCAACGTGCGCTTTGCCCTCGCGGACATCACCGGCCCGACTCCGCGCCTCTTCGCCTGCCAGAGCTCCCTGTGCGCCGACTATCCGGGCATCGAGGAGGCCATCGAACACTATCTGCAAAGCGCGCCCGCCCAAGGCGCGCGTCCCCGCGCCGCGGCGATCGCGGTGGCGGGACCGGTCACCGGGGGCGCTGCCGAACTGACCAACGGCCTTTGGCGCATCTCTGAGGCGGCCCTGATCGAGGCGGGCTTTCCTTCGGCGCGGCTGATCAATGACTACACCGCGCTCGCCCTGTCCGTGCGCCATCTGGAACCGCAGGATCTGGGCTCGATCGGCGATGCGACGGCGCCGGCGCCGGCGGCCAATCAGACCGTGGCCGTGCTGGGCGCGGGAACTGGCCTTGGCGTCTCGGCGGCGGTGCGCGACGGGTCGTCGGAGGCCATAGCCACCACCGAGGGCGGACACATGGCCTTCGCGCCCGGCGATGAGGTCGAGATCGAGATCTTGCGCCAGCTCACCACCCAGTTCGGTCGCGTATCGCTCGAACGCCTCCTGTCCGGGCCCGGCCTAGTCAGCCTGCGTTGGGCCCTGGCGCGCATCGCCGGCCGGGAAGCCGCGCCCCTCACGCCCGAAGAGATCGTCAGCCGCGCCACGGCCGGCGAGGACGACCTGTGCGTCGAGAGCCTCGATCGATTCTGCGGCATCTATGGCGCTGCCGCCGGTGAAATAGCCCTGGTCTACGGAGCGCGGGGCGGTGTCTACCTCGGCGGCGGCATTGCAGCCAACATCCTCGGATGGCTCCGCCAGAGCGCCTTCCGCAGCCGGTTCGAAGCCAAGGGCCGCTTCGTGGAGTACGTGAAGGCCATTCCGACCCAGGTCATCCTGCATCCCTTCGCGGCCTTGCTGGGCGCGGCCCAGTCCCTGCAATCTGGACGGGTTGCGGGCAGCGCGACTATGGCCGCCGATGTCCCCTGAGAACAACCACGACTGCGCCACTGACCTCAGCGCGAACGAAAGATCCCGCCATGAGCATCCTCGCCCCGCTCTATCGCCTGCTGTTCATCGGCCTGCTGGCGGCGGCGACGCCCGCCCTGGCGGCGACGCCGATCCGGGCCTCCTCACCGGACAACGTGCTCAGCGTCGAGGTCGCCACCGACGGCGATGGCCGTGCGAGCTATGCGATCACCCGCCTTGGCAAGCCGGTGATCGCGCCTTCGAAGCTTGGGTTCCTGTTCGTCGACGCTCCGAAGTTCGACCGCAGCCTGGTCGCGTCCGACCTCGGCCGCCGATCGGTCGACGAGACCTGGGAGCAGCCCTGGGGCGAGTGGCGCTATATCCGCAACCATTTCAACGAGCTGCGCGTGGGCCTGACCGAGGCCGGCGGGCTTAAGCGCCGCATCGACGTGGTGTTCCGCCTCTACGACGA
>NZ_JAQGIZ010000249.1 GCF_028290885.1 Phenylobacterium sp.
CGGTCAGCGCCACGTGCACCGCGCTCATGCCCGAGGCGGTCGCCCGGCAGACATCGGCGCCTTCCAGGAGCGCCAGGCGGTCCTCGAACATCTGCGTCGTGGGGTTGCCGAAGCGCTGGTAGATGAACCCCGGCCCGCCGCCGAAGCGCTCGTCGGCCGCCTGGGCGCTGTCATAGGCGAAGCTCTGCGTCAGGAAGAGCGCCTCAGAGATCTCGCCATAGGGGCTGCGGGCCATGCCGCCGCGCACCAGACGGGTCTCGGTCTCCCAATCCCTCGGGTTTTCGGCCATGGCGGGCTCCTTTGCGGGCAGAGCGCCGCTTGAACGGCAGACGCGCCAAGGCGTCAAGCCGGGCTTTCCTCGCTCCCGAGAGAGCCAAGCTAATGGTCCTTCTCCCCTTGTGGGAGAAGGTGGCCTGCGAAGCAGGTCGGATGTGGGGTCGAACGCCCTATCCGATCTGAGTGTGGAATCGCGCCGAGGGCGGAGCAAAACCCCACATCCGTCACCCTTCGGGCGACACCTTCTCCCACAAGGGGAGAAGGATGCTTGCAAGCTCAAGGTTCTCCGATAAGTCTTGGCCGCCCATGAGCGACACCCAACGCCCGGGCATCCTGCCCTGCCAAGCCATCGAAGCCCTGATCGCCGGCGGCGCGATCACGGCCGACACCCCCTTCGAGGACGACCAGGTCCAGCCGGCCAGCCTCGACCTGCGCCTGGCAAGCCGCGCCTGGCGGGTGCGCGCCTCGTTCCTGCCCGGCCGCCACACGGTGCGCGAGCGGATCGCCGAGGTCGCCATGCACGAGGTGGACCTGACCCGCAGCGCGGTTCTGGAGCGCGGCTGCGTCTACATCGCCGAGCTGCAGGAGCGGCTGAAACTGCCGAAGGGGGTCTCGGCGCGGGCCAACCCGAAGAGCTCCACCGGCCGGGTGGACGTCTTCGTGCGCCTGCTATCCGACCGGGGCGCGGCCTTCGACGACGTGGACGCGGGCTACGACGGGCCGATCTACATGGAGATCGCGCCGCAGACCTTCTCGGTGCTGGTCCGCACCGGCACCCGGCTCAACCAGCTGCGCCTGAAGGTCGGGACGCCGGAGCGGCTGCGGACCGAGAGCGTCGGGGTCGACCTGACGGGCGAGATCGCCGGCTTCCGCGGCCGCCGCCACGCCGGCCTCGTCGACCTCGACCATGAGGACGGCCACGATCCGCGGGACTTCTGGGAGCCGCTGCGCCCCAAGGACGGCCAGCTGCTGCTCGATCCCGGCGAGTTCTACATCCTGGCCTCCAAACAGGCGGTGGAGATCCCGGTGCTGGAGGCCGCGGAGATGACCCCGATCGACCCCTCCGTCGGCGAGTTCCGGGTGCACTACGCCGGCTTTTTCGATCCCGGCTTCGGCACCGACGAGGCGCACGGCAAGGGCTCGCGCGGCGTGCTGGAGGTGCGCAGCCACGAGACGCCCTTCATCCTGGAGGACGGCCAGACGGTGGCCCGCCTGGTCTACGAGCCGCTGACCGAGAAGCCCGACCGGCTCTATGGCGACCTCGGGTCGCATTACCAGCGCCAGGGTCTAAAGCTATCGAAGCATTTCCGAATTTGGGGCGAGTAGCTTTCCGCCCCTCGACCATTTCCTCTCGGAATGGTCAAACGATTGACGTTTCCGAAATCCGTCGTGGATTTCGGGGGAAGGGGGCCGCATGTCCCGGTTCCGTTTGGCCGTCGCCGCGGTCGCCGCCGCCGTCGCGAGCTTCGCGGGCGCCGCCGCCCAGGCCGCGCCCGCCATGTGGCGGGTCACCAGCCCCACCGCCGAGGTCTATCTGTTCGGCACCCTGCACGCCTTGCAGCCCACCACCCACTGGCGCACGCCCGCCTATGACGAGGCCTACGCCAAGGCCTCAGCCGTCTGGTTCGAGGCCGACGTCGGCGCCGCCGACGCGGCCACCGTCGGACTGATCGTCAACCGCTACGGCGTCGATCCGGAACGGGGGCTGAGCGAAAAACTGCAGGCCGCCGACCTGCGCGCACTGGGCGACGAGGCCGACATGGCGCGGATCGAGCACCTGCGGCCGTGGGCGGCGGCGCTGATGCTCTCCATGCAGCCGGTGCTGGCCCGGGGCGCGAAGGTCGAGGCCGGCGCCGACATGGCCGTGACCCGCCAGGCCCGCGCCGGCGGCAAGCAGATCAAGGTCTTCGAGACCCTGGAAGACCAGGCGCGGCTGTTCGCGGGCCTGCCCGAGCCAGCCGAGATCCAGTACCTGGCCGACGTGATCCACCAGCGCCATGCGCCGCCCCGGCAGATCAGCCTCAAGCCCACGGCCATGTCGATGGAGTCCGCCTGGATGGCGGGCGACCTGGCGCGGCTGGGTCCGAGCCTGACCGCCGAGATCGCGCGCGAAAACCCCAGCCTCTACGACGCCCTGCTGAAACGCCGCAACCTCGCCTGGGCCGACAAGCTGACCGCCGAGATGGGCCAGACCAGGGGCGTCGAACTGGTCAACGTCGGCGCCCTGCACATGGTCGGCCCCGACGGCCTCCCGGCGCTGCTGGCGGCGCGCGGGTTCAAGGTGGAGCGGGTGCAGTAGCGCCACCAAGCGGGCCGAACTGTCTTCCCCCGGTATGGGGGAAGTGGCCCGAATTGCGAAGCAAGAGGGTCGATGGGGGAAGTCGAGCCTGCGGAAGCCACTTCCCCCATTGTCGCCCGCCTTCGGCATTGGCGACATTTCCCCCGTACCGGGGGAAGGCAGCTCAATCCCGCTGGTAGATCGACTGCTTGGGCGTCTCGGTCACCCGCCGCAGCATCGGCTCGAAGGCCTCCAGCGGCATGCTCTCATAGGCCGGATCGAAGCTGTTCTGGTCGTAGAGGTGGCAGAACTGGGCGCAGTACTCGAAGTGCGGGTGGCCCCGGAACTGCTCGCGCATGTCGCGGTCGAGGCCGATGTAGTGGAAGAAGTAATAGCCCTGGAAGACGCCGTGCTTCTCCATCATCCAGTGGTTGGCCTCGGAGATGTAGGGCTTGAGGATCGTCGCCCCGAGCTCGGCATGATTGGCCGGCATCAGGATGTCGCCGATGTCGTGCATCAGGGCGCAGACCACATATTCCTCGTCCTGCCCCGCGCGGTGGGCCCGGGTGGCGGTCTGCAGGGAGTGCTCCAGCCGGTCCACCGCGAAACCGCCGTGGTCGTTGTCCAGCAGCCTCAGGTGCGCCAGCAGCCGGTCGGCCAGCTCGCCCCGGTGCGGGGCGGCGGCGCGGCTTATGGCCATCCAGTCTTCCTGGGTCCCCTCGGTCATGGCGTGGAACTTCGCGCGGTCCAGGACTTCGCCGTCGGCCATCGGGGGCCTCCTCTGATCTTTGCGCGATGGTGCGGCCGGGCCGCGCCGACGTCAACGCGGGCCTACGCCGGCTCGGTCGCCGGTTCCTCGACGAAGCCCTTCCAGCCCTGCATGTACTTCACGAACGCCGGGCTCAGCCCCTCGGCGAGCAGGTAGTCGCCGCTGACCGGGATCTTCACCGGCGTGAACGCCGGATCGGCGGCCAGCTTCTGCGGCCAGTCGTGGTGCAGGATCGCCGCGCGGCCCAGCAGCACATAGTCCATGCCGCGCTCCAGGCAGGCGCGCGCATCGTCCGGCGTCATCACCTTGCCCGCGCAGCCCAGCCGCACCTTGCCGCGCGGCAGCTCGGTGAAGTAGCTCATCAGGCTCCGGCCCTGGAACGCCTCCTCCATCGGCTCCTTGGCGTAGTCCCAGAGCGACATGTCGAGGTAGTCGATCTTGCCCTGCGCCAGGATTTCCCCGGCGACCTGGCGGATCTCGGCGAGCTTCAGGCCGAACCGTTCCGGCGACAGGCGCAGGCCCAGGCTGAAGTCGGGGCCGGTGCGGGCGCGGACGCCGTCGATGATCTCGTGGACGACCCGGGCGCGGTTCTCGAGACTGCCGCCGTAGCGGTCGGTCCGCTGGTTGACTTCGGGGCTGAGGAACTGGGCCAGGATGTAGCCGTGCGCGCCGTGCAGCTCGACGCCCTGGAAGCCCGCCCGCTCACAGCGCACGGCCGCGGCGATGAAGTCGTCCCGCAGCTGCTCGACCTCCGCCAGCGTCAGCGCGCGGGCCCCAAACTCGGCGTTGTCGGACGGGCAGACCGGCGCCTCGCCGATCAGCTCCTTCGGGCTCCGCATGCCGGCGTGGTGCAGCTGGGCGACCGCGACGCTGCCGTATTCCCTGATCTTCGCCGCCAGCCGGGTCAGTCCCGCCAGGTGTTGGTCGCCGAACACGCCGAGCTGGCCCGGGAACCCCTGGCCGATCCGCTGTACGTGCGCCGCGCAGGTCATGGTCAGGGCAAAGCCGCCCTTGGCCCGCAATGTCAGCCAGGTGAACTCCTCGTCCGACAGGGTCCCGTCGGCATGGCTCTGCAGGTTGGTGAGCGGCGCCAGCACCAGGCGGTTCTTCAGGGCCGGCCCGTGGGCCAGGGTCAGCGGCTCGAAAAGCTGGGACAAAGGCAGGTCCTCAAACAGTTGTTCGACACCTTCTTAGCGGAAGGCCTCGCCACCCGGCAATCCAGGGGACCTGACAGCGCCCCGACCCCCGCTGGCGCCGCTCACCGGCTTGAGGGCCGCCGGAAGACCGGCTAAGGAACCCCACCTCCAGGGATCGCGGCCGTAGTTCAGAGGTAGAACGCAAGCTTCCCAAGCTTGATGTCGTGGGTTCGATTCCCACCGGCCGCTCCAATCTCCGTCCGATCATCATGCCGAGCTAGAGCGGGCTATAGCCCGTCGAGAACAGCACGATCGAGATCAGGGCGAACCCGCTGCTGAGGAGGAACAGCCCCATGGCCCAGAGGGACGGGTGGGACTTGTGGGGGGCCGTCGGGTTGGTCATGGCCGTCGCTCCTCCGTGCGGTCGATCGTCGCCAGCTTTGAACCTGCGCTTTGAACCGCCGATGAACGATGTTGTAAGGGTGATTGGCGACGCCTTAACCAAACCTCGGCGGGCAGTCGCCAGGCGCGGCGATTGATCTCCCCTGGACGTGCGCGTGCGGCGCGCGTCACATCCGATGCTCGCACAACCTCCATTTGAGTCGCCGCCCTTGGAAACGCCCGCATCGTCGCCGGACGCCCCCCGCTTGCCTGGCCTCGATCTGATCCGCGCCGTCGCGATCAGCTGGGTGATGATCTACCACAGCTCCCTGTTCGGCTTCGCCTCGCAGGCCAACTGGATGGTCGGTCGAGGCTGGATGGGCGTCGACCTGTTCTTCGTTCTCAGCGGGTTCTTGATCGCCGGGCAGCTGCTTCGGCCGTGGGCGCGCGGCCTGCGGCCCAGCTATTCCCGCTTCTTTGCCCGTCGGCTGTTGCGGACCTTCCCGGCATTTCTTGTCGTCGTGGCCGCCTACTTCCTGGTTCCTCTGGTCCGCGATCGCCAGGACATCCAGCCCCTGTGGCAGTTCCTGACCTTCACCGAAAACCTGTTCTTCGACATCTCGACGCCGAAGGCCTTCTCGCACGTCTGGTCTCTGTGCGTGGAGGAGCAGTTCTACCTGCTGTTTCCGGCCGTCGTCGCGCTGCTTGCGATCCGGCCGACGCCAGGGAAGATCGTCGGGGCGGTGATCGCGGTCCTGCTCCTGGGCATGGCGCTTCGCGGGTATTTCTGGCTGCACGACGTCGCCCGCACGCCGTTCGACATCGCCTCTCCGCCGCGCGGCGGCCGTTACATGACCGCGATCTACTACCCGACCTGGACGCGCCTCGACGGCCTTCTGGCGGGCATCGTGGCCGCCATTATCCGGACCTTCCGTCCGGCGCTTTGGAAACGGTTGACCCTGCGGCCGAACCTCTTGCTGGCGGCGGGCCTCGCCGGCGTCGGCCTCTCGGTCCTCGCCTTCGCCGGGCAGATCGCAGGCTTCTGGGTGACGGTGCTCGGTTTCCCGATGTTGTCGTTCAGCATTGCGTTGATCGTGATCGCCGGCAGCGACGGCCGTTCCATCATAGGCCGCTACCCCGTGCCGGGGGCCGGCGCGCTGGCGGCGGGCGCATACAGCCTCTACCTGACGCACAAGGCCGTCTTCCATGCGGTCCAGATCGCCGCGCCGCAGCTGCCCGTGCGCCTGCACGGCGCGGGTTTGGGGCTAGCCCTTCTCGCCGCCTTGGCTGTCGGGGCCGCGCTCTACTGGCTGGTGGAGCGGCCATTCCTGAAGCTTCGCGACCGCTTCGAAGGCCCCTCGCGCAGCTCGCTCGCCGTGTCGCCGCTGCCGGCGATCATCGCCGATTGAAGGCGCTGAGCGGCGGCTCCAGCGCGATTGAGCGCGAGGTTCTCGGAACCCGGCGGACGCCGGGCCGTTGCTCCAGCAGCCTGCATTCGGAGCGTCGTCTCCGTGAAATACAGGCGTTGGTCACCGCTGTTCCAGACACGTCTCAGGCGTCTTGCCCGCAGGCGGTCGTTGGCGCAGCCTCTGCGTTCGGAGACCGGCATGAGCGGCGCAGCGGATCGCTTTTCGGCCGGGATCGATACCGCCGAGTTGGCGATCGACACGATCCGCACCCTGGCGATCGACGCGGTGGAAAAGGCGCAGTCGGGCCACGCTGGCGCGCCCATGGGTCTGGCGCCCGTGGCCTATACGCTGTGGACGCGCTTCCTGCGCTACGACCCCAAGGATCCGACCTGGGTCAACCGCGACCGCTTCGTGCTGTCGGCCGGCCATGCCTCCATGCTGCTGTACAGCCTGCTGCATCTGGCGGGCGTGGAGGCGGTGGACAGCCGCGGCCAGCCGCAAGGCCGTCCTGCGGTCAGTCTCGACGACATCGAACACTTCCGCCAGCTCGGCAGCGTCACGCCGGGCCATCCGGAATACCGTCACACGACCGGCGTCGAGGCGACCACCGGGCCGCTGGGCCAGGGCTGCGGCAACAGCGTCGGCATGGCGATGGCGGAGCGTTGGCTGGAGGCGCGGTTCAACAAGCCGGACCGCAAGCTGTTCGACTACAGCGTCTATGTGATCTGCAGCGACGGCGACATGATGGAAGGCGTCGCCAGCGAGGCGGCCTCCCTGGCCGGCCACCTGAAGCTCTCCAACCTCTGTTGGATCTACGACGACAACACGGTGACCATCGAGGGCCATACCGACCTGGCGTTCAGCGAGGACGTGGCGGCGCGCTTCCGCGCCTACGGCTGGGCGACCCTGGACGTGGCCGACGCCAACGACACCGAGGCCTTCGCCCAGGCCATCGAGACGTTCCAGAAGACCTCCGGCCGCCCGACCTTCATCCGGGTGAAGAGCGTCATCGGCTACGGCTCGCCGCACAGGCAGGGCACGTCCAAGATCCACAGCGATCCCCTCGGGCCGGACGAGGTGCGGCTGACCAAGGCGGCCTACGGCTGGCCGCAGGACGCCCAGTTCCGGGTGCCGGACGGCGTGCGCGCGCAGTTCGCCGACACCCTGGGCGCGCGCGGCAAGGCGCTGCGGCAGGCGTGGGAGGCCGACTTTGCCCGCTACCGCGAGGCCGAGCCGGCCCTGGCCCGCGAGCTGGACCTGATGCGCCGGGGCGAACTGCCCCAGGGCTGGGACAGGGACATCCCGAGCTTCCCGGCCGACGCCAAGGGGATCGCCAGCCGCGAGGCCTCCGGCAAGACCCTCAACGCGATCGCGCCGCACATCCCCTGGCTGCTGGGTGGGGCGGCGGACCTCGCGCCCTCCACGAAGACCAAGCTGGAGTTCGACGGGGCCGGTACGTTCAGGGCCGGGGATTACGGCGGCCGCAACCTGCACTTCGGCGTGCGCGAACACGCCATGGGGGCCATCGCCAACGGCCTCGCGCTCTCGAACCTGCGGCCCTACACCGGCACCTTCCTGATCTTCAGCGACTACATGCGCCCGCCCACGCGGCTGGCCGCGCTGATGGAGCTGCCGGTGGTGTTCGTCTTCACCCACGACTCTATCAGCCTGGGCGAGGACGGACCGACCCACCAGCCGATCGAACAGCTCGCGGCCCTGCGCGCGATCCCGGGTCTGATCACGCTGCGGCCTTGCGACGCCAACGAGACCGCCGAGGGCTGGCGGCTGATCCTCGGCCAATCGCAGCAGCCGGCCTGCCTGGTGCTCTCGCGCCAGGCCCTACCGACCCTCGACCGCGGGCGCTACGCGGCCGCGGAGGGCCTGCGGCGCGGCGCCTATGTGCTGGCGGACGGCGACCGGACTCCTCAGGTGATCCTGATGGCCACCGGCAGCGAAGTCTCCCTCTGCATCGAGGTCTATGAGCGGCTGACGGGCGAGGGCGTCGCCGCGCGCGTGGTCTCCATGCCGTCGTGGGACATCTTCGAGAAGCAGGACCAGGCGTACCGCGACCAGGTGCTGCCGCCGGACATCGTGGGCCGCGTGGCCATCGAGCAGGGCGCCAGCCTGGGCTGGGACCGCTACGTCGGTCTGGGCGGGGCGATCCTCGCCATGCACACCTTCGGCGCCTCGGCGCCCAACGCCGACCTGAAGACCAGGTTCGGCTTCACCCCCGATCACCTCTACGAGGCGGCCAAGGCGCAGGCCGGCCGAAGCAAGCCATGACCAATCCGCTGCAGCAGCTGGGCGAGGCCGGCCAGGCCGTCTGGCTCGATTTCATCGACCGCAAGATCCTGGAGACCGGCGGACTGAAGAGGCTGATCGCCGAGGACGGACTGAAGGGCGTGACCTCCAACCCCTCGATCTTCGAAAAGGCGATAGGTGAGGGCTCCGACTACGACGACCGCATCCGGGGGCTACTGGCGCAGGGGGTGACCGAGGCGGCGGAGGTCTTTGAACACCTGGCGATCAGCGACATCCGGGACGCCGCCGACCAGCTGCGCCCGGTCCATGACGCGACCAACGGCGCCGACGGCTTCGTCAGCCTGGAGGTCTCACCCTATCTGGCGCTGGACGCCGACGGGACGGTGACGGAGGCTCGGCGACTGTGGCGCGCGGTCGGCCGGCCGAACCTCATGGTCAAGGTTCCGGGGACGGAAGCCGGATACCAGGCGATCCGCACGCTTGTGGGCGAGGGGATCAACATCAACGTCACCCTGCTGTTCGCGCTAAAGGCCTACCTGGCGGTGGCGGAGGCGCACATCGCGGGCCTGGAGGCGTTCAGCGCGGGCGGTGGCGACGTCGGCAAGGTCGCGGGCGTGGCCAGCTTCTTCGTCAGCCGGATCGACACCCAGATCGACAAGAAGATCGACCAACGCGTCGCCGACGGCGACAAGGACGCCGACCGGCTAAAGGCGTTGCGCGGCAAGGTGGCCATCGCCAACGCCAAGGTGGCTTACCAAGAGTATCTGAAGCTGATCGACACCCCGCGCTGGAAAGCTCTGGCGGCGGCAGGCGCGCGGCCGCAGCGGCTGCTGTGGGCGTCCACCGGAACCAAGGACCCGGCCTATTCCGACGTGCTCTATGTCGAGAACCTGATCGGCCCGGACACGGTCAACACCATGCCGCCCAAGACCATGGACGCGTTCCGCGACCACGGCCGGGTCGCCGAAACCCTGACTCAGGATGTGCCCGAGGCCGAACGGGTGCTCGCTGAAGCCGAGCGCCTGGGCCTCGACCTGGAGGGTGTGACCCGGGATCTGGTCACCGACGGCGTCAAGCTGTTCTCGGACGCGGCCGACAAGCTGCTGGCGGCGGTGCGCAGCAAGCTCGCCCAACGACGGGCCGGCTAGGCGGCCCGCTTCAACAGGAAGGACAAAGCGCATGCAGCTGGGCGTCATCGGTCTGGGCCGGATGGGCGGCAACATTGTTCGACGGCTCATGCGCGGCGGTCACGCCTGCGTCGTCTGGAACCGCACCCCCGACACGGTGAAAGCCCTGGCTGACGAGGGTGCGACGGGGGCGGCCGACATCGAGGACCTGGTGGGCAAGCTGCAGGCGCCGCGCACGGTATGGCTCATGTTGCCGGCCGGCGACGCCACCGAGGAGGTGATCCGGCAACTGGCCGGGCTGCTCGGGTCCGGCGACACCGTGATCGACGGCGGCAACAGCTTTTACAAGGACGACATCCGGCGGGCGCAGGCGCTGAAGGCCCAGGGCCTGCACTATGTCGACGTGGGCACCTCCGGCGGCGTCTGGGGCCTGTCGCGCGGCTATTGCTTGATGATCGGCGGTGAGCCGAGCGTGGTGGATCGGCTGGACCCGATCTTCCGCACGCTGGCGCCCGGCGCAGGCGATATCCCGCGCACCAGGCGGCCCGACGGGGCCGACCCGCGCGCGGAGCTCGGCTACATCCACGCCGGTCCGGTCGGCGCGGGCCATTTCGTGAAGATGATCCACAACGGCATCGAGTACGGGCTGATGCAG
This sequence comes from Phenylobacterium sp., assembly GCF_028290885.1. Classification (GTDB taxonomy): domain Bacteria; phylum Pseudomonadota; class Alphaproteobacteria; order Caulobacterales; family Caulobacteraceae; genus Phenylobacterium. The sequence goes on from NZ_JAQGIZ010000249.1 coordinate 10,294, forward strand.
GCCTATGCCGAGGGCTTCGACATCCTCCGCAACAAGGCCTCCGAGGCCTTGCCCGAGGACCAGCGCTACGACCTCGACCTGACGGACATCGCCGAGGTCTGGCGGCGCGGCAGCGTCGTCTCCTCCTGGCTGCTGGACCTCACCGCCTCGGCCCTGGCCGGGGACGCCAAGCTGGAGAAATACAGCGGCGCGGTGGCCGACTCCGGCGAGGGGCGCTGGACCATCGAGGCGGCGATCGAGGAGGCCGTGCCGGCCGAGGTGCTCTCCGCCGCGCTCTACGCCCGTTTCCGCTCGCGCCAGGAGCACACCTTCGGCGAGAAGCTGCTGTCGGCCATGCGCTTCGGGTTCGGCGGCCATGTGGAAGGCCCCCTGACTGGCGGTGGTGGCGGTGGCTGACGCCGCGCCAGCGCCGCCCGTCGCCTTCCTGATTTCGGATGTGGACGGCACCCTCGTCACGCCCGACAAGCGGCTGACCGAAGCCGCCGCGGCCGCAGTGCGATCGCTGCACACGGCGGGTGTCGGCTTCAGCCTGATCTCCAGCCGTCCGCCCCGCGGCATGGCCGCCCTGCTGAGCGCGCTGGAGGTCGATCAGCCGTTCGCGGCCTTCAACGGCGGCAGCATCCTCGGCCCGGACGGCGAGGTCCTCGAACGCCTGACGGTTCCCCGCGAGGCGGCCCGCATGGCGCTGGCGTTGTTCGACTCGCGCGGGGTCGACAGCTGGGTCTTTGCGCGGGGCGAGTGGTGGTTGCGCGATCCGCACGGCGTCAACACCGACCGCGAACGCCGCACGGTCGGTTTCGAGCCGACCGTCATCGCGAGCTTCGACCCCCTGCTGGAGGAGGTCGACAAGCTGGTCGGTGTGTCGGGCGATCATGACCTGCTGGCCCGGACGGAGATCGAGGCCCAGGACCAGCTGGCGGGGCTCGCCGCGGCCGTGCGCTCGCAGCCCTACTATCTGGACGTCACCCACCTCCAGGCGAACAAGGGCCGCGCCGTACGCGAGATCTGCCGCCTCATTGGCCTCGATCCGCAGCGATTGGCGGTGATCGGCGACATGGAAAATGACGTGTCGATGTTCGTGGAGGCGGGTTTCGCCATCGCCATGGGCCAGGCGTCGGAGGCCGTGCGCGCCGCCGCCGACACCGTCACCGGTCCGAACACCGAGGACGGCTTCGCCGAAGCGGTCCGCCGATACGTCCTGCCCCGCGCCGCGTCGGGGGCCGCGGCATGACCGACCGCGCCGTCATCGTCGCGCCCTCGATCCTGTCCGCCGACTTCACGCGGCTGGGCGAGGAAGTCCGGGCCATCGACCAGGCCGGCGCGGATTGGATCCATCTGGACATCATGGACGGCCGCTTCGTGCCGAACATCACCTTCGGCCCGGACATCGTGAAGGCGATCCGGCGCTGTACGGGCAAGCCGCTGAACTGCCACCTGATGATCGTCGAGCCCGAGCGCTACATCGAGGCGTTCGCGGACGCCGGCGCCGACCACCTGCTGGTGCAGGCCGAACCGGGCTCGACCATCCACCTGCACCGCGTCCTGAGCCGGATCCGCGAGCTGGGCAAGAAGGCCGGCGCGGTGCTGGATCCGGCCACGCCGCCGGACTTCGTGGAGTACGTCCTGCACCTCTGCGACGTGATACTGGTGATGACCGTGAACCCCGGCTTCGGCGGCCAGCACTTCCTGCCGGAGGTGCTGCCCAAGATCACCGCGCTGCGGACGCTGTGCGACGATCGGGGCCTGCCCACCATCATCGAGGTGGACGGCGGCCAGAGCGGGCCGACCACCCGCCAGGTCCTCGCGGCGGGCGCCGACGCCATCGTGGCGGGAACGGCGGTGTTCGGGGCCGCCGACTATGCGGACGCCATCGCCGCGATCCGTGAAGGGCGCGAGGCGCGGTAGCAGACATGGCCGCGGAGATCACGGTCGGGCCGCCCAGGCTCGCGATCAACCAGGGCCACAGCTTCCTGCTGACCGAGCAGGACGGCCAGATCCCATCGAGGACGGACAAGGGGCTCTACGACCTCGACACCCGCCTGATCTCGAGCTGGCGAATCTATGCGAACGGCGTGCCGTGGAGCCTGCTGAATTCGGGGAACATCGCCTACTACGCCAGCCGCGTCTTCCTGCAGAACCAAGCCATCCCAAGCGAAGGCGGCGGCATTCCGGAGGGGAGCCTGGCCCTGACGCTGAGCCGCACCATCAGCGAGGGGCTCCACGAGGACCTCGACCTGGTGAACCACGGCGCCGATCCGGTGCAGTTCAACCTGGAGATCGCGATCCGCAGCGACTTCGCGGACCTCCTCGAGGTGAAGCGGGGGCGCATTGTCCGCCGCGGCCGCATCCAGACCGAATGGGCCCCGCGCGCCCAGCGGCTCGACACCGTCTACGTCAATGCGGACTTCAAGCGCAGCCTCTGCGTCAAGGTCCGGCGCGCCGGCAGCCGGGCGGTCTACGCGAACGGCCGCATCAGCTTCGACATCGCGCTCGCCCCCGGCGAGGCGTGGCATGCCTGCGTGATCTACGAGTTCGCGGGGCGGGCGGGACGGGCGCCGGAGAGCTGCGTCGAGGGC
>NZ_JAQGIZ010000268.1 GCF_028290885.1 Phenylobacterium sp.
GCCGCCATCACCTCGCCGTCAGCCTCCGCCGCCAGGTCGCCAACCGTCGGCCAGCGGGCGGTGAACTTCAGGAAGTAGGGCGCGGCGTGGGGCACGGTGGTCTGCTGGAGCATGACCTCGGAGAGCCAGACGCGGTAGGGATCGGCGCGGATGCCCGCAGCGCGGTGCTGCGGCCGGACGCGCCAAGGCAGGTCGCGGGCGTTGGCGTCGTACCAGGCGAGCAGCTGGGCGCGGAGTTCTGTGGCGGTCACCCGCCCACATATCGTCATCTCACGGGCGCGCGCGAGCGCGATCCGCGGGACCCATGCGGCCTGCATCGATTCAGCTTGGGTCCCACGGATCGCCTTTCAGGCGCCCGTGGGATGACGATAGAATGAGACATGCCCCGCCGCGACCTGCCGACACCGCAAGAGGCGCTCCGCATCCTCAGCGAGAAGCGCACGCGGCCACAGCGCCGCCCGCCGCCGCCGCTCGGCCGGGCGCTGAACAAGGCCCTTCGTGAGTTCGATGCAAGGTTCGGCCAGGGCTCCGGCGCGCTGGAGGCGCGCTGGCGCGAGGTGGTGGGCGCGGAGATCGCCAAACGCACCGAGCCGGTGAAGCTGACGCGCGGGCGAAACGGGGGACCCTCTTCCCTGGAGATCCGCGTGGCTGGCCCTGCGGCCGCCATCATCCAGCATCAGGCTCACGAGATCCTGGCGCGGGTGAACCTGTTCCTAGGCGCCGAGGCGGTGCAGAAGCTGCGCATCGTGCAGGGACCGTTGCAGAAGAAGCATGAGCCTGCCGCCAAGAGCCGCCGGCGCCTGCCGCCGCTCGACGCGGCCGAGGAGGCCGGGCTCGCCAAGGACCTGGCCGATGCGCCCGAGGGGCCGCTGAAGACCGCGCTGCTGGCGCTCGGGCGCGGGGTGCTGCGACAACGGCGGGCGATTGACTAAGAACCGCCACCGTCCCATCGCCTAGTCGCCTCCTGAGATTGGCCGTCCGATTAGCTGCGGCGGCGGGAATCGCGCTTTAATCCGAGGTCCAGGAGGACTGCCTTCGCATGCCCAGCCGCCGTCCGTTCATTGCTGTGGCCCTGCTCGCCGCCGCCGGCGTTTTCGGCGCGGGCTTTGCCGCCGCCGCGCCGGCCGTCCTGCCGGACGACATGAGCCTGGGCAATCCCAAGGCCAGGATCGAGGTAATCGAGTACGCCTCGCTCTCCTGCCCGCACTGCGCCCACTTCAACGACGCGGTCTTCCCGGCGCTGAAGGCCAAGTACATCGACACCGGCAAGGTGCGTTACACCCTGAAGGAGTTCCTGACGCCGCCGGAGACCGTGGCGGCGGCGGGCTTCCTGATGGCGCGCTGCGCGGGGCCTGCGAAATATTTCAAGGTGGTCGACGAGGTGTTCCGCAGCCAGCCGCGCTGGCAATCCGGCAACATCAAGCCGATCCTGCAGGAGATCGGCGCCGCCAACGGCGTCGACGCGGTCAAGTTCGATGCCTGCCTCCAGGACCAGGCGGCGATCGACGCGGTGACAGCCCGCACCAAGCGCGCCGTCGAGCAGGACCAGGTCAATTCCACGCCGACCCTGTTCATCAACGGCAAACGCGTGGCGAACGTGCCGCTGACGCCCGCCGACCTCGACGTCGCCATCGCCGCAGCGACCAAGCCGGGAGGCCGTTAGACCCCCCGTGCACTTCCAGCGGCTGCGCCTTTCGGGCTTCAAGTCCTTCGTCGACCCGACCGAGTTCCGGATCGAACCCGGCGTCACCGGCGTCGTCGGCCCGAACGGCTGCGGCAAGTCGAACCTGCTCGAGGCCCTGCGCTGGGTGATGGGCGCCAATTCTGCCAAGGCCATGCGCGCCGGCGGCATGGACGACGTGATCTTCGCCGGCGCGGCCAACCGCCCCTCGCGCAACCACGCCGAGGTGGCGCTGACCATCGACAACGCCGACCGCCGCGCGCCGGCCGCCTTCAACGACAACCCGGTGCTGGAGGTGGTCCGCCGCATCGACAGGGGCGAGGGCTCGACCTACCGGATCAATGGCCGCGAGGTGCGGGCTCGCGACGTACAGCTGCTGTTCGCCGACGCCTCGACCGGCTCCAACTCACCGGCGCTGGTGCGGCAGGGGCAGATATCCGAGCTGATCGCCGCCAAGCCGCAGAACCGACGGATGATCCTGGAGGAGGCGGCCGGCGTCTCCGGCCTGCATTCGCGCCGCCATGAAGCTGAGCTTCGCCTGCGCGCCGCCGAGGCCAACCTCGCGCGCCTGGAGGATGTCGCCCGCGAGCTGGAGGCCACGCTGAGCCGCCTGAAGCGCGAAGCCCGGCAGGCAGAACGCTACAAGAAGCTGTCGGCCGAGATTCGCGCGCTGCAGGGCGCGGTGCTCTATGCCCGCTGGGCAGAGGCCAAGACTGCCGCCGAGCGCCTGGGCGCCGAGGCCGCCGCCGCTATCCGCGCCGTCGAGGAGACCGCCACCACCGCCGCGGCCGCCACCACCCGCGCGGCCCAGGCCGAGGAGGCGATCAAGCCGCTGCGCGAGGCCGAGACCATCGCCGCGGCCATCCTGCACAAGCTCGCCATAGACAAAGACCGGCTCGACCGCGAGCACGAGGCCCATGCCGCCGAGTTGGAGCGGCTGACCGGCGACATCGCCCGCATCGACGCCGATCGCGCCCGCGAAAGCCACATCGTCGAGGACGCCGACGCCGCTCTGAGGCGCATGGCCGAGGACCTGGCCGCGCTGGAAGAGGCCATTCGCTCGGCGCCCGAACGCATCCCCGAACTGGAGGCTGCGGCCCGTGCCGCCGAGGCCGCCCGCGCCGCCGCCGACGCCGAGGTCGAAGGGCTCGCCGCCCAGGCCGCCGCCGGGGAGGCCCAGTGGCGAGCTGCGCTGAGCCGCATCGAGGAGGCCCAGACGCGCCTCTCGCGCACCCGCCGGGCGCTCGACCAGGCGCGGAGCGAGCGTGAGGCGCTGGGCGCCGTCGCCAATCCGCAGGCCACCCAGGCTAAGGCCGAGCTGGAGGCCGCCGAGGCCGCGCTCGCCGCCGCCCGCGCCGCCCTGGAGGCCGCCGAGGAAGACCGCACGGCCGCGCAAGGGTCGGAGGCGACGGCCCGCGAGGCCGCCCACAAGCTCGACGAACAGCTCGGCCGGCTGACCGCCGAAGCCCGGGCGCTCGCCGCCCTTGTCGCCCAGGCGCGGCGCGGCG
>NZ_JAQGIZ010000001.1 GCF_028290885.1 Phenylobacterium sp.
TGACCATCGACAACGGCAACCACCTCGTTCTGTCGGGCAACCACGCGGTGCGCGACTACCTCGCCCGCGTCGGCGCGTCCGATTGTCTGACAGGTCCCGCCGAGACCCAGTTCCCCTTCGTCGACCTGGCCACCCACCAGCGGTGGACGGTTCGGCCCAATCCCGGAGCGGTGCCCTGGTGGATCCTTAGCGCGGACCGCGGGGTGCCGGGCGCGCGGTTCACCGACTTCCTCGGTATGGCGGGCCTGCTACGCGCAAAGCCCGGGCAGCGGGTCGATGAGACCATCGCCTGCAAAGGTCCCGTGTGGGATCGGCTGATGCGGCCGTTCCTGCTCGCGGCGCTCAACACCGATCCGGAGCACGCCGCCGCCGAGCTTGCGAGCCAGATCGTCCGGGAGACCCTGGCCAAGGGCGGCGCAGCCTACGCGCCCAGGGTGCCGACGCCGGGCCTGGCGGCGGCCTTCGTCAATCCGGCGCTGGACTTCCTCGAGAGGCATGGCGCGAGGGTGCGGCTGCAACGCCGGTTGCTCGGACTTCACACCGAAGGCAGGCTGGTCAAGGGGTTGGAGTTCTCCGATGGCCGCGTGGACGTGGGCGTCGAGGACCGGATCGTGCTGGCGGTTCCGCCCTGGGTCGCCACCGACCTGATCCCCGGGCTTTCCGCACCGGACGCCTTCGAAGGCATCGTCAACGGTCATTTCCGCCTGAAGTCACCGCCTGGCGCGCCCCCGATAACGGGGGTGCTGAACGCCACCGTCGAATGGATCTTCTGCTTCGAAGACCGCATCTCGGTCACCGTCAGCGGCGCAAACCGCCTGATCGGCGAGCCGCGGGAGAGCCTGGCCAACACCCTATGGCGTGACGTGGCCGAGGTGCTGGGCCTGCGCCACGAGCTGCCCCCTTGGCAGGTCGTCAAGGAAAAGCGGGCCACCTTCGCGGCCACGGTGGAGCAGCAGCGCCGCCGCCCTTCAGCCCGGACGGCGTTTCACAACCTCGTCCTGGCGGGCGACTGGACGGCGACGGGCCTGCCCGCCACGATCGAGGGTGCGCTGCGTTCCGGCGTCCGCGCCGCCGATCTAGTCCAAGAGACCTGCACGTGAACGACGTCGCAGCCGCTCCCCGCAACGAGGCGCTCCTCGACGACCGCATCCGACGTGCGGCCCAGGCCTTGCTGAAGCGCCAGAGGCGCGATGGCCACTGGGTCTTCGAGTTGGAGGCCGACGCCACCATTCCCTCCGAATACATCCTCCTGCGGCAGTTCCTCGGCGAGCCCGACGACTCGGAGCTCGAGCGCAAGATCGGCGTCTACCTGCGCCGCATCCAGGGGGCGCACGACGGCTGGCCGCTGGTGCACGGCGGTCCCTTCGACATCAGCGCTAGCATCAAGGCCTACTACGCCCTCAAGATGATCGGCGACGACCCCGATGCGCTGCACATGGCCCGTGCGCGGGAGGCGATCCGCGCCCACGGCGGTCCCCGGGCGGCCAACGTCTTCACGCGCATCCAGTTGGCCCTGTTCGGTCAGATGTCCTGGTCCGCCATTCCCACCATGCCGGTGGAGCTCATCCTGTTGCCGCGCTGGTTCCCGGTGCACCTGTCGAAGATGTCCTACTGGGCGCGGACGGTCATCGTGCCGCTGCTGGTGCTGCAGGCCAGGAAGCCGCTGGCGAGCAATCCGCGCGGCGTAGGCGTGGCTGAGCTTTACGACGGGGCCGCCGCGATCAGGCCCCGCTCCAAGGCCGCGGCCACCAAGCGGCTGTGGACCTGGGGCTTCAACGCCCTCGATGTGGTGCTGAAAGCCATTGACCCATTGTGGCCGCAGCGCCTGCGGAGCAGGGCCACCGACTGCTGCGTTGAATTCGTGACCGAGCGCTTGAACGGCGTCGATGGCCTGGGCGCGATCTACCCCGCCATAGCCAACAGCGTGATGATGTTCGACACCCTGGGCTATGCGCCGGATCATCCCCACCGCGCCGTGGCGCGGGAGGCCGTCGAGCGCCTCCTGGTGATCAAGGACGACGAGGCCTACTGCCAGCCCTGCGTCTCGCCGGTGTGGGACACCGCGCTGACCTGCCACGCCCTGCTGGAGCTGGGCGGCGAGGCGGCCGAGGCCGCAGCGGGCCGGGGTCTCGACTGGCTGGTCCCGCGCCAGGTGCTGGACGTGAAAGGCGACTGGACGGGGCAGCGGCCGGACGTGCGCCCTGGCGGCTGGGCCTTCCAGTACGAAAACGCCTACTACCCCGACCTCGACGACACCGCCGTGGTGGTCATGGCCATGGACCGCGCCCATGGCCGCTCAGGCGGCAAGTTCGACACCCCCATCGCGCGCGGGACCGAATGGGTAAGGGGCCTGCAGAGCCGCGATGGCGGCTGGGGCGCCTTCGATGCCGACAACACCTTCCACTACCTGAACAACATCCCGTTCGCCGACCATGGGGCCTTGCTCGACCCCCCCACCGACGACGTCACCGCCCGCTGCGTCAGCATGCTGGCCCAGCTGGGGGCCGATCGGGAGAGCCCTCCGGTCAAGGCGGCGCTCGAATATATGGCCGGCTCGCAAATGGCCGATGGGAGCTGGTTTGGCCGCTGGGGCGTCAATTACATCTACGGGACCTGGTCGGTCCTTTGCGCCCTCAACGCCGTGGGCGTGACAGCGGAAGATCCGATGGTTCGCCGCGCGGCCGACTGGCTCATCGCGATCCAGAACGGCGACGGCGGCTGGGGCGAAGACTGCGAGAGCTACGACCTGGGCTATAGCGGCCATCAGGCGGCGCCGTCCGCGGCGTCACAGACGGCCTGGGCGCTGATGGGCCTGATGGCGGCCGGCCTCGTCGACCACCCCGCGGTGGCGCGCGGCGTGGCGTGGCTGACCGAGGTGGAGGATGCGGAGGGCTTCTGGCCGGAGCCCGGCAACACCGGCGGCGGGTTCCCGCGGGTTTTCTACCTCCGCTATCACGGCTATTCGAAGTTCTTCCCGCTCTGGGCGCTGGCCCGCTACCGCAACCTGACCCGGGCCAACAGCCGCCAGGTCGGCTTCGGCATGTGACCATCCTGGCCGTCACCGGCCTGCGGCGCGAGGCGCGGATCATCGAGGGCCCGGGCGTGACCGCGGTCGCGGGGGGAGGGCGCGCCGGGGCGTTGGAAACCGCTCTGACGTCGGTCGCGACGGGCGCGGAAGCCGTGATCAGCATCGGCATCGGCGGAGCGCTCGCGCCGGGCCTTTGCCCCGGCGACTGGGTGGTCGCTACACGGGTGATCGCCGGCGGCGTGGAGACCTCCACCGATCCGGCCTGGACCGCGCAACTCGCAACGCGCCTGCCTGGCGCGCGGATGGGATCGATCCTCGGTTCCGACGCCATGCTCACGCAGGCAGTCGAGAAGCAGGCCGCCCATCAGCGCTGGCAAGCACTCGCGGTCGACATGGAATCCCACATCGCCCTGCGGGTGGCGCGCAGCCTCGGCCTGCCGTTTGCCGCCGTCCGCGTGATCTCCGACAGCGCCGACCGGGACCTGCCGGCCGCGGTGAAGGTCGGGATGAAGCCCGACGGCGGCATGGCCCTGGGCGCGGTGCTGTGGGCCCTCGCCCGCGATCCTGTGCAGCTTGCGGCGCTGATCCGCACCGGCCGGGATGCGGAGCGCGCCTTTCGCGCCCTAGCTGACGGGCGCCGTCTTCTTGGCCCGGGGCTGGGTCGTCCGGATCTCGTGGAGCTTCCGCTCGACGTGGGCTGAGAACACGTAGTCCGCGGGCCGCTGCTTATCGAGCGGGATCTCCGGCGCCATCTTCCCCTCGGTCTTGATGCCGCCGATCGCCACCTTCATCAGCTTGAGCGGGTTGGTCACCGACTCCCGCACCGCCGTGCCCTCGAAGCCGCAGTGGACCATGCAGTTGGCGCACTTCTCGTAGTTGCCGACGCCGTAGTTGTCCCAGTCGGTGTCGTCGATCAGCTCCTTGAAGGTCTTCACATAGCCCTCGCCCAGCAGATAGCAGGGTTTCTGCCAGCCGAAGACCGTGCGCGCCGGCATGCTCCAGGGTGTGCACTCGAAGGTCTGGTTGCCGGCCAGGAAATCGAGGAACAGGTCGGACTGTGTGAACGACCAGGCCCGGCCGTTCTTGCCGCGTTTGAAGATCTCACGGAACAGGGTCTTGGTCTTGGCGCGGTTCAGGAAATGCTCCTGGTCCGGCGCGCGCTCATAGGAATAGCCGGGCGAGACGGTGATCCCGTCGAGGCCGAGCGCCGTCATCTCGTCGAAGAAGGCGGCCACGCGTTCGGGATCGGCGCCATCGAACAGGGTGCAGTTGATCTGGACCCGGAAGCCCTTGGCCTGGGCCAGCTTGATGGCCTCGACGGCCTTGTCGTAGACGCCGGTCTGGCAGACCGACTTGTCGTGCATCACCTGGTCGCCGTCGAGGTGGATCGACCAGGAGAGGTAGGGCGAGGGCTTGTACTGGTCGATCTTCTTGGCCAGCAGCAGGGCGTTGGTGCAGAGGATCACGAACTTCTTGCGCTTGATGAACCCCTCGACGATGCGCGGCATGTCGCGGTGGAGCAGGGGCTCGCCGCCGGCGATCGAGACGGCCGGGGCGCCGCACTCGTCGATCGCGGCCATGCAGTCGTCGTAGCTCAGCCGCTGGTTCAGGATCTCGTCCGGATAGTCGATCTTGCCGCAGCCGGCGCAGGCGAGGTTGCAGCGGAACAGCGGTTCCAGCATGAGCACCAGGGGGTAGCGCTTGCGACCCATCAGGTGCTGCTTGACGACATAGGCCCCGATGCGGGCGGCTTGGCCGAGCGGAATACCCACGAAACGCTTCCTTCTAGCTAGGCTTCGGCCTGGTCAGGCTCACGATCATCCTCTCGCCGCAACTCGGGCGGCAAGCGGAACACGATATTCTCTTCGACGCCGTGCATCTGCGCGACTTCGACGTCTTCGATCCGGCGCAGGGCGGCGATCACGTCCAGGACCAGTTCCTCCGGCGCGGAGGCTCCGGCCGTCAAGCCGACGACCTGGGCGCCGCGCACCCAGTCGGCCTCCAGCTCGCCGGCGTCGGCGATCAGATAGCTCGGCACGCCCTCTTCGACGCCAATCTCGCGCAGCCGGTTGGAGTTGGAGCTGTTGCTCGCGCCCACCACCAGCAGGACGTCGACGGTACGGCACAGCTCGCGCACGGCCGATTGCCGATGCTGGGTTGCGTAGCAGATGTCGGAGGTGTCCGGTCCCACGAGGTCGCTGAATCGCGATTTGAGGGCTGAAATCACGTCGCGTGTCTCATCGACGCTCAGCGTCGTCTGCGTCACGTAGGCGACCGGGGCGTCGTCCGGAAGCTTCAGCGCCGAGACATCCCGCACCGTCGAAACCAGGTGCACCGGCGCGTCCACCTGTCCGATGGTCCCCTCGACCTCTGGGTGGCCGGCGTGACCGATCAGGATCAGCGTCCGGCCTTGCGCCACATAGCGGCGGCTCTGCGAGTGCACCTTGGAGACAAGCGGGCAGGTGGCGTCGAGGACGGGAAGGCCACGGGCGCGAGCATCGTCCACCACCGAACGGGCGACGCCGTGGGCGCTGAAGATCGTTACCGCGCCCTCCGGAACCTCATCGAGCTCATCGACGAAGCGCGCGCCCTTGGCCTCCAGTCCGCTGACCACATGCCGGTTGTGCACGATCTCGTGGCGCACGTAGACCGGCGCGCCATATTTCTCGATTGAGCGTTCGACGATATCGATCGCGCGCACCACCCCGGCGCAGAAGCCACGCGGCTGGGCAAGGACCACTCGCATCGATCACCTCCACTCGCCGCCCACGGCTGGGCGTGAACGCCCGCCAGGGCCAAGTGCGCCTACGCGCCCAGACTGACAGATGGCAATCGTCTGCGCCACGCGCATGTGCCGAACGACGGCGCGGGGATTTACAACGGCCGATAACCCACCATCTGATCCAGTTAACTGGTTGACGACGGGCCGCCATGCAAGACCACGCCGATAAAGATCACACCTCCGTCCGGCCCTGGCGGGCGATCCAGCGGCGGGTGAGCCGCAAGATCCGGGTGGGGTCGGTGGAGGTGGGGGGCGATGCGCCGATCACCGTCCAGTCGATGACCAACACGCTGA
>NZ_JAQGIZ010000019.1 GCF_028290885.1 Phenylobacterium sp.
GCGTCGCTCTCCATGATCGCGCTGGCCTGCGGCTTCGCCGACCAGAGCCACTTCACCCGCGTCTTCACCCGCCGGGTGGGGCTGAGCCCGGGCGCCTGGCGGAAATACCTCGCGGGGTGAACCGGCCCGTTTGGCCCGATTCCACCGCCCTTATGGCCGAAGCCCACCTTGGCTGAGATGGCTCCGGGCGATGACTATGGAGGGTCCCTTGGGTGAGCGCTCCAAATGCAGGAGCGCCTCCGCGCCGGCCGAACCCGCGCGCCTGTTGTGAGCGGTTGGGACGTTCATTCGCGGAGATCGCGGTGGCGACGACGTCAACGGAAACCCAGCCCGGCGCTGGCGCCTACGGGCGACGCCTGAGCGAGAAGTTCGGCATTGAGGAGGATGTCCCGTACATTGTGACCCGCACCCTCCAGCGGGCTGAGATCGCGCTCACAGAAGTGCGCATCGACCAGCCCGCTGGCCGGATATCCGACCCGATACCGCGCGAAGACGCCTACCTGATGTCGCTCCTGCTCAGCGACTTCACCTACGATTCCTATTGGGAGGATGGCCGCCAGGTCGGCAGGACCACGATCCCGGCCGGCGAGTGCATGATCCACGACCTGCGCCTAGATCCACTGGTTCTGGTCGACAAGCCCGTGCACTCGCTCCTCCTCTACTTGCCGCGGACAGCCCTCGACGCGCTGGCCGACGACTCCAACGTCCCCCGCATCGAGGATCTGCGATACGATCCGGGCGTCGGTATGCTGGACGAGACGATCCGCAACATCGGCCTGTCGCTGCTGCCCGCCGTTCGCGCGCCCGACCAGGTAAGCCGGCTGTTCGCGGATCACCTGACCTTGGCCATCGCGGCGCACGTCGCGCAGACCCACGGCGGGATGCAGGCCCATTCCAGGCCCATCCAGGGCGGCCTCGCGCCGTGGCAGGAAAAGCGGTCGAAGGAGATGCTCGCCGGCGACCTCACCGGCGCGACGCCGCTCTCCGACATCGCGATGGCCTGCGGGCTCTCGGTGAGCCACTTCTCGCGGGCGTTTCGGAGATCGACCGGACTTGCGCCCCACGCCTGGCTGCTCCACGTCCGCGTGGAGGCGGCGAAGACGATGCTCCGCGCGCGCGACTCATCGCTTTCCATGATCGCGCTCGCCTGCGGCTTCGCCGACCAGAGCCACTTCACCCGTGTCTTCACCCGCCGGGTGGGGCTCAGCCCGGGCGCATGGCGAAAGTATCTCTCCAGTTGAGCGGCTACGCGACCCACTGCGGTCCCTTGATCTCACGGATAAGTCTTAGGAATTCGTCGACCGTCGCCGTCCGACCGCAGTCGCGCTGGAGTTCGCAGATCAGCTGCACACAGCTGGTTTGGTTCGCGCCCGCTTCCGCCATCCGACATAGCGCCGCGGCGTGCGCCAGCTCGGACGTGCCGCCGATGGCATCGATGACGATGTAGGCGTCGTAGCCGTCCTGGATCGCGGAAAGGACAGCGAAGCTCAGGACCACCTCGCTCCACAAGGCCGCGAAAATCAGCTTCCGACGCCCGGTAGCGACCACGGCGTCGAGGAAGTAGTCATCCTCCCAGGGGTTGAGGGTCGTGCGGACGATCTGAGGCACGTCCGGCACGATCTCGGCGATCTCAGGGACGGTGGGCGGCCCGCCGTTGCCGCTCCGCTTCAGCGTCGACAGGACTACCGGCAGCCGGAATAGTCTGGCCGCGCGGCACAGCATGGCGGCATTCTCGACGAGCCGCGCGTGGTCGATCGTCGTCACGCCGGTGATCTGCGGCGGCTGGAAGTCCACGATCAGGAGCGCTGCGTTTTCGCCCGTCAGAAGTCGGTCAGTCAGCGGATCAGGATTAGACAATCGAACCTCCCATGGCGCGTGACGGCGCTCCGATCAGTCAAGAGCGCAGGGTCGGAAGGAATCCGCAGGACGACCTGGGTTCCGGAGAGTTCGAACAGCCACTCGATCCGTCCCCCAAGGGCGTGGGTCAGGCTCTCGACGATGCCACGCCCCCAGCCCTTCAGGGGACTGGATGAGGCGGGCCGGCCGTCGTCGGTGACCCGGCAAAGGATTGTGGGGCCCAGGCTCTCAACCTCGATGAGTATCCGTCCGCCGCCGTCGTCGAAGGCGCGGCGCACCGCATTGTTCACAAGCTCGGCGACGATCAGGGCCACGCGCCAGCAGCGGTCCGCCGCCAGCATCGCTTCCGACGGGATCAGCATCAGGCGCACGCCTCTCTCGCGAAGGCTCGCGCAGGACAATGCGGCGCTGACCCCTTTCAGATAGGTCCCGAGATCGCAGGGCCGGCCGCCCGGCGGCGGCCTGAGCGCACGGTGCACGTCGGCGTAGGCGCGAAGGCGTCCCTCGGCCGCCGCCAGGGCGCCGCGCGCTGTGACGTCTGTGGTTTCGGCCCGGGCGAGCGACAGGGTCGCGATGGCGTGGGTGTACTCGTTCAGAACGCGATGGGAGATCTCGCCCACCAGCAGCAGCGGCGCCGGCTCCAGCGACGCCTCGGATGGTGAAATCGCGCCAATGTGCATGGTGGATCTCCAGAGCGGCCTAGCGCCAACGACGAGCGGCACCATGGAAGCGCGGGCGCCGGCGATCTTGTCGGTTAGGGTCCGCCTTGGAACATTTGGACGCTTCCCACGCGCTCCGAGCGGTCCCGGGGACGAGACCGGAGGGCGGCTAGAGCCGGTCGGGTTCAGCGACCCAAGGCGGGCAGCCGAATCGCCAAAGCGATGGGGCTCTGGGGCGCGATGGTCGAGACCGCGGACGAGCTTGAGGAAGGGATCCGCGCCTGGCTTTCGGAGCCCGGGCCAGCGCTGCTGCATATCAAGGTGGAGCCGATGGAGCTCGTGATGCCGCCGGCGGTAGAGGTCGGCCCCGCCGTCGGCATGGCCCTCTATGCGGCGCGTGCTGTGCTCCAGGGCAAGGGCGGTGACGTGCTCGAGATGATCGAGGAAAACATCTAGCGCGAGCTGGCCCGGACCGGTCCGAGGTGCGCCGCGGGGGGACCCGCGGCGCGCTATTCTTTGCATGCGAGCCGAAGGCCGGGCGGCAAGGGCGGGTCGTACGACTTCCGGACAAAGGAGAGCGTCTTCGGCCAAGAGGTCGGCCGCCGCCCCGTGCATGCTTCCCACAGATGACGCGCGTCTCGCCGTCAATTCGGAGGCAACAGGCCGTGCGCCACTTTCCGGAAGGCTTCCACGCTGATCGCTGCCTGCGCCTGATGGGCGCTCCGCCGCCCCTCCGGGAACCGGAATCTCGGCCACTCGCGAGCGCTCGGCTGGACCCGAGGATCCTTGCGCACATCCAATGTCCGAACACGGACAGTCCGCGATATGCGGTCCCGATCCTCCTCATCAGTCTGAAGGCTCGCGCATGAGGACGCTCCGGACCGTCCTTCCGGCCATCGGCCGCGCGGCCCGGCGCGCCGCGATGCTCCTACCGCTCACGGCCTGCCTTGGAGGCTGCCGCGAGGGCGTGCTGGCCCCCATGGGTCCGATCGGCGGCGCCGAGGACCAGATCCTCTGGGAAACCTTCGGGGCGATGCTGCTGGTGGTCGTCCCGGTGATCCTGGCGACCCTGGCCTTCGCCTGGTGGTTCCGGGCTTCGAACCCGCGCGCCACCTATCGGCCCGACTGGAGCTACTCCGGGAAGATCGAGTTCACGGTTTGGATGACACCGCTACTGCTCATCCTGTTCCTCGCCACCCTGGCCTGGAGCGGATCGCACGATCTGGATCCCTATCGGCGGCTTCAGTCCGACCGGAAGCCGATCCGCGTCGAGGTCATCTCGCTCGATTGGAAGTGGCTGTTCGTCTACCCCGACTATGGGGTCGCCAGCGTCAACGAGCTGGCCGTCCCGGTGGGGACGCCCGTCGATCTGCGGCTGACGTCCGGCACGGTGATGAACTCGTTCTTCGTGCCCCGGCTGGGCAGCCAGATCTACACCATGGCCGGCATGCAGACGCGCCTGTCGCTGCAAGCGGACCGGCCCGGCGCCTTCCGGGGTCTGTCGACCCAGTTCAGCGGCGATGGCTTTTCGGACATGCGGTTCACCGTCCGCGCCACCGACGGGGCGGGGTTCGCCAACTGGATCGCCGCCGCCAAAGCCTCGGCCGGCCGCCTTGACAATGCGGGCTATGACCGCCTGGCCGCCACCCACGCGGCCGCGGCCCCGACGCGCTTCGGCGCCGTTGAACCCGGCCTCTTCGATCACGCCGTGGCCGCGGCCACTTCGTCCGCGCGTCGCCCCACGTCGGCGATGAACGGCGTCATATGCGCCGCGCGGCGCCTCCAGGGGACCTCCTGATGTTCGGCAAGCTCACCCTCCACGACATCCCTCTCGACCAGCCGATCATCATGGGGGCCTGCCTTGGGATCCTCCTGGGCGGCGCGGCCGTGCTCGGCCTCATCACCTACCTGCATCGTTGGCGTTGGCTCTGGGAGGAGTGGATCACCTCCGTCGATCACAAGCGCATCGGGACCATGTACATCCTGCTTGCGCTCGTGATGCTGCTCCGCGGCTTTTCGGACGCGATCATGATGCGCACCCAGCTGGCGCTCGCGGGGGGAGGTCACCTCGGCTACCTGCCGCCCGAACACTACGACCAGGTGTTCTCCGCCCACGGCACGATCATGATCTTCTTCGTGGCCATGCCCTTCGTGGTCGGCCTGATGAACATCATCGTGCCGCTGCAGATCGGGGCGCGGGACGTGGCCTTCCCGGTGCTGAACTCGATCAGTTTCTGGCTGACGGCGGCCGGCGCGCTCTTGCCGAACATCGCGCTCGGCGTTGGAGAGTTCGCCCGCACAGGATGGCTGGCCTATCCGCCGCTCTCCGAGCTTCCCTTCAGTCCAGGCGTCGGCGTGGACTACTATCTGGTCGCCTTGCAGATTTCCGGGATCGGGACGCTGCTCTCAGGCATCAACCTAGTCACCACGATCCTGAAGCTGCGCGCGCCGGGCATGGAGATCGGGATGATGCCGGTCTTCACCTGGACGGCGCTCGGCTCGAACATGCTGATCGTCGCGGCGTTTCCGATCCTCACGGTGACCCTGGGCCTGCTGATGATGGACCGCTATCTCGGCATGCACTTCTTCACCAACGACGCCGGCGGCAATCCGATGCTGTTCATCAACCTCATCTGGTGTTGGGGACATCCGGAGGTCTACATCCTGATCCTGCCGGCGTTCGGCGTGTTCTCGGAAGTCATCGCGACCTTCTCCGGCAAGCCCCTGTTCGGGTACCGCTCGATGGTGACGGCCACCCTGGTCATCACGGTCCTGGCCTTCGTCGTCTGGCTGCATCACTTCTTCACCATGGGCGCCGGCGCGGATGTGAACGCCGTCTTCGGCATCGCCACCATGATCATCGCCGTGCCGACGGGGGTGAAGGTGTTCAACTGGCTCTTCACTATGTACGGCGGCCGCATCCGCTTCGAGCCGCCTGTGCTTTGGACGGTCGGCTTCATGATCACTTTCGTGATCGGCGGGATGACCGGAGTCCTGCTGGCGGTCCCCTCCAACGACTTCCTGCTGCACAACTCACTGTTCCTGATCGCGCACTTCCACAACGTGATCATCGGCGGCGTGCTGTTCGGCTGCTTTGCCGCCCTGGAGTACTGGTTCCCGAAGGTGTTCGGCTTCACGCTGGAGCCGCGCTTGGGAAAGGCCGCCTTCTGGTGTTGGTTCGTCGGCTTCTACCTCGCGTTCATGCCGCTCTATGTCCTGGGCTTCCTGGGCATGACGCGGCGGATGAACCACTACGACAATCCGGCCTGGGACCCGTACATCCTGATCGCCTGCGGCGGGGCGTTCCTGATCCTCGCCGGCATCTGCCTGCAGGCGGTGCAGCTGGTCGTGAGCATCCGCACCCGCCGGGAGCGGCTTGACCTCACCGGCGATCCCTGGAACGGCCGCACGCTTGAATGGTCGCTGCCTTCGCCGCCTGTGGCTTTCAACTTCCCAGTGCTTCCGGCGGTCGAGGGGCTTGACGCCTACTGGGCGACCAAGTCCTCCGGACCGGCGGCGAGGCGCCCGGCCTATGAGGACATCTGGATGCCGGAGAACTCCCCGCTTGGATTCCTCCTGGCGGCCTGCGCATCGGTCGGAGGCTTCGCGCTGGTCTGGCACATCTGGTGGCTCGCGGTCCTGGGCCTGGTCGGTGGCCTCGGCGCGCTGATCGCCTCGTCCTGGCGGGAGCACGGTGAGATCTGCATTCCCGCCGCCGAGGTCGCCCGGTCCGACCGCCTCGCAAACGTCTTCCGCGTCAAGAACTAGAGGCCCCGCCTATGTCCCACGTCTCGATCGCCACCGCGGGCGAGCGCGCCCCGGCGCGATACCAGCCCTCCACGAAGCTCGGCGTCACTGGCTTCGGCTTCTACGTCTACCTCCTCAGCGACGCGATCCTGTTCTCGGCGCTGTTCGCAACCTTCGCCGTGCTCAAGACGGCGACGGACGGCGGCCCAACGGCGCGCGACCTGTTCGACCTGAAGAACGTCGGGCTGGAAACCGCCTGCCTGCTCACCAGCAGCTTCGTCTGCGGCCTCGCGATGCAGGCGGCGGAGGCCCGCAAGCCCAGGGAACTGGCCTCCCTGCTAGGGCTCGTCTTCGCGCTGGGCGTCGGCTTCCTCGGCCTCGAGATCCGCGAGTTCGGCGCGATGATCGCGGCCGGCGCCGGGCCCGACCGCAGCGCATTCCTCTCGGCGTTCTTCGCCCTCGTGGGCGCGCACGGGCTGCACATCACCGTGGGGCTCATCTGGATCGGGTTTCTCCTGGTCCACCTGACGACCATGGGGCTCTCCGAAAGCTATCACCGCCGGCTCTTCTGCTTCTCGCTCTTCTGGCACGTCCTCGA
This sequence comes from Phenylobacterium sp., assembly GCF_028290885.1. Classification (GTDB taxonomy): domain Bacteria; phylum Pseudomonadota; class Alphaproteobacteria; order Caulobacterales; family Caulobacteraceae; genus Phenylobacterium. The sequence goes on from NZ_JAQGIZ010000019.1 coordinate 6,862, forward strand.
CGTCGTCTGGATCGCGATCTTCACCTTCGTCTATCTCCTGGGAGTCCAACCGTGACCGAGAGCGTCGTTTCGAGCCCAGCACAGCTGCGCACCCCGGGCACCGACACCCGCGGCTCGACGGGCCGCTGGCCGACCTACGCGGTGGGTTTCGCGCTCGCCGCGGGCTTCACCATCGCCTCCTTCGCCCTGGCCCGCGGCCATTGGCTGACGCCGGCGAGCCTGATCGCAGCCCTGGTCGTGCTGGCGATCGCCCAGATGATCGTGCACCTCATCTTCTTCCTGCACATCACCACTGCCCCCGCGCAAAAGACCAACATCCTGGCGCTGCTGCTCACCCTGCTGATCATCAGCCTGATGGTAATCGGATCGCTCTGGATCATGGCGCAGCTCAGCACGCACATGGTTCCCATGGACCAGATGATGCGGATGCAGCGGTGATGTCCGCCGGATAGACGCGGGCGATGCAAAATCCAGATTTAATCGATTTTCCTTTTGAGGACGTCACGTGCAGCCTGCGCATGGCTTTCGAACGCGAGGACCCAATGGACAAGCCCACGACCCTGACCACCGCCGCCGGCATTCCTGTCGCTGATAACCAGAACAGCCTGACCGCTGGCCCGCGCGGCCCGCTGCTGGTGCAGGACCTGCACCTCTTCGAGAAGCACGCCCACTTCAACCGCGAGCGCATCCCCGAGCGCGTGGTCCATGCCAAGGGTTCGGCCGCGCACGGCGCCTTCACCGTCACCCACGACATCACCCGCTATACGAAGGCGGATCTGTTCTCCGCGGTCGGCAAGCAGACCGAGGTCTTTCTGCGGTTCTCCACGGTGGCCGGCGAGCGCGGCGCCGCCGACGCCGAGCGCGATGTCCGCGGCTGGGCGCTGAAGTTCTACACGATGCAGGGCAACTGGGACCTGGTCGGCAACAACACGCCAGTCTTCTTCGTGCGCGACCCGCTGAAGTTCCCGGACTTCATCCACACCCAGAAGCGCGATCCGCGTTCGAACCTGCGCAGCCCTACCGCCATGTGGGACTTCTGGAGCCTGAGCCCCGAGAGCCTGCACCAGGTGACGATCCTGTTCTCGGACCGCGGCCTCCCGAAGAGCTACCGCCACATGCACGGCTTCGGCTCGCACACCTACAGCTTCATCAACGCCGCGGGCGAACGCTTCTGGGTGAAGTTCCACTTCAAGACCCAGCAAGGCATTCAGACCCTGACCAACGCCGAGGCCGCCGCCATCGTCGCCGGCGACCGCGAGAGCCATCAGCGTGACCTCTTCGAGGCCATCGAGTGCGGCGACTATCCGCGCTGGACCCTCTACGTGCAGGTGATGCCGGAAGCTGAGGCGGAGACCACGCCCTACAACCCCTTCGACCTGACCAAGGTGTGGCCGCACGCCGACTATCCGCTGATCGAGGTCGGGGTGCTGGAGCTCGACCGCAACCCGGACAACTATCACGCCGAGGTGGAACAGGCGGCGTTCTCGCCGGCCAATGTGGCGCCGGGGATCGGCTACAGCCCCGACAAGATGCTGCAGTTCCGGCTCTTCTCCTACGCCGACGCGCACCGCCACCGCGTCGGGACGAATGCCGACGCCCTGCCGGTCAACCGGCCGAAGACGCCGGTCCACAGCTACCACCGCGACGGAGCAATGCGCTTCGACCGCAACGGGGGCGGTTCGGTCAACTATGAGCCGAACAGCTTCGGCGGGCCGCTACAGGACCCCGCCTACCGTGAGCCGCCGCTGAAGATCACTGGAGACGCCGACCGCTACGACCACCGAGCGGGCAACGACGATTACGGCCAGGCCGGCGACCTCTTCCGGCTGATGAGCGACGACCAGAAACGCCAGCTGATGGACAACATCGCCGCGACCATGGCCGGCGTGCCGGAGACGATCCTGCGCCGCCAGATCGCCCACTTCGCCAAGGCCGACCCGGCCTACGGCGAGGGCGTGGCCCGGCGCGTCGGCCTCGCCGCGCCGGTTCCTGCGGAATAGGTCACGCGTGGCTCTGCGCCTTGGCCCGCCAACTCGATCTTCGTTGGCGGCTGTCTCACCGCATCTCGATTCCGCCAGGGTGTCATAGCCGAGGCCAGTGGTGAGACCGGCGCTGCGGCCAGGAGCCTAAGGAACAGCCGGCGGTGGCGAGTCTGCGCCAGCAGGCGCCTGGCGTCGACGGCTGCGTAAGCACGGCGCTTTTCCTGGCTCCCGGGTCGATGATCGCGTGGCGCCCAGGCGGCCTGAGAACCGTGTACCGGCGACGTAGGAAGGCAGAGGTCGCTGGACGACCTCTGCTCCGGTTTCATTTCAGCTTTGGGACTCCGGTCGCGCCGGGCAAATCTAGGCCGAGGCCGGCGCCCAGGGGCGCCGCGTCCTCGAGCGCCCGCACCAGTTGATCGGGGCCGAAGGGCTTGGGGATGAAGCGCGAGTTGTTGACGCCTTCGCTGGCGTACCGGCGGAGTTCCGTTCCCGACATGTAGACGACGGCGACCTCCGGGTTGGCGAGGCGGGCTCGGCGGGCGATCTCAAAACCGTCAGGGCCGACGCCCAACTCGATGTCCGTCACCAGAGCGGCCAGCCGCGGACGTCGTTCGATCTCGGCGCAGGCTTCAGCGTAGGATCTGGCTTCGAGCACATTGAAGCCGCTCTCTCGCAGGACGGCGCAGTTCAGAAGGTGGGAGATCAGATCGTCATCGACGAATAGAACAGGATCATTAGACATGACATCGGCTCCATTGCCGAAGATGGCCACGGAATGTGGCCTTGTGTCTTGACGGTATCTAGAGACGGATCTGATTTCTTGTCGGTTGTTGATGCGGTTTGCTCAGTTGAGGCCGCCTCGATCAGAGGGGGGAAAATCCGCGCTGGCGTACCGGAGGCGATCCTGCGCCGCCAGATCGCCCACTTCGCCAAGGCCGATCCGGCCTACGGCGCGGGCGTCGACGAGCGCGTGGGCCTGGCTGAAGAGGTTCCAGCGGAATAGGCCGTTGCGCAGCACGGAACGGCCGAGGTGGCCGTGCCGTGGGCGGCGGGACCGGGATCGCGGCTGTGCAGCGCCACGCTGGCGCCGGCGAGCAGAAGCCAGCCGACCGCGCCGGCCAGCGCGAGCCGCGTGCGTGCGCACTGGACGCTCAGCAGCGGCGGCGATCGGGACGGGGATCTGGACCTGTTCAAGGCGCTGGGCGGGGGTTGGCGGTCGGCCCCGACGCGGGCGGGGCGCCCGGCCCGGAGGCTAGGTCGCCGGCGATCCGATCGGCGAGCGCGCCCATCAGGCGGCTCATAGCCTGGGCTTCGCCCTGGGCGTCGTGGGCGCCCTCGGCTTCAGCTTGGAATATCCGGCGTCGTGACGGGGCGGCGCCGCGCACGATCGAGACCACCGCCAGCAGGCCATAGCCCGCCGGCCGCTCGCTGAGCGTCTCCACCTGGACAGTCACCGCCACGGCGTTCGCCGGCGTCGGATCGCTCCAGGGCGCGATGACGGCGCCCGGCAGCCGGGCCACCAGGTCCGCCGTCAGGGCGGCGGCGGCCAGCCGCCCCGGCGCGGCGCTCCATCGCGCCAACTCCTCCACCGCCACCTCGACCGCGCCGGTCGGCCGGGCC
>NZ_JAQGIZ010000022.1 GCF_028290885.1 Phenylobacterium sp.
CGATCCTGGGGCTGGGGGCGGCCGGCGCGATGCTGCGGCGCCAGCGGCGGGCGAGGGCGCTCGCGACCGCCTAGTGTGCTGGATTTGAAGTTCGCCGCATTCAGGGCCATGCGCCGAGCGAACTTCAAATCCAAGAAGCACACTAGAAACATACACTTGCTAGTGTCCTTATCGATTCCGAAGTTCGCCAAAGCCAGCCGCAAGCGCTTGCGAACTTCGGAATCGGGACACTAGGGCGTCCTTTCCACGTGGCCGTCCGCACCCCATGTTCACCCGATGGCCGTCGCCTTCACCCGCGAGGAAGATTACGAATCCCAGGCCGCGGACCTGCCGGACCGGCCGGTCTCGGCGCATGCCAACCTGGTGACGGCGAGCGGGCTCGCGGCCATCGAGGCGGCGCTGGCGGCAGCCCGGGCCGCCTATTCCGCCGCGCAGGCCGAGGGCGGGGTCAGCGCCGACCGGACCGCCATGGCCAGGGCGACCCGCGACCTGCGCTACTGGTCGTCGCGCCGGGCCAGCGCCCAGCTCACCGAGCCGGCGGCCGAGGCCGACAAGGTCCAGTTCGGCCGCACGGTCGAGCTCGAGCGCGAGGACGGCCGGCGCCAGACCTTCCGCATCGTCGGCGAGGACGAGGCCGACCCGGCCAAGGGCAGCGTCTCCTACCTCTCGCCGCTGGCGGGGGTGCTGCTGGGCAAGACGGTGGGAGACGTGGCGGCGCTGAACGGCGCCGAGGTCGAGGTGGTCGCCGTCCGCTGAGCCCGGGCCGCGGCGCAGTCTGGTCAAGGTTGCGGGTTCGGCGAAGCCGCCTCGCGCTGACGCTCGAGGTCCCCGATCCGCTGTTCGTAGACGTCGGCCAGGGCGCGGCGCGAGCGGCGGGCGGCGTCTTCGCGCAGGCTGAGCCAGTCCTGCTGCTCGTCGCGCAGATCCTCCTCCGGCGCGCCGGCGGCCACGGCCGCGCGGTAGGCCTGGCTCAGCCGGCGGTCCGCCGCAGCCAGCTCCGGGTCTTCGCAGACCATGCGCTGCGCCGGCGTCCTGGCGAAGCGGCAGTCGAACGAGGCTTGCGGCGGCGCCGGCGCCGGCGGGGTGGCCGGCACGGTGTCGTCGGCCCGCGCGGCGCTGGCGACGTCGCGGGCCACGGCGCTGAAATCCCGCGGCTGCGGGGCGCCGACGAGCGGCGAGGCCATCCGACGCGGCTCGGGCCGGCTCGACAGCGGCCTCGACAGCGGCGGGGCGGCGGCCGGGGCCGACCGCAGGGTCATGGCTAAGGCAGGCGGGGCGGCGAGCGGCGCGGGTTCGGAGAGCTGGGCCTCAGGGGCCGGCGGCAGCTCCACCTGCAGCCGTGGGCGGAGCGCCGGGACAGGCGCGTCGGAGGACGCGAAGAGTAGCGCCTGCCGGCTGAGCGGCGTCCAGTTCAAGGAGACCGCGACGGCGGCGCCCACGACCAGCGCCAGGGCGAGGACGGCGACGCCTCCGCCCCGCCCGGACCGGCGCCGGCGAGGGCCCGGCCACTCGTCCTGCGGCTCCCGCCGCACGGTTTCGGCCTCGCCTTCGGGCGGGTCGTTCGGGGCGTCGCGCAAGGTGTCATCGGCATAGGCGTGGAAGCCTATGAAGGGAGCCGACCCGGCGGGTCGCCCATCGGTTTCGTCTGCGGACATGCCGCCGTCTGCCTCGCCGATCCCTCGAATGGATAAGTCGTCGTGCGGGCGAATTGTTGCGATCGTGTGACCGCGCGGTCTCCAAGCAGCCGGGAAACGCTCTTACGCGGCGGGGGGCGTCGGGCGCCGCCGCCGGCGCTTGGGCGAGAGGTTCGGCCAGACCGGTCGATGGCGGTAGGCGGCGTTGAAGTCCGGGGTGCGGCCGCGCACCCGCCGCTGCTCCAGGAAGGCGGCCAGCAGGGCAGCGACGATCACCCCCGCCAGCGGATTGATCCGCAGCGCCTGGATGAAGTGCAGGACCTCGAATAGCTGGCTCATGGACGACCGATCAAGAACGCTGGGAGCCAACATAGCCGCCGCATGCCTAAGAGCGCGTGAAGCAAGTTGACTAACACTCTCAAAGCTTTGCGGCGTGTGCGCCCGAGGCGGCGAAGGGGCGGGCGGGCCTGCCGGCGGCGTGCAAAATGGTGAATGTTTCGCCGCGGCGGCGGGGCCTCGGTGCGAGTGGAGCCCCCGGCGCTCAGACGGGGATGGCCGGGGGCTCCGCCGACAACCCGCTACGCGGCCGCCGGGCGCCGTCCACGACAAGGCACGAAGCCGCGTACGGACCGCGCCGTCATGAACCGCCCGGCGTGACCCGCAGATGAACCATGGCCCCGCTTCGAACTCTTGGAGATCGACCCTTCTTGTCCGGTCCGGGTGATTCCGCCTGAACCGGGAAGGGTCTAGGCCGGCGGCTCCTCAGGAGGCGGGGGTTCAGGGGGCGGAGCGGGGTCCGGCGCGGTCGCCGAAGTGTCGGCGGCGGGGAGGGCGTCCGGGCTGGCTGCTGCGGGGACCGCCAGAAGCTCCGGTGCGGCGGCGTCGGCGGCCTCGGGCGGCGTTTCGGGGGCCGCCTCCTCTGCGTGGCGCCGGGGCGGCGGCTCGCTCGTCGCCACCTGCATCGCGGGCGCCGGCGTGGCCTCGGGGACCTGAACGGCGACGGCCATCCCCTGCGGCGCGGAGAACGGGCTCGGGCCGGGGGGCGCGAGCTGGCGGGCGAGATTGAGCGTAAAACTGCCGCCCGCGACAAGGGCCAGCGCCAGCACGGCATTGCGGCTGAGACGCCGGGAGTGCGGCCGGATGTCGAGCGCGCTCATGCAGATCGAACCCCGGACGCGGGGCTTCGTTCCCGAGGGGGCTCGGCCGCGACGCCGTCAGTCGCGCGCGCGCGTCCGTCAGCCGGCCGGCGTGGGGCGGGCGCCCTACGGTCCTTCGGTTTGGGTAAGCGTCCGCGCCTCATGCTTCCGGAGGGCGGACAGCAGCTCGTCCCGCGTGAACGGCTTGGCGAGGAACTCGGAGTCGGACACGCCGAAGGCCTCGAAGGAGCTCTCCGAGGTTTCGCCGCTCATGTAGATGACCGGCAGATCGGGGATCGCCTGCCGGGCGAACCGCCCCACGTCATAGCCGGTGGTGCCGGAGCCGAGATTGATGTCGAGGACCAGGGCTCGGAAGGTCGGCGACGTGGCGAGCACTGCGTAGGCGGCGCGATCCGTCTGGACGCATACGGTCTCCAGCCCGGCCTCCTCGAGCACATCGGTGATGAACGCGCAGATCGCGTGGTCGTCCTCGACCACCAGCACTCGCCCCATGCCAACTCCCCATCAGCCGATTTTCCTCAACGCCGTTGGAAGCGTCGGGTTCCCGACGCTTCCAACAAGGCGTCCGGCCCTTGGCGCGCCGTGAGAACCCGGATGGGAGGAACTCTGCCGATAGACCGGCGGAGCGCCCCGCCCAGCAGTCCAGCCGGCTGTTCAATACAAGCCGTGCCGTATCACTGATTCAAAGAGTTAATTCGCGTTTAGTTCAAAGGTTTAGCTCGAAGGATTATGTCAAGTTAACGACTCCCACTTATCCCAGGGTTGTAAGTTGGGATGACACCAGTATGCGTATCAATGTTCGCCGAGCTGACGGACGCTGGTTCCTTATCCAGCAGGGACGGCTGGAGCAGGATTGCTTCAAACGCCTGAGCGACGC
>NZ_JAQGIZ010000059.1 GCF_028290885.1 Phenylobacterium sp.
ACTCGTCCGGCGCGGAGACCTCGACGCCGCCGTAGGCGACCTGGAGGTCCGGATCGCGATTCACCGGCGCCATGTTGGCGTCGAGCGCGGCGGTGAAGATCAGCGCGTCCAGCAGGTCATCGTCGCCCCGGCTGATCTGGACGGTATCGCGAACGTAGTCGAGCGACGCCCGCGTGACCTCCCAGAGCTGGGGATCCCGGGCGGTGTCGGGCTCCCTGGACGCTGGTGACGCGGCAACCATCGGCGATGGTTGGGCGCCGGACCGCCGCTTGGCAAGGGGCCCCGGGCTGAAGCGTCGGGAGGGGCGGCGGACGCGGAGCCGTTGCAAGGTCCCCCTGGCGGGATTCAATCGCGAGGCGAAAAAGCACGCGGTGAGTAAGCCGACACGGGGCCGGCTGCGACGGCGCGTGTAAGAAGGCCCCCGGCATCCTGGCCGCTCGTAGGGGAAGCAATGACCTTACGGGTTTCAGGATATGAGCGGGTCTATCTTTTTGGGGGCGTCTGGTGAGTAAACGGGCTTTGGGCGGTTTGTTCGCCGTCATTTTCGCGTTGTGCGCGTCGGGCGCCAGCGCCTCGGTGATCGTGGAAAACTTCGCCTTCATGAAGGCGAACAACACAGTCGTCGCGCAAGGATCGTTCGCGTTCGACTCCTCCAAGACCGGCGTGATCGGCTATTCGGACCTGAGCGCCTTCTCGATATCGCTGGCCAACACGACCTACGACCTGGCGTTCATCAACAGCCTTAGTGCGCCCTACGACTACATCTATTTCGGCTACGACGTGGCTGCGAACCTGTTCGTGCCGGCGGCCGTCAGCGGCTATGCCAACGTCGCGGGCCCGCCCGCCTGCTGCGAAGTCTACAGCGGCATCATGGCCGGGGTGAACAACATCCCGAACGTCGGATTCTTCATAGACCCGCTGGTGGGATCGGCCCCCACCGGCGCGGACGGCGCAGTCGCGAACTATGCATATGTCTACGCCAACCCGCCGATCGCGGCGAGCTACACCATCACCCGGGTCGCCGCCGCGGCCGTACCCGAACCGTCAACCTGGCTGATGATGCTCGGCGGGTTCTTCGGCCTGGGTTGTGTCTTGCGGCGTGCGCGACCGTCCATGGTCAAGGCCTAGCTCGACGAGCCGCCGCGGAACGGCAGGTGGGGCGGAGCGGGCTGGAAACCCCGTCCGTCTCGCGGCGGAGCCGCGAGCCACCTCCCCCTGCCGGGCTTCGCGCGAATTGGTCATCAGACGCGCGAGAGTCGCCTGGTGGGTTTCGTCTCCGGCGAGGGCGCGCCATTCGGCCGCCATCGCCCACCATTGGGCTTGCAAGGATGGTTCTACGCACTCCGCCGCGCGCTGTTCGCAAGTTTCAGCCTTCTGAAGGCAACATGCCTGGGACATCATCCGGCAAGACTGGGCGCGGGCGCCGGATCTCACGCTCACCCAGATCAGCCAGGATCAGCATTTTTCGGCGCCGATCTGATTGAAACTGTTCAATTTATTGGAATACCCGGTCAGCCGGCTCAACATAGATCAGGAAGGGGTCGCCATCGGCCATCAAACGATGAACTCAGGTCGTGCGTTAGGGTCAGGCGGCGCCATTGACCGGAAGGTGAGATGCGAAATCCCTGGACGATGAAGATGGAGCAGTTCACCGCCTTTTCGGACATGGAAAGGCGGCGGCTGGATGAGTTGATCCGCGCCAGGCAGGATCAGCACGCGCCGAGGGACGACATCATCGCCGACGGGGCGCACTCGGGGCTCTGTCATGTCGTCCTGTCTGGCCTGGCGTGCCGCTACAAGCTGCTGCCCGACGGCGGCCGCCAGATCATGGCCTTCCTGATACCGGGTGATCTCTGCGACGCGGAAATCTTCATCCTCAAGGTCATGGATCATGGCGTGGCCGCCATCACGCCGACGACCACCGCACTGATCCCGGCCGACGACATGAGGGCTCTGCTGCGGGAAACCAGCAGCCTCGGGGAGGCCCTTTGGTGGGGCACGATGACCGACCTGGGCGTGTTGCGTGAACGGATCGTCGATGAGGGTCGGCGCAACGCCTATGTGAGGATCGCCCACCTCTACTATGAAATGCTGGTGCGCTACCGCATGGTGGAATTGACCGACGGCGACAGCTTCGAGTTCCCGATCACCCAGACGGACCTTGCGGACGCCACCGGCCTGACGCCGGTGCATGCCAATCGAACGCTCCGGAAGCTGCGGGCCGACGGCCTGATCGAGCTATCCGGAGGTCTGCTGACCGTGCTTGATCCCGCCCGTCTCAAGCAAGCCGCGCAGTTCAACGGAGAGTATCTGCACCTCGACCGGGCGCATGATCGCGCTCCCGTCGGCCAGCGCGCTGGAGATCTGGTTTAGCGGTCGTGGTCGCGCCGTCGAAGGGCCCCACAACGCTCGCCGCGCCGGCGCCCGGTTCGGTCAGGCGGCCCGCGGCGGGCCGGCGAGGTATTGCTCGTCGGTGACGTGCTCCATCCAGTCCACGGCCTTGCCGTCGAGCGCTTCCTGGATGGCGATGTGGGTCATGGCGGTGGCGGGCGTGGCGCCGTGCCAGTGCTTGTGACCGGGCGGGCACCAGATCACGTCGCCCGGACGGATCTCCACGATCGGCTCGCCCTCGCACTGGGTCCATCCGCAGCCAGCGGTGACGATGAGGGTCTGGCCCAGGGGATGGGTGTGCCAGGCCGAGCGCGCGCCAGGCTCGAAGGTGACGCTTGCGCATGAGACGCGGGCGGGCGCCGGGGCGGTGTTGAGAGGGTCGATGTGCACCGATCCAGTGAAGTATTCTGCGGGTCCCTTGGCCGAAGGCTGCGACCCGGCGCGCTTGAGTTCCATGGTGGTTCCTTAATTGCCGGCGTGGATTTTGTGACAAGCCCCAGGCGGCGATCATTGTTCGGCCGGCAAGCTAAAAAGGCGGCCGGGTCCGGCCGTTGGACGGTCCGCAAGAGGCTGCGTATCTGCGCCTCGCCGACATCGGACAATGCCGCTCCCGATCGCCGAGAACGGGTGGTTTCGTTCCCCGGACCTAGTGCCTCACGCCGGCATCTGGCCGGCGTGCTCGGCGGGATCGGCCTCGGCTCGTTCTGCAGGCAGCGTCAACTGGAAGACGGCGCCGCGCGGTTCATTCGCGGACGCCCACAGCCGTCCGCCGTGCTCCTCGACGATCGAACGGCAAATGGCCAGGCCCATGCCCATGCCTTCGGGCTTGGTCGTATAGAAGGCCTCGAACAGCCGGGCTGCGCTCTTCGCGTCCAGGCCCGGGCCGGAATCGCGCACCGCGACGCGCACGCCGCCCGCCGCGTCCGTCTCGGTGCTGAGCCACAGCTCCCGCGGCCCGTCGTCGGCGCCGCTCATCGCCTCGATGGCGTTCATGATCAGGTTGAGGATGACCTGTTGCAGCTGGACACGGTCTCCGTCCACGGACGGCAAGTCCGTCGCCAGCCGGGCCTGCACCGAGACGCCATGCTTCAGCGCCTCGCTGCGGGTCAGGGCGATCACGTCGGAGGCTGCCTCGTTGAGGTCGAACCGACTCGTGCGTGGGGGCGCCTTGCTGACGACGGCGCGGATACGGCCGATGACGTCGCCGGCCCGTCTGCCGCTGTCGATGGCCCGGCCGAGGGCCTCGCGGACCTCATCCAGATTGGGCGGGTCGCTCCCCAGCCAGCGCATGGCCGCCTGGGCGTTGATGACCGCCGCGGCGATGGGCTGGTTGACCTCATGGGCGATGGAGGCGGTCAGCTGGCCCATGGTTGCGACGCGATTGACGTGCGCGAGGTCCGCCTGCGCCGCGCGCAAGGCTTCCGACGCCAGCATATGGTCCGTAAGGTCGCGAGTGATCACCAGGGCGGCTTCCACCCGCTCCGAGTGCGGCCGCAGGGGCGAGTAGCTCACCGCCAGGTAGCGCCGGCCGCGATGACTGGGAATCCATCCCGAGAAGGTGACGTCTTCTCCGGCGAAACACCGGTCCAAATTAGGCTTGCTCGTCTGCTCAAAGCGCTCCGTCCCCATCAGATCGGCGACGTGCGTCCCGACGATCCTCTCGGCCGGCGTTCCCCAAGCCCGCTCGAGAACCGGGTTGACGCGTTGATACCGGTAATCCCTTCCGACGATGGACATCCAATCCGGTGAGATCTCGAACACCTGGCCGGTCAGATACTCCGCCTGCTTTCGCTCGGTGATGTCGTTGTTGGTCTCCAGGATCATCGCAGGCCGCCCCTGCCTGTCCCGCTGCAAGGACCACCGGCTCGACACGGTGACCCGCGTCGCGTCGCGCTTGGTATGGATGAGCTCGCCTTCCCAACGGCCGGCGCGGAGCAACTCCGCATTGATCTCTTCGAGCGGCGCGGGAAAGGTCGTCTGCATCAGCTGGTGACTGACCTTGCCGACCGCGTCCTCCGCCGGCCATCCGTACAGTTCCGCGGCGCCGCGATTCCAATAGGTGATGACGTCGTCCATGCCGCGCACGAAGATCGTATCGTGCGTCAGGTCGAGGAGGCTGGCCTGGTCGCGCAGCCTCACTTCCGCCGCTTTGCCCCGCAAAGCGAGAAAGGTCGTCACCGCGATGGCCGCGATGCTGATCAACGCGTTGACCGCGCCCTCCTCGGCTTCCAGGCCGCTGGGACGCGCCAGAATGAAGCTCACCACGGCGAGGACCGCGCACCCCGCGGCGACGAGCACGACGCCGCGCGGCCGCAGGAAACGGGTCGCCAGCAGCACGACGACCACGTAAAGCCCGGCGACCGCGACGCCGACCGGCGTAAGAATGTCGGCGACGAAGATTCCGGTCGCGAGTGCGGCGGTCGCGACGGGCAGCAGCGCTGAACTGACCTTCCGCCGCGAGGGCGTTGGATATGTCATCTGGCTCTGTCCCGGTCGGAGGGTAACCGACATCCGGGCCGTGGCGTGGATCTCGACCGGCGACCGTCACGGCAACTTCCGGAGCGGCGACAAACTCGAAAGGCCCCGGGTGCTAATCCACGTACAGCCTAATACAGACAGAAATGCCCGCAACCGGCGCCGGTCCGCGGTCCCCGGGCCGAAACCCCCATAGGCACGCTCTCAGCCGACCTTCCAAAGGTCCGATGCCGGCCCGATTTCCCGGTGGATCGCGACCGGTCATTTAGCGCTTTGCTGGAATAAGCCATATCCCTTTCCGCGCCTTCTGGCGGCGCGGCGGAATAGACAACTCAGCTCCCACGAAACGCCGCCGGTTTTGGGCGGCCCAACGAGGGATCGCAGAATGAGCACTCAAGTTGTCTTGATCACCGGCGCGCTGACCGGCATCGGCCGCGCCGCGGCCGTCGCCTTCGCCAAGAAGGGCGCCAAGGTCGTCGTTTCCGGTCGTCGCGACGAAGCTGGCCAGGCGCTCGCCAAGGAGCTGCAGGCCTTGGGTTCGGAGGCGGAGTTCATCAACGCCGACGTCCGCAAGGAAAGCGATGTGCGGGCCCTGGTCGACAAGACCGTCGCGCGTTTCGGCCGTCTGGATGTCGCGGTGAACAATGCCGCCACCGAAGGCGCGGTCGGCCCGATCACGGACCAGACCGCGGAAAGCTTTGCCGCGACGTTCGACACCAACGTCCTCGGCGTGGTCCTGAGCATGAAGCATGAAGCGCGCGCCATGCAGGCCCAGGGCAGCGGCCGCATCATCAATATCTCCTCGACCTACGGGCACGAGGGGGCGGCCGGCGCCTCGATCTACGTCGGCGCCAAGCACGCCGTCGAAGGCATCACCAAGTCGGTGGCGCTGGAGCTCGCCAAGTCGGGGATTCGCGTGAACGCCGTCGCGCCAGGCCCCACCGACACCGGCATGCTGACCCGCTTCACCGGCACGGCGGAGAACAAGGCGGCGCTGGCGACACAGGTTCCGCTGGGCCGGCTCGGCCTCTCCGAAGAGGTCGCTGAAGGCATCGTCTTCCTGGGGTCGGATGAAGCCAAATTCATGACGGGCCACGTCCTCAACGTCGACGGCGGACACAGCGCCAACTGAAGGCAATCCCGTTCACGCTTCATCGAGCGGGACTTCAACGCGCAGCACAAATCAAGTGAGTAGAGAGTCCAATGGCTAACGTGGTGAAGAAACACAGCATTTCTTCCGAGCTGGCACAGAAGATGGTGGATCAAGCGGTGGAGAAAGCCAGACAAATCGGCATTGCCGAAAACGTGGCGATCCTCGATGACGGCGGCAATCTCAAGGCCTTCAGCCGGATGGATGGGGCGCCGATCCTTTCCATCGAGATTGCGCAGAACAAGGCGTTCACAGCCCTGTTCGGGTTCCCCACGCAGGACTTTTTCAACTTCATCCAGAGCGACCCGTCGCTTTTGGCCGGCATTCCCACGCTTGCGCGTGTAGCGGCGTACGGCGGCGGGTTTCCCAT
>NZ_JAQGIZ010000109.1 GCF_028290885.1 Phenylobacterium sp.
GCGTCGCCCTGATCAATTACGGGTCGGGCAACCTTCGCTCGGCCGAAAAGGCCCTGATCCGCGCCGCGGACGGCAAGAGCGAGATCGTGGTCACCGACGATCCGGACGTGATCGCCAACGCCGACCGCATCGTGCTGCCGGGCGTCGGCGCCTTTGCGGCCTGCATGGCGGCTTTCGAAGCCCGGCCGGGGGTGTCGGAGGCCATGACCGAGGCGGTGCACGGCAAGGGGGCGCCGTTCCTGGGCATCTGCGTCGGCATGCAGCTGCTGGCCTCGCGCGGCCTGGAGTTCGGCGAGACCCCCGGGCTCGACTGGATCGCCGGCGACGTGCGCCGGCTGGAGTCCCATGACCCCGCCGTCAAGATCCCGCACATGGGCTGGAACGGCCTGACCGATGTCAGCGACCAGCCGGTCTTCGCAGGCCTGAATGACGGGCAGACCGTCTATTTCACCCACTCCTTCGCCTTTTTCCCGAAGGACGAACGCGACGTGGCGGCCTATGTGGACCACGGCGGGCGGTTCCCCGCGGCCGTCGCGCGGGGCAATGTCGCCGGCGTGCAGTTCCACCCGGAGAAGTCGCAGGCCGCCGGCCTTGCACTTCTCGCGCGCTTCCTGGAGTGGCGACCTTGATCCTCTACCCGGCCATCGACCTGAAGGACGGCCAGTGCGTGCGGGTGGTGCACGGCGACCTGGCTACCGCCACGGTGTTCAACACCTCGCCCGCCGCCCAGGCCCGCGCCTGGGCCGACGGCGGCTTCCACTGGATCCATGTGGTGGACCTGAACGGCGCGGTGTCCGGCCAGGCGGTCAACCAGGCCGCCGTCGAGGAGATCCTGGGCGCGGTCTCGGTGCCGGTGCAGCTCGGCGGCGGCATCCGCACCCTGGCCGACGTCGAGGGTTGGATCGAGGCCGGAGTCAGCCGCGTGATCCTGGGCACCGTGGCCGTGCGCGACCCGCAGGTCGTCCGCGAGGCCGCCAAGGCCTGGCCCGAACAGATCGCCGTCAGCGTCGATGTCCGCAAGGGCAAGGTCGCCGTGCAGGGCTGGACCGAGGACAGCGACCTCGACGCCATCACCGTCGCCAAACGCTTCGAGGACGCGGGCGTCAGCGCCCTGATCATCACCGACATCGACCGCGACGGCACGGTGATGGGCTTCAATGTCGAGGCCTTCGGGGCGATCGCCGACGCGGTGGCGATCCCGGTGATCGCCGCGGGCGGCCTGGCGACCATCGACGACATCGTCCGCCTGAAGGCCCGCAACGGGACCAGGATCGCCGGCGCCGTGCTCGGCCGGGCCCTCTACAACGGCGCGATTACGCCCCGCGAGGCGCTGAAGGTGGCGGCGTGACCCTGCGGGTGCGCGTCATCCCCTGCCTGGACGTCAAGGACGGCCGGGTGGTGAAGGGCGTGCAGTTCGTCTCCCTGCGCGACGCCGGCGACCCGGTGGAGCAGGCCCGCGCCTATGACGCGGCCGGCGCCGACGAGCTGATGTTCCTCGACATCACCGCCAGCCACGAGAACCGCGGCACGATCCTCGACGTGGTCGCCCGCACCGCCGACGTCTGCTTCATGCCGCTCTCGGTGGGCGGCGGCATCCGCAAGGTCGAGGACGCGCGGCGCCTACTGCTGGCCGGCGCCGACAAGATCTCGATCAATACGGCGGCCGTGGAAAACCGCGACCTGATCTCCGCCTGCGCCGACGCCTTCGGCAGCCAGGCGACGGTGGTGGCCATCGACGCCAAGCGGGTGGGCCCCCCATCGGCAAAAGGGGCCTGGCGGGTGTTCACCTACGGCGGCCGCAACGACACCGGCCTGGACGTGGTCGACTATGCGGCCGAGGTCGTCGAGCGCGGGGCGGGTGAGATCCTGCTCACCTCCATGGACCGCGACGGCGCCAAGACCGGCTACGACCTGGAGCTCCTGAAGGCGGTGACGGCCGCCGTCTCCGTGCCGGTGATCGCCTCGGGCGGGGCGGGGAACGCGCAGCACATGGCCGAGGCGGTGACCAAGGGCGGCGCGGACGCCGTGCTGGCGGCTTCGATCTTCCACTTCGGAGAGGTCTCGATCGACGACGTCAAACAGGCGATGGCCGCGGCCGATATCCCGGTGCGCCTGCCAGATGTGAAGACTGGGGCCGCCGCATGAGCCGTTTCGCCGACGTCCTGGCGCGGCTTTCCGCCGTCATCGAAAGCCGCAAGGGCGGGGATGTCGCCGCGTCCTACACCGCCAGGCTGCTGGCCGACCCGGCGCTGGCCGCCAAAAAGCTGGGCGAGGAAGCCGTCGAAGCCTTGATCGCCGCGACCCAGGGCGACAAGCCCGCGCTGGCCGCCGAAAGCGCCGACCTGATCTACCACTGGCTGGTGGTCCTGGCCGCCGCCGGGGTGTCGCTGGACGAGGTGGCGGAGAAGCTGGAAGCGCGTGAGGGGACTTCGGGGTTGGACGAGAAGGCGGGGCGAAAGTCGTGATCCTTCTCCCCTTGTGGGAGAAGGTGTCGCCCGAAGGGTGACGGATGTGGGGTTGCGCTCCGCTCTCGGCGCGATCCCACGCTCAGGTCGGAGAGGGCTTTCGACCCCACATCCGACCTGCGGAGTTTATCCTCGGGTCGGCCTTCGGCCGAGCCCGGGGGCAGGCCACCTTCTCCCACAAGGGGAGAAGGACGCCTCTTCTACCCCCGCGGTTTCCGCTTCAGCGCCACGTAGAGCGCGCCTTCGCCGCCGTGGTGGCGGGCGGCGTCGGATATGCCGGCGACGATGTGCGCCAGGTGCGACGCGGCCAGCCATTCCGGCGTCCGGCGCTTCAGGACGCCGTCGCCCTGGACGCCCTTGCCGGTGATCACCAGCACGGCCCGAAATCCCTCGTCCCAGGCCCGCGCCAGGAACCGCTCCAGCACACCGCGCGCCCGATCCTGGTCAAGGCCGTGTAGGTCGAGCCGCGCGCCGATGGGGTCGCGTTCGCGGGCGATGCGGCGCTTGCGGCGCGGTTCGATGGGGAAGCCCTCTCCCCCCAGCGGGTCGCTCCGCGACCCGGCCCCCCGAGCTTCGCTCGCCACCCCCAGAGGGGGTGGTGAAGGGGAGAGGGTTGGGTGTGGGGGTGTCGGCGCGGACTTTGGGAGTTTCGCTGTGGGCGCCTTCCCCGGCGAACGCGGAGCCGGCGCCCCCACTCCCAGCCCCTCCCCGCGAGGGGGAGGGGAGGATTTCTTCGGCGTCGCCTTGCCCGGCAGCGGATGCACGGTCGCCGCCACCATGCCCCAGATGTGCCGTTCCTCCGGCTTCAGCGGCCGTTTCACGGCCTCGCGTCCTTCGGGACCAGGCGGTAGAGGCGCAGGGTGTGGCGCACCCGCCCGGCCTCCAGGCCCGCTTCCGGGCCTGAACCCAGGTAGAGGTCCGCGCGGACCGCGCCTCTGATGGCCCCGCCCGTGTCGAGCGCCAGCGCCAGGCGGCGGTAGGCGGGGAAGGCGCCCTTCAGGATGGGCTTGTCGGCGTCGATCCAAAGGAGCTCGCCCATCGCGTGGTGGGCGGGATCAACCGCCACGGCCCGGCCCGGCGGCAGAGGCAGGTTCGCCGAGCCCACCGGCTGGCGACCGTCGTCGGGGGCCAGGCTGAAGAAGGCGTAGCGCGGATTGAGCCGCATGACGGCGTCGGCGTCGGGGCCGCGATGGTCGGCCAGCCAGCCGCGGATCGCCTCGGCCGAGGTGTTGTCGCCGGCCAGGAGGCCCCGGTCGCGCATGATGTTCGAGACGGCCACAAAGGCGCGGCCGTTGTTAGCGGCGTAGAGCGCCTTCATCCGCTTGCCGGTCTCGAAGGTCAGCACGCCCGAACCCTGGACCTGCAGGAAGAAGAGGTCCTCCGGCCGCATCCAGGCCAGCGCCCGGTCGGGCGGGTCCGCCTCGAGGGCCGCGCGGTCGGGGTAGGGGACGAGCCTCCCGTCGCCGGCGTCGCGGGCCGCGCCCGGGCGGCCGGCCTGGGCGGGATCGAACAGCCCGCCGTCCACGGTCCTCAGGTCGGCGGGCCTGGATCGCAGCGGGGCGCTGAATTCGGCGTCCGGCTTGCGGCGGGCGGGGTACTGCGGCGCGAAGTAGGCGGTGAGCACGCCCTCGCCTGGGGACGCCTCGGCGCGGAAGTTCGCCTCGAAGAAGCGGCGGGACTGCCCGCGGTCGAGGGGGCCGATGGCGCGGGCGCTGCGGCAGACCTCGGCCATCGCCGGATCGCGCGCCGCGCCGCAGGTCTCGCGGAAGGCCGCCAGGGCGCCCGCGTGGTCGTCCGTCTCCCAGCCCTTCAAGGCGGTGAGCGGGACACCCCGCTCGGCAAGCGGCGCCGGCGGCCGCGGCTCAGCGGGGAAGGGTGAGGGGCTCGGATGGCGCGCCGGCGAGTGCGGGATTGGCGACGAGGGCGGGGTCGTGGCACAGGCGACGAGGATGAGCGCGGAGGCGGCCGCGCCGACGGCTCGCAGCTGCACGGGAGGTCAGGCCTCCGCAGCGTCGACGTGGATCAGCATCCAGTTGGGGTCGCGGCTCTTCAGGTGCCGCTCGAAGGTCCAGAGCTCGGCGGTGCGGCGGTCCTCGACGCCTTCGCCCTCCGGTCCCTTGGTGCGGCTGCGGAATTCGGCGAGGAAACGCACGGTCACCCGCGCCAGGTCCACGCCCACCAGCTCGGCCTTTTCCAGGTCCGCGCGGGGCTGATGCAGGAATTCCACCGACTCGGTGCGGTTCTCGGCCTCGCGGGCGGCGATCGCCGTGTCGAACCCGGCCATCACCGGCGGGGCCAGCAGGTCGCGCAGCTTGGCCCGGTCGCCGGCGGCGAAGGCCTTGACGATCATTTCGTAGGCGCTCTTCGCGCCGCCGAGGAAGCGGCCGACGTCGAAGCCGGGGTCCTTGGCCTTCACCGCGGCGAGGCCGGTAAGCACGACGCCGTCGTCGGCGCCCTGGGCCGCGGCGTCCGGCGCACGTTCGACCGCCGTCGCCGTGGTCGGCACCGCCGGCGAATCCTCCGGCTGACGGCCCACGCGCCGGCCCAGCACCGCGTAGAGCTGGTAGAGCACGATGGCCGCGAGGCCTGCGAAGATGATCAACTCGAGCACTTGCAACGATAGGCCCTTCAGGGTTCCGCCTGACGGCGGCGCCTTCAATATAGGACGATGCAACGCCCCCGTCAGGGGCGACGTTGCATCGCTTAGGGCGCCATGATAGCCCGGCCGCCCGATAAGATGCGAACCCTTCGTGTCTGCCCACGGATTTAAGCCGAACTATGACCGACACCGACGACGGCGCTGGCGCGCCGGAAACCGCCCCGGACAGCATCTTGGGCGAGGGGCCCGGCATCCGCATCCTGGCCCAATTCGTCCGCGACCTGTCGTTCGAGAACCCCCGCGCGCCGGAAAGCCTGCGCGGCGGCGCGGCCCAGCCGCAGATCGACCTGGGCGTCGAGATGAACGCCCGCGGTCGCGAGGACGGCTTCTACGAGGTCGACCTGAAGCTGTCGGCCAAGGCGAACCGCGACGACGGCGCGATCTTCGTGGTCGAGCTGATGTACGGCGGCGTGTTCCAGATCACCGGCGTCAGCGCCGAGGACATGGAGCCGGTGCTGCTCATCGAGTGCCCGCGCTACCTCTTCCCCTTCGCCCGGCGGATCATCGCCGACGTGACCTCCGACGGCGGCTATCCGCCCTTCCTGCTCGATCCCATCGACTTCGCCGGCGTCTACGCCGCCCGCAAGGCCGAGCAGGGCGGCCAGGTGGGGCACGCTTAGAGACGTCTTCCCCCGGCACGGGGGAAATGTCGCCAATGCCGAAGGCAGGCGACAATGGGGGAAGTGTCTTCGGCTCTTTGACTTCCCCCATCGACCCGCGACGCTGCGCGTCTTGGCCCACTTCCCCCGTAGCGGGGGAAGACACTACAGCCCGTGCTTCTTCCAGAGCTCGTCGCTCTTCACCACGTCGCGGATGAAGCTGGCGTGGATCTGGCGCTCTTCCTCGGTTGAGAGCGGCTCGAGCGGGCGCGGGCGGACGCCGTATGCGTTGCGGGTTGCGGCCGCCACGGCGGTGACCATGGCCGCGGTGGTGAGCTCCAGCCGCCGCTCGCGGCCGCCCTTCAGCTCCAGATAGACCGCAGCCAGCAGCTTGGCGTCGACCAGGGCGCCGTGCTTCTCGCGCTCCGACAGCGATATCTTGAAGCGCTTGCAGAGCGCATCGAGCGAATTGTGCATGCCGGGGAAGCGCACCCGGGCCAGCGCCAGGGTGTCGACCCAGCGCGCCTCGTGCAGCGGCGCGCGGTCGATGACGCTGAGTTCGTGATTGATGAAGTTCCGGTCGAAGCCTGCGTTATGGGCGATCAGCGGCGCGTCGCCGACGAAGTCCAGGAAGGCTTCGACCACGTCGGGATGCTCGAAGCGCGGCTTGCCCTTCAGGAAGGCGGCGGACAGCCCGTGCACCCGCTCGGCGTCCGGCGGCATGTCGCGGCACGGGTCGATGTAGGTGTGGAAGCTGCGGCCGGTGGGCACGAAGTCGTCGATCTCCAGGCAAGCGATCTCCACCATGCGGTGGCCCATGGAGGGTTCGAAGCCGGTGGTCTCGGTGTCGAGGACGATCTCGCGCGCCATGGCCTTTCATGACCCGGTTCGGGCGGCGATTTCAACCGGCCGTGCGGTCGCGGGCCCCGCTTACCGGGGAAGAACCGGCCTGCGCTGTGGATCGCGCATCACCGCGATGATCTCGGCCACCTGTTCGCGGGCAGGCTCCAGCCCGCGGGAGGTGTCCACCACGAAGTGCGCCTGCGCGCGCTTCTCGGCGTCGGCCAGTTGCTGGGCGAGGATAGCGTCGAGGCGCTCGGAGGTCATGCCGGGCCGGGCCAGCACCCGCTCGCGCTGCATCTGCGCCGGCGCGCTCACCACCACGATGGCGTCGACGTTGGCGTGGCCGCCGGTTTCGAAGAGCAGCGGGATGTCCAGCACCACCATGTCGGAGCCCTCGGCCTCGGCCTTCTCGAAGAAGCCCACCCGGTCGCGGCCGACCAGGGGGTGGACGATGGCGTTCAGCCGCTTCAGCGCTTCGGGGTCGCCCAGCACCGCCTGGCGCAGGGCCTCGCGGTCGACGCGCCCGGCCTTGACCACGCCTGGGAACGCCTCGCCCACCGGCCCCACCGCCGCCCCACCTTCATCGTAGAGGTCATGGACCGCGGCGTCGGCGTCGTAGACCGGCACCCCGGCCTCTCGGAACATGGCCGCCGTCGTCGACTTGCCCATGCCGATGGAGCCGGTGAGGCCGATCAGGATCACGCCCAATCCCCTGGAATCAAGGCCTGGCCTCCAGGACCTGCTCGCACAGGGCCCGGACATCCACCTCGGGCGGCGGTACGCGGCCGTAGAAGGCCTCGAAGGAGGGGCCCGCCTGGCGGATCAGCATCTCCAGCCCGTCCACCGTCCGGCGGCCGAGCATCTGGGCGCGCGACAGGAAGGGCGTCAGCAGGGGCTTGTAGGTCATGTCCATCAGCACGGCGTCGGGCGGCGTCGCCTCGAGCGGCAGGCTCAGGGCGTCGTCGCTGGCGATCCCGGCGGAGGTGGCGTTGATCACCACATTGGCCCCGTCGAAGGCCGCCGCCGCGGCGTCCAGCGGGTAGGCGCGCGACCTGCCGCCTACCGAGCCGGCCACCATCTCGGCGCGCGCCAGGGTGCGGTTGACGATCCGCACCTCCGTGGCCCCGGCCATCACCAGGGCCGCTGCCGCCCCGCGCGCCGCGCCCCCGGCGCCCACGATCACCGCCGGTCCCGCCCGGGGGTCGAAGCCGGGGGCCTGCGCCACCAGTGCGCTCAACAGGCCCAGGCCGTCGACGTTGTCGGCGGTAATCGAGCCGTCTTCGTTGAAGATCAACAGGTTGGCGGCGCCCGCCAGGTTCGCGCGGTCGCCGACCTCATCGGCGACGCTGAGCGCGGCTTCCTTGAACGGCAGGGTGACGTTGAGGCCCCGGATCGCGCCGCCGCGCAGGCCCTCGGCGAAGTGGCTGAACCGGTCGGGCGACGGGGCGAAGGCCACAAACACCGCGTCGATGCCAGCGGCCTCGATCCAGGCGTTCTGGATCAGCGGGCTGAGCGAATGGCCGATGGGGGAGCCTGCGACGCCGGCGACGGCGGTGGCGCCGGTGATGGCCTGGCGCCTTGGGGAATTGGTCATGGACGCAGAACACCCTCTCGCCGCAACAGGTCCAGCAGGCCGATCAGCGGCAGGCCGAGGATGGTGAAATAGTCGCCCTCGATCTTCGAGAACAGCTGCACGCCCATCCCCTCCAGCCGGTAGCAGCCCACCGAGCCCAGCGCCGCGTCGCCTTCGGCCACGAGATAGTCCTCAAGGAAGCCGTCGGAAAACCCGCGCATGGTGAGGGTGGCGCTCTCCGTGTCCCTCCAGACCACCGCGCCGTCCCGCGCGACCACCACGGCCGAATGCAGCCGGTGCGGCTTGGCGCGCAGGGCCTTCAGCCGCGCCCGGGCGTCTTCCACGGTCTCGGCCTTGTCGTAGAGGCGGCCTTCGAATTCCAGCGTCTGGTCGGCGCCGATCACCAGCTCCGGCCGGCCGCGGGAGACCGCCAGCGCCTTCCGTTCCGCCAGCGCCTCGGCGACCTCGCGCGCGCCGGCGCCGCTGCCCAGCAGCTCCGCCTTCGCGGCGTCCTCGTCCACGCCGGACCCCGCCGCCTCGAAGGGAACGCCGGCCCCTTCGAGGACGGCGCGTCGCGTGGCGCTCTTGGAGGCCAGGACCAGTCCCGCGCTCACCCGAGCACCTCCACCTGGCCATGGCCGCCGTGTAGCAGGTTGAGCACCGCCGCCGCCGTTTCCTCGACTGAGCGGCGGGTCACGTCGATCACCGGCCAGCCCTGACGCTCGTAGAGCCGGCGGGCCTGGACGATCTCGTCGCGCACCGCGTCGACGTCGATATAGGTGGATTCACGGTTCTCCTTGAGGCTGAGTAGCCGGTTGCGCCGGATCTGGACCAGGCGGTCGGGAGAAATCGAAAGCCCCACCACCAGGGTGGACTTCAGGCCGAACAGCTTTTCCGGCGGCGGGCGTCCGGGCACCAGCGGCACGTTGCCGGCCCGCACGCCGCGATGGGCCAGGTAGATGCAGGTCGGCGTCTTGGAGGTCCGCGACACGCCGACCAGGATCACATCGGCCTGTTCGAGATCCTGCCCGCCCTGGCCGTCGTCATGCCCGATCGCGTAGTTCAGGGCGTCCATGCGGTTGAAATAGTCGTTGTCCAGCCGCAGGTGGGCGCCCACCCGGCTGGTGGTCGAATAGCCCAGGTAGCGGGACATCGCCGAGACCAGCGGGTCGAGCGCCGGGATGCAGGGCATATCGAGGCGGCGGCAGCCTTCCTCCAGCGCCTGGCGCAAGCCGTCGTCGACGATGGTGTGGATGACGACGCCGGGCGCCTCCTCGATGTCGCCCAGCGCCCGGTCGAGCTGCCGTTGCGAGCGGACCAGGGCGTAGATGTGCTCGATGGGCAGGACGTTGTCGAACCGGGCGCAGACGGCGCGCGCCATGGCGTTCAGCGTCTCGCCGGTGGAATCCGACACCAAGTGAACGTGGAAGTAGGTGGCGAGCCTTGGGGCGGGTGGGGTCACGGGCGGCCTTAAGCGAAAAATGCCTGGGGACGATTCCTGTGGAGCACTCTTAGCGAACGCGCGGCGGAATGGGGATAGATCGCGTGCGCCGAGCCCGCCGGGGTCGTCCCCATGTATGAGCGGGATGAAACGACACGTTTACGTCTTGTTAACCCACACCCTCGGCCGTGCTCCGAAACCAGTGAGGCCGGTTGTCGACAGCCCTGGGACCGAAATATCGGCGCCCGCGGTCCGCACCGAAAGTCTTAACGAAACCTTAAGGGCCTCCGGGGCCTTGCACGACTGTCCCCGCAATCCACACCGTGGGGACGGGGCGGTCGGCGGTCGCGGACAGGCTGGGGAGAAGGGCTGAAACGCCGCAGGGCGGACGGCTTTGTCCACCTGCTCGACAGGCCCTACCGTCACCTTCCCAATCCTTTTTCTAAAGTCTTTTAGGGAAGGAAGAAGGGCAGACCGGGCGAGGGGTCGGGCCTTGGGCTTGAGAGTTCGGCCCATAGGCGATTTAACGCCTTCATGAGCGAAACCACCCCACGCCTGTTACGTGCGCTGTCCGGGGAGACCCTGGAACGGCCGCCGATCTGGTTCATGCGCCAGGCGGGCCGCTCGCTGCCCGAGTACCACGAGCTGCGCACCCGGGCGGCGGACTTCATCGCCTTCTGCCACAATCCGGAGATGGCCGCCGAGGCGACCCTGCAGCCGATGCGCCGCTTTCCGCTCGACGCCGCCATCGTCTTCGCGGACATTCTGCTGATCCCGCGCGCGCTCGGCCAGGAGGTGTGGTTCGAGGCCGGGGAGGGGCCGCGGCTCGGGGCCATGCCGGAGATCGCCCGGATGGCGGGCGAGGTGGAGGCCTCAACCGGACGGCTGTCGTCGATCGGCGAGACCCTGGCGCGGGTGCGGGCCGAACTGGAGCCCGAGCGGGCGCTGATCGGCTTCGCAGGCGGGCCCTGGACGGTGGCCACCTACATGATCGAGGGCCGCAGCTCTGACCGTTCGGCCGCCCGGACATTCGCCTACGAGCATCCGGACGAGCTCGACGCGCTCTTGGAGGTGCTGGTCGACACGACGGCGCGATATCTGGTCATGCAGGCGAGGTCCGGCGCCCAGGCGCTGAAGATCTTCGAGAGCTGGGCCGAGGGCCTGGCCGAGGACGTCTTCGAGCGCATCGTCATCCGGCCGCACCGGGCCATCGTCGAGCAGGTGCGGGCCGCCGGCGTCACCGCGCCGTTCATCGGCTTCCCGCGCGGGGCCGGCGCGCTGGTCGAAAACTACGCCCGCGCCGTGCCAGTGGAAGGCGTGGCGCTCGACACCCAGGCCAGCGCCGAGCTCGGCCGTCGGCTGCAGGCGGGCGGCAAGACCATCCAGGGGGCGCTCGACAACCTGCTGCTGCGGGCCGGCGGGCCGGCGCTGGACGCGCGGGTCGAAGGCCTGCTCGCCCAATGGAGCGGCGGCCCCTACATCTTCAACCTCGGCCACGGGGTGATGCCCGACACCCCGATCGACCATATCGCCCGCGTCGTGGAGCGGGTGACCGGCAAGCCGGTGAAAGCTATGGCCGCGGAGTGACCAAGCTCGCGGTCGTCCTCTTCAATTTGGGTGGACCTGACGACCTGAAGGCCGTGAAGCCCTTCCTTTTCAATCTGTTCCGTGATCCTGCCATCATCGACCTGCCGGCGGCGGCGCGCTATCCGCTGGCGGCGATGATCGCGACGACGCGCGCCAAGACCGCCCGGGCCAACTATGAGGTGATGGGCGGGTCCTCGCCTCTGCTGGCGGAGACGCAAGACCAGGCGGCGGCCCTGGAAGACGCGCTGAGGGCGCGTGCGCCAAACGTCAAGGCGCGCTGCTTCATCGCCATGCGCTACTGGCAGCCGTTCGCTAAGGAGGCGTCAGAGGAGGTCGCGGCCTTCGAGCCGGACGAAATCGTGCTGCTGCCGCTCTATCCGCAGTATTCGACCACCACCACGGCCTCGTCGCTGGCCGAATGGCGGCGGGTCTATCGCGGACCGGGCCGGACCCACGCCATCTGCTGCTATCCGACCGCGCGCGGCCTGATCGAGGCCCACGCCCAAGCGATCCGCACCGTCTGGGAGGAGGCCAGGGCGCCGGCGAACCTGCGCCTGCTGTTCTCCGCCCACGGCCTGCCGCAGAAAGTGGTCGAAGCCGGCGACCCCTACCGCGCCCAGATCGAGGCCACCGCCGAGGCCATCGCCGAGCGGCTGCCGGAGTTCGCCGACTGGCGGGTGTCGTTCCAGAGCCGGGTCGGGCGGCTGCCGTGGCTCTCACCGTATACGGACGATGAGATCCGTCGGGCCGGCGCCGAGGGCAAGGGCGTGCTGATCGCGCCGATCGCCTTCGTCTCCGAGCATGTGGAGACCCTGGTCGAGCTCGACCGGGACTACGCCAGGCTCGCCCACGACGTCGGCTGCGCGCCTTACCTGCGGGCCCGCACCCCGGGTGTCGCCGAGGCCTTCATCGAGGAGCTGGCGCGCACGGTGCTGGAGGCCGCCAAACGGGAGGAGGGCGTCGCGCCGCACGGACCTTGGCGCTGTCCGGCCGGCCATGCGAAATGCGCGCTGCGGGTGGGGGCGGAGGCGGGCGAGGGTGCATGACCTACGACAGCGTCTACGACCTGCTGCGGGGCCTGCACATCCTGGCGGTGATCGCCTGGATGGCGGGCCTGCTCTACCTGCCGCGGCTGTTCGCCTACCACACCGAGACCGCGCCCCCGGGCAGCGAGTTCGACGCCCATTTCCAGGTCTGGGAGGGCAAGCTGCTGCGGATCATCATGAACCCGGCGATGGTCATGGCTTGGGTCTTCGGCCTGGCGCTGATCTGGGTGGACGCCCACCGGCATGGCGACGGCTGGCGGTTCCTGGCCGAACCCTGGATGGTCACTAAGCTGGCCGGGGTCCTTTTCCTGACCGGCTGGCATACCTACCTATGGCGGGCTCGCAAGGCCTTCGCCGCTGGCCGCCGTGACCATGCGGCCAAGTTTTGGCGGATGACCAACGAGCTGCCGTTCCTGGCCGCCATCGTGATGGTCATCGCCGTCACCACCGAGTTCGGACACCCCTAACCCGCGACACCGGTTTGCTTGACCCGGGCCTGCGTCTGTGGTTCCGATCCCCTACGCGTCCCCGACAAGGGCGCGCCCCGCCTTATCTCCGGCCGCCGCGCGCATGGACGTGCAGATGGTCCGGCCCCCACGAAGACGAACACATCGGCGCTCAAGAGGCGCCCACATCATCTAGAAGCCCGCGCCCGGAGTCCGTCCGGCCCGCGGGCGAACACGAGTGAATCCGATGCAAGACGAAAATCAAGACACCCCCATGACCGAAGAAGCCGTTGCGCCGGCGCTGGACGCCGCCGAACCCGCGGTCGCCGAGGCTCCGGCTGACGAGGCCGACGCCTCCGCGGAGCCCGAGGAGCCCTCGGAGGTCGCCAACACCATCGCCAAGATGGGGCTGACCCGCATGAGCCTGCAGGAGCTGAAGGACAAAGCTCCTGCGGACTTGCTGGCCTTCGCCGAGGTCTTCGAGATCGAGAACGCCAACTCCATGCGCAAGCAGGACATGATGTTCGCGATCCTGAAGACGCTGGCCGAAGAGGGCGTGGAGATCTCCGGCTCCGGCACCCTGGAGGTGGTCCAGGACGGATTCGGCTTCCTGCGCAGCCCCGAGGCCAACTACCTGCCCGGCCCCGACGACATCTACGTCAGCCCCTCGCAGATCCGGAAGTTCGGCCTCCGAACCGGCGACACGGTGGACGGCGCGGTCCGCGCGCCCCGGGAAGGCGAGCGCTACTTTGCGCTCGTCAAGGTCGACCTGACGAACTTCGAGAACCCCGAGAACGTCCGCCACAAGGTGCTGTTCG
>NZ_JAQGIZ010000117.1 GCF_028290885.1 Phenylobacterium sp.
GCATTGGCCTCAGCCAGCCCTCCGGCAAAGAAAAAAGCGGCCGGGCCGGAGCCCGCCGCTCGTAGGCGCCTTACAGCGCTAACGGACGATGTTGAGGTGAATATAGGCGCTTGGGAGGGGTTTGTCACGCCTCAGGCGCGCTCGCCAAGAACCAAAAGGGCTCGGACAGCCTGCCACCACGAGCAGCGATGCAGAACTTTGGCCCCGACACCTCCCAAGCCACGGTGCGCGGAGCGATGGTTAGAACGTCGAGCCGAAGACCGCCGTCGAAGGAAATCCTCAAGTCAGCGGTCTCGGGATCGACAATGGCTCCCAAGACGCGGAGCCCGAGCAAGAGCCGACGCGCCTCGTCCTGTGCGTCGATTGCGACGGGGCCGCCATAGGTCAGGCCGTCCTCGCGATCTGTGAGCACCGGAGCGCCATCCGCAAGCACTCGCCATAGGTGTTCGACGCTTAGAGAAGCGGATGAGAACTCAAAATGCCAAGAATGTTCGCGGCGGAGGACGTTCTCAATGGCGGCGCATTGGAATAGCCGCTCCGTCTTTTCCAGTAGCCTCATCGTCAGATGTCACCCGCCCTTCTCCCCTTGTGGGAGAAGGTGTCGCCCGGAGGGTGACGGATGTGGGGTCGCGCTCCGCTCTCGGCGCGATCCTAAAGCTCAGATCGGATAGGGCTTTCGACCCCACATCCGACCTGCTTCGCAGGCCACCTTCTCCCACAACGGGAGAAGGACGTTCGACGGCCTACCCTGCCTTGAACCTCAGCGTCCAAGCCTTGAACGCCTCCAGATAGACCCCCAGGAACTTCGCCGTCCCCTCGTCCGTCAGCCGGCCCTCGGCGTCGAACTTCTCGTGGGCGCGGAACACCAGGATTTCCGGCTGGGGCATGCAGTAGGAGTTGGTGAACTCGAAGGCCTGGCGGAGCTGGCTCTGGCCGCGCGCGCTGCCGGTCATGCCCGGCGAGGCGCCGATGATGCCGACGGGCTTGGCGCCCAGCGGGGCTTCGCGCGGGGGCCGAGAGGCCCAGTCGACGGCGTTTTTCATCACGCCGGGGACGCCATGGTTGTACTCCGGCGTCACGAAGAGGACGCTGTCCGCCGCCCGGATCGCCGCCTTCAGCGCGGCCACGCCCTCGGGATCGCCGGCGGCCTCGACGTCGGCGTTGTAGAGCGGCACCGCGAGCAGGTCGAAGATCTCGATGGTCATGCCCTCGGGCGCCATCCCCTGCGCCGCGCGCAGCAGGGCGCGGTTGTAGGAGCCCTGCCGCAGACTTCCCGCCAGGCCGACGACGCGAACGGGGGTCGAGTTGGGTTGCGACAAGATTGGCCTCCGGAGTTCACGCAACTATGCGCCGGCGCCGGGCTTACGGTCGAGCCGGATTGGCCTTAAAGACCCGACCCTGCTTCCTCCCCCAGAAGGCCTCCCCATGGACCTGTCCAAGATTCCCGTCGGCGTGAACCCGCCCTATGACGTCAACGCCATCATCGAGATCCCGCAGGGCGGCGAGCCGGTGAAGTACGAGATGGACAAGGAAAGCGGGGCCATCTTCGTCGACCGTTTCCTGCACACGGCGATGTTCTATCCGGGCAACTACGGCTTCATCCCGCACACCCTGGCCGACGACGGCGACCCGATGGACATCATGGTGGTGGGCCCGACGCCGGTCGTGCCGGGCGCGGTGATCCGCTGCCGGCCGATCGGCGCCCTGATGATGACCGACGAGGCCGGCGGCGACGAGAAGGTGCTGGCGGTGCCGGTGGACGCGCTGCACCCCTTCTACAAGGGGGTCGACAGCTGGCGCAGCCTGCCGGTGATCCTCACCGAGCAGATCGCCCACTTCTTCCAGCACTATAAGGACCTGGAGAAGGGCAAGGCCGTGCAGATCAGAGGCTGGGCGGACCCCGAGGAGACCGCCGACCTGATCCGCGCGTCGATCGAGCGGGCGAAGAGCGCCTAGGTCCTCACGAAGTCCAGGAACACCGGGGCGCAGTCGCCGAGGCGTTTTTCCTCGTAGCGGGTGGTGATGTGGTCGGCGGGCGGGATGCGCCAGTCGGACGCCTGGTCCGCCACCCAGCGGAAGGCGGGGTTCTTCACGAACCGCTCGAGGCTCCAGTCGACGTAGTCGGCCCAGTCGCTGGCGTAGCGCAAGGCGCCGCCCGGCTTCAGCAGGCGCGCGAGTTCGGCCACGGTCTCGGCCTGGACCAGGCGGCGCTTGTTGTGGCGCGCCTTGGGCCAGGGGTCGGGGAAGAGGATGAAAGCGCGGTCGAGGCTGGCGTCGGGCAGCCGGGCCATCAGGTCGCGGGCGTCGCCATCGTGGACGCGGACGTTGCCGAGCGCCTGCTCGTCGATATGCCGCAGCGCGCTCGCCACCCCGTTCTGGAACGGCTCGGCGCCGATCACCAGCACGTCGGGATGAAGCCCGGCCTGGGCGGCCATGTGCTCGCCGCCGCCGAAGCCGATCTCCAGCCAGACCTCGGCGGCGTCCGGCTTCAGCGCGCGGGGATCGAAAGCGCCCGCAGGCGGACGCAGCGACGGCAGCAGGTTTTCGACCAGCGCCGCCTGGCGCGGCTTGATGGTCCGCGTCTTCAGGCGGCCGTAGGAGCGGAGCGGCGGGTGGACGGTCATTTCCCCCTCCCTACTCGTCATGGCGGGGCTTGTCCCGGCCATCCATGGACGCGGGCGGGCGGGATTTGCCTGAACTGTCGGTGCGTATGGATCCCCGGGACAAGCCCGGGGATGACGGCCAGAGGAGGGATTGAGCCCTACGCCAGCTTCTTCAGTTCTTCGGCGAGGTCCGGGCGTTCCCAGGAGAAGCCGCCTTCGTTGTCGGGCTGGCGGCCGAAATGGCCGTAGGCGGCGGTGCGGGCGTAGATCGGCTTGTTGAGGCCCAGGTGCTCGCGGATAGCCCTGGGCGTCGCGCCGCCGATCATCTCCGGCAGGGCGAGCTCGAGCTTGGCCGGGTCGATCTCGCCGGTGTTGTGCAGGTCGACGTAGAAGCTGAGCGGCTGGGCGACGCCGATCGCATAGCTGATCTGGATGGTGCACTTGCGCGCCAGGCCCGCGGCGACGACGTTCTTGGCCAGGTAGCGGCAGGCGTAGGCGGCCGAGCGGTCCACCTTGGTGGGGTCCTTGCCGGAGAAGGCGCCGCCGCCGTGCGGGGCCGCGCCGCCGAAGGAGTCGACGATGATCTTGCGGCCGGTGAGGCCCGCGTCGCCGTCCGGCCCGCCGATCTCGAAGCGGCCGGTGGGATTGACGTGCCACTTGGTCCTTTTGGTGATCAGGCCCGCCGGGAAGACGCCCTCCACATAGGGGCGGATCAGCGCCTCGATCCGCTTCGGGGTCGCCGAGTGCAGGCCGATGCGCTTCTTGTGCTGGGTCGAGACGACGATCTGCAGCACCTCGACCGGGCGGCTGTCCTCGTAGCGCAGGGTGACCTGGCTCTTGGCGTCCGGCTCCAGCGCGGCGCACTCGCCGGAGTGACGGACCTCGGCCAGCCGGCGCAGGATGTCGTGGGAATATTGCAGCGTCGCCGGCATCAGCGAGGGGGTCTCGTCGCAGGCGTAGCCGAACATGATCCCCTGGTCGCCCGCGCCCTCGTCCTTCTTGTCGCTGGCGTCGACGCCCTGGGCGATGTGGGCGGACTGCGAGTGCAGGTAGCAGGCGAACTTGGCCTTGGCCCAGTGGAAGCCCTTCTGCTCGTAGCCGATGTCCTTGATCGCCTGGCGCACCTTCGGCTCCAGGCCGCGCAGGATGTCCTTGGTCAGTTGCTTGTTCTCGGCCTTGGAGCCGCCCGGACGGCCGGCGCGGACTTCGCCCGCCAGCACGACGCGGTTGGTGGTGACCAAAGTCTCGCAGGCGACGCGCGCCTCCGGTTCGGCGGCCAGGAAGGCGTCGACGACGGTGTCGGAGATCCGGTCGGCCACCTTGTCCGGATGGCCCTCGGACACGCTTTCGGACGTGAAGATGTAGCTGGAACGGCTCACGGCGCTTGGCTCCGGGAAATAACGGGGCCGCCCGAGGCATGCGGCGGCCGCCCAATGAGGTCGGCAAGCCTATAAAGAAGTCTTTATATCCCGCCAAGCACACATTCGGCCCGCCGGGTTAAGGCTGCATCAGCCCTCGGGGGTGTCCGGCTCGCCGGCCATGGCGCGGACCAGGTCGAGCATCCGGCGGCGCACCCGGCCCGTGGGAATCTTCGGAAAGACGGCGGCGAGCTCCATTCCCTCGGGGGTCAGCAGGAAGTCCTGCAAGGTCTCGCGCGGCAAATTGGAGCCGGGCGTTTCAATGGCGTCGCTGAGCCCCTCGTAGAAGTAGCTGATGTTCGTGGAGAGCGCGCGGGCCATCTCCCACAGCTTCGAGGCGCTCACCCGGTTGGCGGCGCGCTCGTACTTCTGGACCTGCTGGAAGGTGAGGCCGATGGACTCCGCCAGCCGCTCCTGGCTGATCCCCAGCTCCTTGCGGCGCATGCGGATCCGCAGGCCCACGTGGCGGTCGATGGGGTTCGGGGCCCGTTCCGGCTCTTCGGCCTTGTCCATGCAGCTTCCCAGTCAAACATCGCCGGGCAAGCGAGATGCCAGACGCGGCCTTTGAGCATCAATAGTTAACGCGCTTATCGAACACGATAGGCCAGAGCCGCCAGGCCGGACAATAGGAGCAGGCCCGCGAAGTAGAGGTCGCCCGCCCTCGTGTACAGCGTAGGTTGCAGGGCCGGAGGCAGGGGTGCGTCAATTACACCCAGGGCGCCCAATGCCAGACGAGCGCCTGGCTCGGTCCGCCCGTAGGCGTCGATGACCGCGGAAACGCCGGTCGGCGTGGCGCGAACGATAGGCAGGCCCTCCTCGATGGCGCGGTAGCTGGCGAGGTTGAGGTGCTGCAGCGGGCCCGAGGTCACGCCGAACCAGGCATCATTGGAGATGTTGAGGATCCAGGCCGGCCGCAGGCCCGCCCGCGCGGCGCCGGCGCGGGTCACGCCCGGGAACAGCGCCTCGTAGCAGATCAGCACCTGGACGGGCGGGGCGCCCGCGGGCGAGATCGGCTGCGACGGCGGCCCGGCGGTGAAGTCGTCGGGCATGTGCACCAGGCTGCGGAAGCCGACCTTGGTGGCGATCTCGCCCAGCGGCATGTACTCGCCGAACGGCACCAGGTGGTGCTTGTCGTAGACGCCGGTGACCCGCAGGCCGTCGGCCTCACGGCGGAAGGCGACCAGGCTGTTGAAGTAGCGCGCGGTCCCGCCGGGACCCAGCTCGGCGTGGTTGGCGCCCATCAGCAGCGTCTGGCCGGGGGCGAAGGCGTCGCGCAGGCGAGACGCGTAGGGCGAGCCCGGCGCAATGAGCTCGTCGATCACCGCCGGAAGCGCGCCCTCCGGCCAGATGACGATGTCCGGCTGCACAGGTCCCTTGTGCTCGGTGAGGCCAACGTAGGTGTCGAAGACCAGGCCCAGGTTCTCCGGCCGCCACTTCTTTTTCTGGTCGATGTCGGCCTGCACCACCCGGATGACCGGCGCGTGCGCCGACGGCTCGACGGCCTGCGCGAGGCGGCTGAGGCCGAAGGCGTAGAGGCCGGCGAGCACCGCCGCGGCGACGGCGAGGGCGCCGGCCTTCGTCCGCCGGCCGATGTCCTGGGCCAGCACGGCCGGCGTGGCGGCCACGGCGAGGGTGATCCAGGTCAGGCCATAGGCGCCGACCACCGAGGCGGCCTGCGACGGCGCGGAACCCGCCCGCCAGGTCTCGCCGGGCAGGTCCCAGGGAAAGCCGGACAGCACGTGGCCGCGCAGCCACTCGAAGCCGGCGAGGCAACCCGCGAACACCAGGATGCGCGCGGGCCCGCGGGTCTTCAGCGCCCGGTACGCCAGCGCCGCGGCGCCCCAGAACAGCGCCAGGCCGGCGGCCATCAGGACCAGGGCGAAGGGCGCCATCCAGCCCTGCTCCTTGGCGTCGACCATGAACGGCTCGGTGATCCAGTGCACGCCGACGGCGAAGTAGCCGAGCCCGTCCAGCCAGCCGCGGAAGAAGGCCGAGCGCAGCGGCCGCGGACCGTCGGCGTCGATCAGCGCCAGCAGCAGGGCGTAGCCAAGCAGGCCGGGCAGGACGCCGAACGGCGGGTGCGCCAACCCCGCGGCCACCCCCGCCAGCAGCGACAGCCCGCGGGCCGGCCAACCTTGGCGCCAGCTCAAAGGCATCAACCGGCGTCAGTCCGCCAGCGAGGGATCGAGCCGCCCGGACGGGATGCGGCGCACGCGCACCCGCTTCACCCGCCGCGGATCGGCCGAGAGCACCTCTATGACGAAGCCGCCCGGATGCTCGACGAGCTCGCGCCGCTTCGGCACCCGGCCGGCGAGCGCGTTGACGAGGCCGGCCACGGTGTCGATCTCCTCGTCGAGGTCGGGCGGGGCCAGATCGACGCCGTCGCCGATGGCCGCCTCCAGGTCCTCCAGCGGGGTCCGGCCGTCGACCACCCAGCCGTCGCCGTCCCTGATGATCGGCGCATGACCGTCCTCGGCCGCGTCGTCGTGCTCGTCCTCGATCTCGCCGACCAGGGTCTCCAGCAGGTCCTCGAGGGTCACCAGGCCGTCGGTGCCGCCGAACTCGTCGATCACCAGGGCCATGTGGGTCTGCCTGGCGCGCATCTGGCCCAGCAGCTCCGAGCCGCGCATCGAGGCCGGGACGTAGAGCACCGGGCGCACCAGGTTGTGGCGGCCGGACAGCACGTGGTCCCCGGGCCGCGGCTTGCGGGTCTTGCGGGCCAGCAGCTTGAAGACGTCCTTGACGTGGACCACGCCCACCGGCTCGTCGAGGGTCTCCTTGTAGACCGGCATGCGGCTGTGCTCGGCCTCTACGAAGCGGGCGACGAGCTCGGCGAAGGTGCAGTCCTTGGCCACCGCCACGATGTCGGCGCGCGGCTTCATGACATCGTCGACGCGCAACTCCTGGAAGGCGCGCGCCTGGCTGACCAGCTCGCCGGTGGCGGCGGTGGGCGCCTCCGGAACCGAACCGGCGTCCTGGGCCGGACGGCTGCGGAACCGGTCGAACAGGGAGAGCACGCCCCGATGCTTGTGCGCGGCGAAAGCCTCAGGCGACGGACGGGGGTCGGTCATGGTCTCCTTCACCCGCCAGGTAGGGGTCAGGAACCCCCAGCCCGGCCAGGACGACGCGCTCGAGGGCCTCCATCTCGGCGGCCTCGGCATCGCTCATGTGGTCATATCCTAGAAGGTGCAGCACCCCATGCGCCACCAGATGCTGCAGGTGATGCGCCAGCGGCTTGTCCTGTTCGCGGGCTTCCCGCGCGCAAACGCCATAGGCCAGGGCGACGTCGCCCAGGGACCGGTCGGGATTCGGCAGCGCGGGAAACGACAGCACATTGGTCGGCTTGTCCTGCTGCCGGAAGCGGGCGTTCAGGTCTCGAACCGCCTCGTCGTCGGTGAGGAGCAGGGTCACGCCCTCGCCGACAGCTCCCTCGGAGGCGAGCGTCGCCTCGGCCGCCGCGCGCGCCAGGGCTTCCGCCTCCGGGAGCGCCGTCGTCCAGGCCGCGTCCTCGATTTCCATGTCGATCAAATGGCGCGTCCGGCCTTGGCCGCGTCGGCGTCATAGGCGCGGACGATGCGTTCGACGAGCGGGTGGCGGACCACGTCCTCGGCGGAGAAGCGGGTGACGGCGATACCCTTCACCCCCTCCAACAGGCCCACGGCGTGGGCCAGGCCGCTGTCGCGGATATTGACCAGGTCGATCTGGGTCGGGTCGCCGGTGACCACCATGCGGGCGCCTTCGCCCAGGCGGGTCAGCACCATCTTCATCTGCAGGCGGGTGGCGTTCTGCGCCTCGTCGACGATGACGAAAGCATGCGCGAGCGTGCGGCCGCGCAGGAAGGCGATGGGGGCGACCTCGATCTCGCCCTTTTCGCGCCGGCGGCGCAGCTGGTCGGCCCCGAGGATATCCGTCAGCGCCTCCCAGACCGGCGCCATGTAGGGGTCGACCTTCTCGGTGAGGTCGCCCGGCAGGAACCCCAGCCGCTCGCCGGCCTCGACCGCCGGCCGCGAGACGATCAGCCGGTCGACTTCGCCGCGCAGCAACAGGCCCGCGCCGTGGGCTACGGCCAGGAAGGTCTTGCCGGTGCCGGCGGGACCCAGCCCGAACACCAGTTCGCACTTGGCCAGCGCCTGCAGGTACTCCGCCTGCATCGCGGTCTTGGGGGCCACCTGGCCGCGGCGGCCGACGGGCAGGACCCCGGGCACCGCGCCGCCGGACTTGGCGTTGCCGATCGCCACGCGCACGTCGGCCTCGGCGATCTCCAGCCCCTGGTCGGCGCGGGCCGCGATCGCGTGGACCGCCTTCTTGGCCTGGGCGCGGCCCTTCGAGTCGCCGGTGAGGGACACTCCGCCGCCCGGCGTTTCGACCAGCACGTCGAAGGCGTCCTCGATCAGGGCCGCGTGGCGGGAATTGGCGCCGGCCACCGCTCGGGCGGCGGCGTCGGAGAGGGTGACGAATTCAGGCGCGCGGCTCACAAGGCCATCTCGGGGGCAAGCTCCAGCTCTGCAGTCTCCACGAGCGCGCCCGCCAGGCTCATCCGGGCGGCGGACTCGATCCGCACCGAAACGATCTGGCCGATCAAGCGATCCGGCGCGGTGGCGTGCACCGCCTGCAGATAGGGGCTGCGCCCGATAAGCTGCCCGGCATGGCGGCCGGGCCGCTCGAAGAGCACGGGGAGCACCTTGCCGACCTGTGACGCATTGAAGGCGCGGGCCTGTTCGTCCAGCAGGGCGTTGAGCCGCGCCAGCCGTTCGTCCTTCACCGCCTCGTCGACCTGCCCCGGCATGGCGGCGGCCGGCGTGCCCGGACGGCGGGAATATTTGAACGAGAAGGCGGTGGCGTAGCCGACCTCGCGCACCAGATCGAGCGTCGCCTCGAAGTCGGCGTCGCGCTCGCCGGGGAAGCCGACGATGAAGTCGCCGGAGATGGCGATGTCGGGCCGGGCGCTGCGGATCTTGTCGATCAGGCGGACATAGCTCTGCGCGGTGTGGGCGCGGTTCATCGCCTTGAGGATGCGGTCCGACCCGGACTGCACCGGCAGGTGCAGGTAGGGCATGAGCGCGTCCACCTCGGCGTGGGCGGCGATCAGCGCCTCGTCCATGTCGCGCGGGTGGCTGGTCGTGTAGCGGATGCGGTCGAGGCCCTCGATCGCCGCCAGGCGGCGCACCAGGGCGGCGAGCCCGCCGTCACCGGCGTAGGCGTTGACGTTCTGGCCCAGCAGGGTGACCTCGCGCACGCCCTGGGCGGCCAGGTCGCGGGCCTCCGTCTCGATGGCCTCAGGGCTGCGCGACCACTCGCCGCCGCGGGTGTAGGGCACCACGCAGAAGGTGCAGAACTTGTCGCAGCCCTCCTGCACGGTGAGAAAGGCGGTGACGCCGGTCGCGTGGCGGCCGGCCGGCGCCAGGGCGTCGAACTTCTCCTCGGGGGCGAAGTCGGCGGACAGCCGCTCGCCACGGGCGCGGTGGGACCGCGCAATCAGCTCCGGCAGCTGGTGATAGGCCTGCGGGCCCACAACCAGGTCCACGGCGGGCTGGCGGCGCATGATCTCCTCGCCCTCGGCCTGGGCGACGCAGCCGGCGACCGCGATGGTCATGCGCGACCCGCCCTGGGCGACCCGCTCGTCGCGCATCTCCTTCAGCTTGCCGAGCTCGGAATAGACCTTCTCGGTGGCCTTCTCGCGGATATGGCAGGTGTTCAGCACCACGAGGTCCGCGCCCTCGGGGCTGTCGGTCACCGCATAGCCCAGCGGCGACAGCACGTCGGCCATCCGCTCGCTGTCGTAGACGTTCATCTGACAGCCGTAGGTCTTGATGAAGAGGCGCTTGGACGGCGCTGGGGCGGACATGACCGGGTTATGGGGGCGCAGGAGAGGCGGTGCAAGGTTGGGAGCCTTCCCCCGGTACGGGGGAAATGTCGCCAATGCCGAAGGCGGGCGACAATGGGGGAAGTGTTGTCTGCCGTTCGACTTCCCCCATCGACCCTCCAGCCAAACCATCCTGTCGGGGATGGTTTCCCCCGTACCGGGGGAAGACAGTAGATTGCTCACTTCTCCTCGATGGGCATCCCGTAGAGCTCCAGCCGGTGGTCCACCAGCCGGTAGCCGAGCTTCTGGGCGATGGCTTCCTGCAGGGCCTCGATCTCGGCGTCGACGAACTCCACCACCCGGCCGGTCTTCATGTCGATCAGGTGGTCGTGGTGGGTTTCCGGGTGCTCTTCGTAGCGGGAGCGGCCGTCGCGGAAGTCGTGGCGGGTGATGATGCCGGCCTCGTCGAACAGGCGCACCGTCCGGTAGACGGTGGCGATGGAGATGTGCGGGTCGACCGCATGCGCCCGGCGGTGCAGCTCCTCGACGTCGGGGTGGTCATGGGCCTCGGACAGCACGCGCGCGATGATGCGGCGCTGCTCGGTCATGCGCATGCCCTTCTCGACGCAGAGCTTTTCGATGCGGTCCGACAAAGCGGGCTCCAAAGTCCTCGTTCCCAACCAGAATAGGTCTAAGCGGCGGCGGCGTTAAGGTCGAGGCGCATGACCAGGGCGTCCACGACGCCGGCGGGGCCGCGGTTGTAATAGGCCTTGCGCAGGCCCGCCTTGCGGAAACCCAGGGCTTCGTAGAGGGCGATGGCCGGATCGTTGTCGACGGCGACCTCCAGGAAGGCCTCCGCGGCGCCCAGGTCGCGGGCGACGGGAATCGCCGCGGCCATCAGCGCGCGGGCGACGCTGCGGCGGCGCGCGGCGGGGCTGACGCCCAGGGTCAGCACCTCCATCTCGCCGGCTGCGACCCGGCAGAGGATGACGCCCAGCGGCGCGGCGTCGTTCGCGGCCAGGAAGCCGTAGATGCCCTCACCGTCCAACAGGTCCTCGAACTCGTCTTCGCGCCAGGACGCCGGGAAGGCCTCGGCGTGGACGCGGGCCATGGCTTCGCACTCGGCGGCGGTGGCCAGGGTCAGCCTCATGCCGGCAGCTTGGCGTCCAGCGCGCGCAGATAGAGCGGCTTCAGCGGCGCGGGGTCGCGGGCGGCGGCGAGGCGGGCGACGTGGCGGGCGTCGGCGCCCTCGGCCGGGATGAGGCGCGCGCCGGGCGCCAGGTCGGCCAGCAGGGCGGCGCCGGATCCCACCAGGGTGAACGGCCGGCCCTGGGAGAGCTCGGCGAGGCGGGCCGCGGCG
Source organism: Phenylobacterium sp. (assembly GCF_028290885.1). Classification (GTDB taxonomy): domain Bacteria; phylum Pseudomonadota; class Alphaproteobacteria; order Caulobacterales; family Caulobacteraceae; genus Phenylobacterium. Next base: position 11,185 of record NZ_JAQGIZ010000117.1, read on the forward strand.
GTCTCGGCAGCGAGCGCGTCGGGCGCCATCAGGGCGTGGCCGTCCTCGAAGGCCTGGAGGTAGAGCTGGCCGCGGCGGGCGTCGATGGCCGGGAACACCAGGCCGCCCTCCTTCGCAAATGGGGCTTCAGCCGCGAGCGCTTCCAGCGTCCCGATCCCGACCGCCGGGAGATCGAGCGCCAGCGCCAGGCCCTTGGCGAAGGCGATGCCGACACGAAGGCCGGTGAAGGAGCCGGGCCCGACGGTGACGGCGATGCGTTCCAGCCGGTCGAACGCGAGGCCCGCCTGCGCCATCACCGCCTGCGCCATGGGGGCCAGCCGCTCCTGATGGCCGCGCGCCATCACCTCGCGCGCGGAGGCGACCACGCGCCCGCCGTCGAGCACGGCGACCGAGCAGCTTGAAAGGCAGGTGTCGAGGCCGAGGACGATCATCGCCCTCGTTCTAAAGTGTTTGCTCCACCCCCGTCACTTCCGGGACGTAGTGCTTGAGCATGTTCTCGACTCCGGCCTTCAGCGTCGCCGAGGACGACGGGCAGCCCGAGCAGGCGCCGCGCATGTTCAGGTAGACGACGCCGGTCTTGTCGTCGAAGCGGGAGAACAGGATGTCGCCGCCGTCCTGGGCCACGGCCGGGCGGATACGGGTGTCCAGCAGGTCCTTGATCTCGGCGACGATCTGAGCGGTTTCGCCCTCGTAGGCGCCTTCGTCATGGCCGCCGGCCTGGTCGCCCTCGCCGGCGAACAGCGGCTGGCCGGAGGTGAAGTGGTCCATGATGGCGGCCAGGATCGGCGCCTTCAGGTGGCTCCAGTCGTGACCATCCGTCTTGCCGACGGTCAGGAAATCGGGGCCGAAGAACACCCGGGTGACGCCATCGATCGTGAACAGCTCGCTGGCCAGGGTCGAGGCGCCGGCCGCGTCGGCGTCGCGGAAGTCCCGCGTGCCCTCGCCCATCACCTCGCGGCCGGGCAGGAACTTCAGCACCTCGGGGTTCGGCGTGGCTTCCGTCTGAATGAACATGAGGAGAGATGTGGCGCTTGTGGCGCGGCGGCGCAAGTCACGCCAGATCGGCGATCTCCTCGTCGGTGAGGTCGCCGGGGACCAGGGTCACCGGCACTTTGCGGGCGCCCCAGGTGACGCCTTCCTTGGCCAGCGACATCACCAGCGGCCCCGGCCCGCGCCCGCCGACCGCGGCGGCCAGCACCAGGATCTTGATGTCGGGGTCGGACCCGATGACCTGGCGTAGCCCCGCGCGCACGTTGTCCGCGTCGACGATCAGATATTCCGGCGGGAAGCCGGTCTCGGCCTGGACGAACTCGGCGGACTGCTGGAGCACGGCCTCGGCTTCGTCGCGCGCCTGGCGCTCGATCTCCTCGCGCACGCCGCTCCAGTGCTCGAACACCGCCGGTTCGATCACCCTGAGGAGCGCCACGCGGCCGCCGGTGGACCGCGCCCGGCGGCAGGCGAAGCGCAGCGCCGCCTGGTACTCCGGCGTATCGTCGGCGACGACCAGGAACTTGCGCTCGCTCATGGCCGGACGGTGCGGCGCCTCCAATTCCTAGGCAAGGGGGTCCGCGCGCAAGCTCACCCGGCCCAGTAGCCGACGATGCGCTTGACCTCGGCCAGCGTCGGGGCGGCGACCTCGCGGGCCCGCTCGCCGCCGGCCGCGAGGATGCGGTCGATCTCGGCGGGGTCGGACAGCAGCCGGCGCATCTCGCCGCCGATCGGGCCCATCACCGCGACGGCCAGGTCGGCGAGCTTGGGCTTGAAGGCCCCGAAGCCCTGGCCGGTGAACTCGCTCAGCACGTCCTGGGCCTCGCGGCCGGAGAGCGCCGCATAGACCCCGACCAGGTTCTGGGCTTCGGGCCTCCCGTCGAGGTCGGCGAGCTTCTCCGGCAGCAGGTCGGCGTCGGTGCGGGCTTTGCGGACCTTCTGGGCGATGGTGTCGGCGTCGTCCGTCAGGTTGATCCGCGAATTGTCCGACGGGTCCGACTTGGACATCTTCACCGTCCCGTCGCGCAGGCTCATGATCCGCGCGCCCGGCCCCTGGGTCAGGGCGTCCGGCAGGGGAAAGAAGCCCGGCGCGTCGAAGTCGTGGTTGAACTTGGCGGCGATGTCGCGGGTCAGTTCGAGGTGCTGGCGCTGGTCCTCGCCCACCGGCACGTGGGTCGCCTTGTAGACCAGGATGTCGGCGGCCTGCAGCACCGGGTAGGTGTAGAGGCCGACGCTCTCGCGCTCCTTGTGCTTGCCGGCCTTGTCCTTGAACTGGGTCATCCGGTCGAGCCAGCCCAGCCGCGCCACGCAGTTGAACACCCAGGCGAGCTCGGCGTGCGCGGGCACGGCGGACTGGGCGAAGATGGTGGCGACCTTGGGGTCGAGGCCCGTGGCCAGGTAGGCTGCGGCGATCTCGCGGACCTGGTCCTTCAGCTTCGCCGGGTCCTGCCAGGCGGTGATGGCGTGCAGGTCGGCCACGAAGATGAAGGTCTCGATCTCGTGCTGCAGGCGCGCGAACTTCACCAGGGCGCCGAGGTAGTTGCCGAGGTGCAGGTCGCCGGACGGCTGCACGCCGGAGAGCACGCGCTGAGGTCCCGCGTAGGGGGCCGGGGCTTGGTCGGTCATGGAAAGGCTTCTGAGGCTAGAGGGCGCCATGCCTTACGCAAAAGGTTGGCGCAAGGCCCGAGATGACGGGTCGTTCAGCGGGTCAGCGCCATCGCCAAGTCTGTGAGCCGCAAGCCATGAGGCTCGAATAAGCCTGAGTGCGTCCTACGGCAAGCCCGAGGCGACGGGTCCCGCCTCGCCCTTGCGCCGCTTGAGCGCCGCGCGCGCCTCGGCCGGGGTGACGCCGCCGAAGGCGAACAGCAGGGCCGGATAGAGCACGGCGCCGGCCAGGCAAACCAGCAGCACGGTGACCTCCTTGGCGTGCAGGGGCCCGAGCCTGAAGCCGGCCAGAGGCGCCTCCAGCACCGGGCGGAAGTGGGAGGCGAGCGCCAGCGCGGCGCCCAGGCCAAGGCAGGCGGCGGCCACCCGGACGATCTTGCCCGTGGCCCGCGCCGAGGGCCGCCAGATATCGTCGCGCCAGAGCTTCACCACCATCTGCAAGACGGTGATCCAGGAGGCCGCGGCGGTGGCCAGCGCGATGCCCGGGAAGCCGATGGTGAAGAACAGGCTGACGCCCAGCGCGACGTTGACCGCCACGGAGATCAGCGAATAGTTCATCGGCCGGCGGGTGTCCCCGCGCGCGAAGAAGGCCGGCTGCAGGATCTTGATCAGCACGAAAGCCGGCAGGCCCCAGCCATAGTGGAACAGCAGCGCCGCGGAGGCGGCCGCGTCCTTGGGCGTGAACGCGCCGCGCGCGAAGAACCCCTCGACCAGGTAGCCCGGCATCGCCATCAGCGCCGCGGCGGCGGGCAGGCAGAGCGCCAGGCCGAACACCACCGCCTGATCCATGGCCCCATTGGCGTCGTCATGATCCTTCGCCTGCAGCGCCGTCGACAGGCGGGGCAGGAGCGCCACGCCGATGGCGACGC
>NZ_JAQGIZ010000118.1 GCF_028290885.1 Phenylobacterium sp.
CTGGATGATCGCCTGCGTAGGGGTGTCGGCAATCCGTGCCCCCTCGTTCTCATAGGACTGCCATCGTCCATTGTAACTTTCAACGAAGGTAAGGCGGCGCTGGCTGAAGTGGAGGCGGCTGAAGAACTGGCATCGAATAGCGCTTCCTAGCCCCCTATCCCCTCGCCCCCACCCCCGCTAACCTCCCCCCAAACCGCCGCCCGCCCCGCGGGCGGCGAGCAAAAATTCCGGGGAAACGCGCCGCACCATGACCGCCACGTCCGTCGCCCCTCCGCGCCCGCTCAGCGCCGCCCCGCCGAAGCCCGTCTATTCGGAGAACTACAAGCGGCTGGTGCTCTTCCTGCTGGTCACCGCCTACACGCTGAACTTCATCGACCGGACGATCATCGCCACGCTCGGCCAGCCGATCAAGGACACGCTGAAGGTCACCGACACCCAGCTGGGCCTCTTGGGCGGGATCTATTTCGCGCTGCTCTACACGCTACTGGGCATCCCCATCGCGCGGCTCGCCGAGCGGTTCAGCCGGGTCAACATCATCGCCGTGTCGATCGTCATCTGGTCGGGCTTCACCGCGCTCTGCGGCGTGGCCGGGAGTTTCGCGACGCTGGCGGCCTGCCGGTTCGGGGTGGGGATCGGCGAGGCGGGCCTGTCGCCGCCGGCGCACTCGCTGATCAGCGACTATTACGAGCCCAAGAAGCGGGCCTCGGCGCTGTCGGTCTACAGCTTCGGCATCCCGCTCGGGGCCATGATCGGGGCGGTGGCCGGCGGGCTGATCGCCAACACCTTCGGCTGGCGGGTGGCGTTCATGGTGGTGGGCCTGCCCGGCGTGGCGGTGGCCATCGCGCTGAAGCTCTTGGTGAAGGAGCCGCCGCGCGGGCATTCGGAGCCAATTTCTCCACCTTTGGGGGAGATGTCGCCCCCGGGCTCGGCCAAAGGCCGACCCGAGGATAAACTCCGCGACAGAGGGGGCCTGGCCGCAGGCCAGGGCCAGGACCAGACCGCCGAAGTGCGCGCGGCGCCGGCCTATTCGCTGGCCCGCGAGGTCAAGGAGCTGGGGGCGGTGATCGGGCTCCTGTTCGGGCGGTGGCCGGTGCTGAACATGGTGCTGGGCATCACGCTGGTCTCCTTCGGCAACTACGGCGGGGGCCAGTTCGTGCCGCCCTATTTCGTGCGCGCCTTCCATCTGAATATCGGCCAGGTGGGGCTGATCGTCGGCCTGGCGCAGGGCCTGTCGCAAGGGCTCGGCACCCTGATCGGCGGGCCGCTCACCGACCGGCTGTCGAAGCTGTCGCCGCGCTGGTATGCGCTGGCGCCGGCGATCGGGGTGGCGCTGGCCTACCCGGCCTATGTGGCGGTCTACAACGCGGGGAGCTGGCAGGCGGCGGCGGGCTTCCTGCTGCTGCCGGGGCTGCTGTCCTACATCTATCTCGCGCCCACCTTCGGGGTGGTGCAGAACATGGCGCCGACGCACCAGCGGGCGACCGCGTCGGCGATCCTGCTGTTCTTCCTGAACCTGATCGCGCTGGGCGGCGGCCCGCCGTTCACCGGCTGGGTGATCGACCACTTCTCGGCCTTCCACTATGCGCACGCGAGCGCAGGGACGATCTGGGACGCCATCAGCGGCTTCTTCGGCTCGCGCCCGGCGGACTTCCAGGCGGCCTGCCCGGGCGGCAAGGCGGCGGCGGGAGCGGCCGCGGCGGCCAAGGCGGCCTGCTCGGGCGCGCTGGTGCTCGGCACCCGCCACGGCATCATCGTCGCCTACGCCTTCAGCCTCTGGGGCGCCTTCCACTACCTGCTGGGCTCCTTCGGCCTCGCCAAGGCCATGGCCAAGGCCCGCGCCGACCGCGGCGAGGGGGACTGAAATCGTTCAGATTTTCATATGAAAATTTGACTTGAGCGGCGGACCGCCCGCATACCGGGCGACATGATCCCCCGCTACGCCCGCAAAGAAGCCGCCGCGATCTGGAGCCCTCAAGAGAGGTTCAAGATCATGTTTCAGATCGAGGCCCACGCCGCCGACGCCATGGCCGAATTGGGGGTGATCCCCAAGGAAGCCGCCCGGGTGATCTGGGAAAAGGGCCGCGACGCCATCTGGGACGCCGAGCGCATCGACGAGATCGAGCGCGAGGTGAAGCACGACGTCATCGCCTTCCTGACCCACGTCACCGAGGTGGTCGGCCCCGAGGCGCGGTTCCTGCACCAGGGGATGACCTCGTCGGACGTCAACGACACGGCGCTGGCGGTGCAGCTCTGCCGCGCCACTGACCTCTTGATCGAGGACGTCGACCTGGTGCTGGCCGCGCTGAAGACCCGCGCCTTTGAACACAAAACCACCCTGACCATCGGGCGCAGCCACGGCATCCACGCCGAGCCGACCACCTTCGGCCTGAAGCTCGCCGGCCACTATGCCGAGTTCGTGCGCGCCAAGGAGCGGCTGGCGATGGCGAAGTTCGAGATCGCCACCTGCGCGATCTCCGGCGCGGTGGGGACGTTCGCCAATGTGGCGCCCGAGGTCGAGGAATACGTCGCGGCGAAGCTGGGCCTAGCCGTCGAGCCGGTCTCCACCCAGGTGATCCCGCGCGACCGGCACGCGGCCTATTTCGCGGCGCTCGCCGTGGTGGCCTCCTCGATCGAGCGGCTGGCGACCGAGATCCGCCACCTGCAGCGCACCGAGGTGCTGGAGGCCGAGGAGCCTTTCGAGGCAGGCCAGAAGGGCTCCAGCGCCATGCCGCATAAGCGCAATCCCATCCTCACCGAGAACCTGACGGGCCTCGCGCGCCTGGTCCGTTCGGCGGTGATCCCGGCGCTGGAGGACGTGGCGCTGTGGCACGAGCGGGACATCAGCCACTCCTCCGTCGAGCGCGGCATCGCGCCGGACGCCACCGTGCACCTCGACTTCGCGCTGCGGCGCCTTGCCAGCGTGGTCGAGCGGCTGGTGATCTATCCGGAGAACATGGCGAAGAACCTCGACCGCCTGGGCGGGCTCGTGCATTCGCAGCGCATCCTGCTGGCGCTGACCCAGAAGGGCGTCGCCCGCGAGACCGCCTATGCCGCGGTGCAGCGCAACGCCATGCGGGTGTGGCGCGGCGAGGGCAATTTCCTGGACTTCCTGAAGGCCGACCCGGACGTCACGCTATCCGACGCCGAACTCGCCGAGCTCTTCGACCTCGCCTACCACTTCAAGAACGTTGACAGGGTGTTCGCCCGCGTCTTCGGTGAGGAGGCGAACGCGGCGAAGCACGCCGCCCAGTAGGCTTATTTGCCTTCGCGGACGCCTTCGCGGGCCTGGGCCAGCAGTTCGGCCATCTTCATCCGCACGTCGCCCTCGGTGATCGCGACGCCGGCGCCCTTCAGGTCCTCGAACACCTTGCGCAGGACGTCGTCCTCGCCGGGCTGCTCGAAGTCGGACTTGACCACGGCCTGGGCGTATTCGGTGACGTGCTTGTCCGCCAGGCCCATCAGGCGGGCCGCCCACTCGCCCAGCGCACGGTTCCGCCGGGCCGAGGCTTTGAACTCCTGCTCCTGATCGAGCGCGAAACGCTTCTCGAAACCACGTTCACGATCGTCAAAGGTAGTCATGCGGTCCCCGGGGAGGCGTCGCGTAAACGGTGCGAACCGGCGATCCCATATCCCGCCCCGTTCCCCGTCGCAATCGAAAGGCGGCGCGGCGGCGAGGTTTGCGCCCATGGCCCGCATCCGCTAATTTTGCGGGGCCTCATATGAAGCGAGACGCCGAGTCGGATCCGCGCGCGAGGGTTGAAACCGCGCGCGTTTTTCGTTGTCCCGACCGGCAGAGCCCTCGTCCACGGAGTAGGCGCGATTATGACCCGCCGTAAGAAGATCTACGAGGGCAAGGCGAAGATCCTCTACGAGGGACCCGAGCCCGGCACCCTCATCCAGTATTTCAAGGACGACACCACCGCCTTCGACGCCACCAAGAAGGCGGTGCTCGAGGGCAAGGGCGTGATCAACAACCGCATCAGCGAGCACATCATGACGCGGCTCGCGGCGATCGGCGTCCAGAACCACTTCATCCGGCGGCTGAACCTGCGCGAGCAGCTGATCCGCGAGGTGGAGATCATCCCGCTGGAGGTGATCTGCCGCAACGTGGCGGCCGGCTCGCTTTCCGTCCGCCTCGGCCTGCCCGAGGGCCAGGCCCTACCCCGCTCGATCATCGAGTTCTGCCTGAAGGACGACAAGCTGCACGACCCGCTGGTCTCGGAGGAGCACATCACCGCCTTCAACTGGGCCACGACCCAGGAGATCGACGACATCATGGCGCTGACGCTGCGGGTCAACGACTTCCTCAGCGGCATGTTCGGCGCGGTCGGCATCACGCTCGTGGACTTCAAGGTCGAATTCGGCCGGATCTGGGAAAACGACTTCGCCCGCATCATCCTGGCCGACGAGATCAGCCCCGACAGCTGCCGCCTCTGGGACTCGACGACCAACGAAAAGCTCGACAAGGACCGCTTCCGACGCGACCTCGGCAACGTCATCGAGAGTTACACCGAGGTGGCGCGTCGCCTCGGCATCATGAAAGAGATGCCCACCGTCATCCAGGGAGGCCTCCACTAGTGAAGGCGATTGTACACGTCTTCCTGAAGCCCGGCGTCCTCGACGTGCAGGGCAAGGCCGTCGAGCAGGCGCTGCACGGCCTGGGCTGGGGCGGCGTCGAACACGTCCGCGTCGGCAGGACCATCGAATTCGACCTCGCCGCCAAGGACGCCGCCGCCGCCGAGGCCGAGGTCAAGGCCATGTGTGACAAGCTGCTCGCCAACACGGTGATCGAAAGCTACCGCGTGGAGGTGGCGTGAGGGGGCCGACCGCCCTCCTCCTCATCCTCCCGCTGGCGGGGGCCTGCGCGCCGAAGCCCGAAGCGACCGCCCCGGCGGCTCTCGCGCTCGACTGCTCGCAACCCTTCGAGGCCCAGGCCGCCAGGATCGCCGCCCAGCCGCACCTCGTCCCCGCGCCGCACGAGTCGGCCGAGCCCTATCGCTTCTATTCGACCGAGGACGGCCGGGCTTCCTACCTGATCACCGAGAAGGGCGCGCCCGGCCACCCGGCGATCATGATGCAGACGGCGAGCGGCGGTCAGGTGAAGACCACCGGCTGCCCCTACGGCGATCCCAAGGGCTACCGGCAGCTCATGGCCTATCTCGACTCCCTCAAAACCTGGACCCGCAGATGAGCGGCCTCCACCTCGCCCAGTTCAACATCGCCCGCCTGGCCGCACCGATCGACGCGCCGCAGAGCGCGGAGTTCCGAGAGGCGCTGGACCGGGTCAATGCGCTGGCTGAAGCCTCGCCCGGGTTCATCTGGCGCGCCACCGGAACTGGCTTCGACTCCGAGATCCCCGCCGAGGACATCGACCCGATGATCCTCGCCAACCTCTCGGTCTGGGAGAGCGCCGAGGCGCTGGCCGCCTTCGCCTACCGCAGCGCCCATGGCCATTTCGTCAGGCATCGCGAGCGCTGGTTCGAACCTGCGACCGAGCCTTACCAGGCCATGTGGTGGATTCCCGCGGGGACCTTGCCCGACCGCGCCGAGGCCTTTGCGCGGCTCGAGCATCTGCGGGCTCAGGGCCCCACCGCTCACGCCTTCGACTTCCGCTCGCGCTTTCCCGCGCCAGCCCTTACGGACATCTCCGCATGAAAGCAGCCGTCATCGTCTTCCCCGGCGCCAACTGCGACCGCGACTGCAAGGTGGCTATAGAGCGGTCCACCGGCGCCCGCGTCGACATGGTCTGGCACGGCGACACCGCGCTGCCCGACCGTCTGGACCTGATCGTCCTTCCGGGCGGCTTCTCCTACGGCGACTACCTGCGCTGCGGGGCCATGGCGTCCCTCTCGCCGGTGATGGCCGAGGTCAAGGCGGCCGCCGAGCGCGGCGTGGCCACCGTCGGCATCTGCAACGGCTTCCAGGTGCTGTGCGAGGCGCGGATGCTGCCCGGCGCCCTGCTGCGCAACGAGCATCTCAAGTACGTCTGCAAGGCCGTCGAGCTGGAAGTCACCAACGCCCAGACCCGCTTCACGGCCGGCTACGCGGGCCGCCGCCAGGTGGCCATGACGGTCGGCAACGGTGAAGGCAATTTCTTCGCCGACGATCCGACCCTCGACCGGCTGGAAGGCGAAGGCCAGGTGGTGTTCCGCTACCTCGACAACCCCAATGGCTCTGCGCGCGGCATCGCCGGCATAGTGAGCGGTAGGGGCAACGTTCTCGGCCTGATGCCCCACCCCGACCGGGCCTTCGAGCCGGAGCTCGGCTCCGCGGACGGCGCCATCCTCTTCCAGAGCGCGCTCGCGAGCGCCTAGGGACGCCATCCATGATCCTGAAGAGCTTCGCCCTTGGCGTCCTTTCCGCATGCGCGCTGGTCGCCGCCGCCCCGGCGGGCGCACAGACCCCGCCGATGACGCCGGACATTCCGGCCCGGTTCGACTTCCCGGCGGCGAAGAACGACTGGACCAAGCGCACGGTGATGATCCCCATGCGCGACGGGGTGAAGCTCTACACCGTCATCGTCATGGCCAAGGGGGCGCATGACGCCGCGATCCTTTTGACCCGCACCCCCTACAACGCCAAGAAGCGCGCCGAGCGCTTTTCCTCGCCGCACATCACCGCCGAGCTCGCCCAGCTTGACGAGCCCTTCGTCACCGACGGCTACATCCGGGTCTATCAGGACATCCGCGGCAAATACGGGTCCGAGGGCGACTATGTAGTCACCCGCCCGCTGATCGGGCCGCTGAACCACACTAAGGTCGACCACACGACCGACATCTGGGACACCACCGACTGGCTGGTGAAGAACACGCCGGAGACAAACGGGCGGGTCGGCATGATCGGCTCGTCCTACGACGGCTTCACCACCGTGATGGGCCTTATCAACCCACACCCGGCGCTGAAGGCCGCGGTGCCGCAAAGCGCGATGGTCGACGGCTGGATGGGCGATGACTGGTTCCACTACGGCGCCTTTCGCCTGAAGAACATGGACTACTTCACCGGCCAGATGACGGCGCGCGGCGAGGGCAAGGAGATCCCCCGCGACGGGCTGGACGACTACACGAACTTCCTGCGCGCGGGCTCGGCGGGGGACTTCGGCAAGGCCGCCGGCCTCGACCAGATCCCCTTCTGCCGCAAGGTCACCGAGCACCCGTCCTATGACGAGTTCTGGAGCGAGCAGGCCCTCGACAGGACGCTCGCCGCCCAGCCGCTGAAGGTCCCCACCATGTGGGTCGGGGCGCTGTGGGACCAGGAAGACATGTGGGGCACGATCCACGCCTACCTGGCGACAGAGCCCAAGGACGCCAGGAATGACATGAACTACCTGGTGCTGGGGCCCTGGCGGCACTCCGGCGTCAACTACGAGCAGCGCGCCCAGAACGCCGTCAAGTTGCCCGGCGACACCGCCACCGACTTCCGGCTGAAGGTGCTGAAGCCCTTCCTCGACGCGCACCTCAAGACCAATGCGCCGAAGGCCGACACCCCGCCCGTGTTCATCTTCGAGACCGGGACCATGGAGTGGCGGCGCCTGCCCAAGTGGCCGCTCGCCTGCGAAACGAGCTGCCCTGCCAAGATGACGCCGCTCTACCTGGAACCCGGCCTGGGCCTCGGTTTCGCCCCGCCGGCCGCCTCAGGCGCCGCTTTCGACGAATATGTCTCCGATCCCGCCAAGCCGGCGCCCTACGTCCGCCGCCCGGTGCGCAACGACGACGGCGACCAGTGGCGCTACTGGCTGACCACCGACCAGCGCCACGTGGACGACCGGCCCGACGTGCTCACCTACACGACCGAGCCGCTGACCTCCCCGCTGCAGATCTCCGGCGCGCCGATCGTCAACCTTTTCGCCTCGACCAGCGGGACGGATAGCGACTGGGTCGTGAAGCTGATCGACGTCTACCCGGACACCGTCCCCAGCCAGGCCGAGCTCGGCGGCTACGAACTGCCCATCGCCATGGATATCTTCCGCGGCCGCTACCGGGAGAGCTTCGCGACGCCCAAGCCTATTCCGGCGGGCGTCGTGGAGAAGTACCGCTTCGTGATGCCGACCACGAACCACGTATTTCTGCCCGGGCATCGGGTCATGGTGCAGATCCAGTCGAGCTGGTTCCCGCTCTATGACCGCAACCCGCAGACCTTCGTGCCCAACATCTTCTTCGCCAAGCCGGCCGACTACGTGAAGGCCACCCAGCGGGTCTACCACTCAGGCGCACAGGCGAGCGCCATCGAGCTGCCCGTGGTGACCGCTCCCTAAGCGAAGGGGCCGGAGCGCACGTGCGCTCCGGCCCGTCGTTCCGCAAATGACGAAGGCCGGCTAGTGCTTGCCGTCGCCCTTTTGGTTGTTCTGGCCGCTCTGCTTGGAGCCGGACTGACTGCCCTGACCGGAACTCTTCTTGCCTTTCTGGTCCATCCGACGGCCGCTGGACTCTTGCTGTTGCTGGCGATTGTCGTTGGACTGCTGATCGGCCATGTTCGCCTCCAGATTCTGCGACGTCTGGCCCGACGCCGGGCGTGCGACCAACCGACGGCAGCCGCAGATGTTCCCGCCTATCGCGCCCCGCGCAGAACCTCGCTAGAAGGCGGCCATGAGCGCCGCGCCTTCCAAATCCCTGGCCGAATCGGCCGCCGAATTCG
>NZ_JAQGIZ010000142.1 GCF_028290885.1 Phenylobacterium sp.
GCCCGAGATCCAGCTCGCAGACCGCCAGGACCCGCGGCCGGGCGGCGCGCTCATGGACCGCCGCCCCGACGACGATGACGGCGGCCGCAAGGGCGTCGCGCCGTCCAAGGCGATCAGCCGCGCCAAGGGCGCCCCGCAGCGCCGCGAAGGCCGCCTGACCATCCAGGCGGTGGCCGGTGACGACGAGGGCGCCGTCGATCGGATGCGTTCACTCGCCTCGGTCCGGCGGGCCCGCGAGCGCGAGCGCGAGAAGCGCAAGGGCGGCGGCCAGGAAGCGGCCCGCGCGGCCCGCGAAGTGGTCATCCCCGACGTGATCACGGTGGCCGAGCTGGCCAACCGGATGGCGATCCGCGGCGCTGAGATCATCAAGTTCCTGATGCGTCAGGGCGTGATGCTGAAGAGCGCCGACGTGATCGACAACGACACCGCCGAGCTGGTGGCCACCGAGTTCGGCCACACCGTGCGCCGCGTGTCGGAAGCCGACGTCGAAGCCGGCTTCATCGGCGCCGAGGACGTCGACGACCACCTGCTGCCGCGGCCGCCCGTGGTGACCGTCATGGGCCACGTCGACCACGGCAAGACCTCGCTGCTCGACGCCCTGCGCTCCACCGACGTGGTGGCGGGCGAGCACGGCGGCATCACCCAGCACATCGGCGCCTACCAGGTGCGCCTGGAGGGCGGCCAGCGGGTCACCTTCCTCGACACCCCCGGCCACGCCGCCTTCTCCGCCATGCGCATGCGCGGCGCGACGGTGACCGACATCGTGGTGCTGGTGGTGGCGGCGGACGACGGGGTGATGCCCCAGACCATCGAGGCGATCAATCACGCCAAGGCGGCCGGCGCCCCGATCATCGTGGCGATCAACAAGATCGACAAGCCCGACGCCGACCCGACCAAGGTGATCAACGAGCTCTTGCAGCACGAGATCGTCGTGGAAAGCCTGGGCGGCGACACCCAGGCCATCCAGGTCTCCGCCACCCAGAAGATGGGTCTGGACGACTTGATCGAGGCCATCCTGCTGCAGGCCGAGGTCCTCGACCTGAAGGCCAACCCCGACCGCACCGCCGACGGCGTGGTGATCGAGGCCAAGCTCGATCGCGGACGCGGCGCGGTGTCCACCGTGCTGGTCAAGCGTGGCACCCTGAAGCGCGGCGACATCGTCGTGGCCGGCGCCAACTTCGGCCGGGTCCGTGCGCTGCTCAACGAGCGCGAGGAACAGGTCGCCGAGGCCGGGCCGTCCGTGCCGGTGGAGATCCTCGGCCTCGACGGCACGCCCGATCCGGGCGAACCCTTCGCCGTGGTGGAGAACGAAGCCCGCGCCCGCGAGCTCACCGACTACCGCACGCGGCTGAAGCGCGAAAAGGCCGGCGCGACCGGCCAGGGCGCCTCGCTCGCCGACATGATGGCCAAGATCACCGACAAGAAGGTCTCGGAGCTTCCGGTGATCATCAAGGCCGACGTGCAGGGCTCCGCCGAGGCCATCGTGGGCTCGCTGGACAAACTGGCCCACGAGGAGGTCCGTGCGCGGATCATCCTCTCCGGCGCCGGCGCGATCAGCGAAAGCGACGTCATGCTGGCCAAGGGCGCGGGCTCGCCGATCCTCGGCTTCAACGTCCGCGCCTCGAAGCAGGCCCGCGACCTTGCCGAGCGCGAGGGCGTGGAGATCCGCTACTACGCGATCATCTACGACCTGATCGACGACATCAAAGGCGTGCTTTCCGGCATGCTGGCGCCGATCCAGCGGGAAACCTTCCTGGGCAACGCCGAGGTGCTGCAAGCCTTCGACATCTCCAAGGTCGGCCGCGTCGCCGGCTGCCGGGTCACCGAGGGCGTGGTCCGCAAGGGCGCCCGCGTGCGGATCGTCCGCGCCGACGTGGTGGTCCTCGAGCTCGGCACCCTGCAGACGCTCAAGCGCTTCAAGGACGAGGTCAACGAGGTCCAGTCCGGCCAGGAGTGCGGCATGGCCTTCGCCGGCTTCCAGGACATCAAGCCCGGCGACACCATCGAGTGCTTCAGCCTCGAAGAGGTGAGGCGGACGCTGTAGCGATAGATAGCCAGCTCTGACTTTCTAAGGCCCCGGAGCGACCCTCCGGGGCTTTTCCCTGTCCCCCGAGAGCGGGAACGAATGGCCGTGATCTGGCCCTCTTGCCGGGCTATTCATCTGGTGGACTGAAGGAGGCCAAACCGTGCGCGCCGTCCTGCTGACCCTGGTGGCCCTCACCCTCGCCGCCTGCGCCTCGGTGCAGCGCCTGGGCGCGGCCAACGACGTCCATGCGCTGCTGGTCGCCATCCGCGACGACGACAGCGCGGCCTTCGACGCCCACGTGGACCACGAAGCCCTGAAGCGCGAGCTGCAGGCCAAGCTCGCCGACCGCATGGCCAAGAACGACAAGATCAGGGGCCTCGCCGCCCTGCTCGGCCCCTCGGTGATCGAGTTCGCCGACCAGGCACTGGTCCAGCCCAGGACCTTCCGGATGGTCGCCGAGCAGTACGGCTACAAGGCCGACACCAAGATCCCGAGCCCCCTGGTGATCGCCCAGGCGCTGAAGACCCTGCCGGACGGCCGGGTCTGCGCCACCAAGAAGAAGGACGGGCCCTGCGTGCTGACCTTCACCAAGGAAAACGGCAGCTGGAAACTCACCAGCTTCGACGGCGACTTCTCCACGTTGCGGATCAAGCTCTGACCGATCCGGCGTAGCGCCCGGTTAAGGCTGCTTGGCAAGGCTTTCCATCGTCGCATCGCTCGACCGCCGCCCTGTGCGGCGGGCGCCCTTATCCACGCCGGTAGCAAAAGGTGAGCGCGCGTAAACCACGTGCGTAGGGGGTCGCTTAATCACACCTGTGGTTGTTGCGCCAATGGCCAAACTTGGCGGTTGAGATGACCTGCGTTTCTAGGATCAAGTCCGCACGAGCCGGCGCCCTTCGGTTCCTTCGCCGATTCGCCACGAACACCCGCGGCAACATCGCGGTGATGTCGGCGCTCGTGCTGCCGGCGCTGGTGGGGACCTTCGGGCTGGGGACCGAGGCCGTCTCCTGGTACGCCACCGCCCGCAGCGCCCAGAATGCGGCCGACTCGGCGGCGATCGCCGCGGCGTCCAACGCCGGCGCCAACTACACCACGGAAGCGCTTGCGGTCGCCGCCCGCTACGGATTCGTCAACGGCCAAGGCGGCGCAACGGTCACCGCCGCCAACAACCAGCCTTGCCCCAGCGGGGCAGCCAGCAACTGTTACAAGGTCACGGTCTCGAAGAGCCTGCCGTTGCTGCTGGCCGGAGTCGTGGGCTACCGCGGCAACGCCACCCTGTCGGGCGCTCCGGCCCAGAAGGTCACGGCGAGTTCGGTCGCGCTCCAGGGGATTTCGCCGCGGCCCTATTGCGTCCTCGCCCTGGCGAGCAGCGGCACGACGCCCGCGCTGCGGACCAACGGCGCCCCCAAGGCCGACCTGGCCGGCTGCAACGTGATGTCGAACACCGCCTCGACATGCAACGGGCACAACCTCAATGCGGACCACGGCGACGCCCACACGACGGACGGCGGCTGCGGCGTCATCCAGACCGACAACGTGGCGACAGTTCCCGACCCGTACGCCGCGCTGGTCGACAGCGTCCCGGCGAACACCTGCGGATCCTACCCGCAGGAACCCACCAAGAAGAACCAGCCGGCGCTTCAGCCGCCGAACCTGCTGTGGGGCATCCAGGCTTGGAGCGGCACGGTGCAGATATGCGGAGACGTGCAGCTCACCGGTCCGGTCACCGTCAATACGGACTCCAACGGCGCCGTGCTGGTGATCCAGAACGGGCAGCTCGACACCAACGGCTTCACCCTGCAGACCTCCAACGGCTCGGCGCTGACGGTGGTGTTCTCCGGCACCGCGGGGGCCTACACCCATGCGCCGACCGGCGGCGGGACCATCGACATCGCCGCTCCGACGAGCGGGGCCTGGTCGGGGGTCGCGATGTATCAGGATCCCCGCCTTACCGAGGGCCTCGACATCAGCGCCGCCGGCAACAGCCCGACATGGGACATCACCGGCCTGGTCTACCTGCCGCACGCCAGCGTCACGTTCAGTGGCGCCGTGAACAAGGCCAGCAACGGCAAGTCCTGCTTCGTGCTGGTGGCCGACAACCTGCTCGTCAACGGCACAGGCAATATCCTGGCGCATGGCGAGTGCCCGCAGGCCGGCCTGGGCATGCCGTCCAGCCCGCAGCCCAGCCGTGGACTGCTGGTGCTGTGATGCAGCTGCTTCACCTGGCAAGACGGCTGGGGCGCGCCGAAGACGGCGTCGCGGCGATCGAGATGTCCTTGGTCGGGGCCATCTTCTGCCTCGGGCTGCTCAACGTCTCGGAGATCGCGCGCTATGGCTTCGATTCGATGCAGGCAACCGCCGCGACCCAGGCCGGAGCCGAGGCGGCGCTGGCCACCTGCGACGTCGCCCACGTCCCGGCGACCACCAATTGCGCCGGTCTGAACAATGCCGTCGCCACCGCCCTGCAGAGCACCTCGCTCGGAACCCAGGTCGCGCTGAAGGTCCCGCTCTCGGAGGCGTACTATTGCCTCGACAACGGCGGTGCGCTGACCTTCGTGGGCAGCGCGGCGGCGACGCCGCCGGCCGATTGCTCGGCAGTGAACAACGCCACCAGCGTGCCGACCCTGTATCTCGTCGTCAGCACCAGCTTCACCTATGCGCCCATGTTCGGCGGGCTGACGGTGGTCGACCGCCTTCCGCAGACCATGACCCATACGGCCTGGATGCGAATGAAATGATTGCTCGGCGAAAGGCGGCAGGTCTGATCGGCGACGACCGCGGCGCAACGGCGATCGAGTTCGCACTGGTGCTGCCGGCGTTCATCCTGATGATCCTCGGCGGGATGGCGACGGCCACCTTGGGTTTCGCGGTGTCGAGCCTGCATTTCGCCGTGGAGGACGCGGCGCGTTGCGCGGCGGTGAAGACGACGGTCTGCACCAACGCGGCGTCCACCCAGACCTACGCCGCGCGCGCCTATCAAGGTCCCGCGATCTCGCCCGTGTTCAGCGCCACCACGGCCGGCTGCGGCCATACCGTCAGCGCGACAGGCGTCTATTCGGTGAACGTGATCCCGCAGCTGCTGAACGTCCCGCTCTCAGCGACCGCCTGCTACCCGTAACCGGCCCGCTGCCGAGGGGGACGCTACCCGGTAGGTCGCCCGGCATACCTGGCGCTACCCGGTCACCGCGGTGTTCCGATGCGACCTGGAGCCACACTGACGCCGAACTGTCCCAAGGTTAACGTTCTGATGACGCTCACCAAGAACGCCCCCGCCGCAGCATGCGCGCATACCCTGACGAGTTGAAACGCCTGCGCGAGGTCCGCGCCCTGACGCAGGAAGCGCTCGCGGCGAAGTGCGGCCTGAGCCGAAAGACCGTCCAGCGGATGGAGCGCGGCGAGACGATGCGCGACGAGACGCTTGCGTTCGTCGCCGGCGCCCTGGGGGTCGCGGTCACCGACTTTGCGGCTGCCGCGCCCGGCAAGGGTGACGGTTCGGCGGATGGACGGCTGGGCCTGCGCCGGGTTCGCTCGGGCAAGCACGTCCTGAACCATCTCGCGCAGACCGACGTCGGGCGCATCGACTGCGACGTCGACGCCGACGGCGAGATCATCGCGCCGCTCACCCGGCTGGTGGGCCAGCTTCAGGGTCTGATGCGCAGCAGCTGGGAAACGCCCAAGCCGCCGATCAGCGACCTGCCCCTGCTCGGCCGCTTGCAGGCGATCGCCGACATCAACGACGGCATCCGGCATCTCGAAGGCGCGGGCGTCGGTCTGTTCATGGGCCACTATTACCGGTTCGCGGTGACCCGGGACGGCCTTTCGGGCCTGGCCGCCAGCGAACGGCGGCGACCGATCGTGCTGACCCGGCTGCATCTCACCCGGTCCGGCCATGAGCGCCTGACGGTCGCGATCGACGCCGAGTGGCGCGGCGCGCCCGACGGGACGGAGGACCTGGCTCCCAGGTCGGATTTCCTCATCTCGTCGGACGAGACGCTGGTGCTGCTCTATCCCACCCCGCCGCTGGCGAGCGTCTGCGACGCGGGCGACGGCTATATCGACGGCGCCTACGACGTGGTCAGGCGCTGACCGCTTGCGGCTGGACTCTCCGCCCCGCCGGCACTAGACACCCGCCCTTCCCTGCGTCGGCGCGTCCGATCCGCGCCCCAGGCCCAAGCGAGCGACCGCTATGAAACGCCCTTCCCATTCCGGCCGCGCCGCGCCGCGCGGCCCGTCGCAGCGCCAGCTGCGCGCCGCCGAACTGGTCCGCCACGCCCTGGTCGAGATCCTGCGCGCGCAGGAGATCACCGATCCGGACTTGGCGGGCGTGTCGGTGACCCTCACCGAGGTGCGGATGAGCCCGGACCTGCGCAACGCCACGGTGTTCGTCGAGCCGCTGGGCGGCGGCGAACAGGCCGTCGTGGTCGTCAAGGCGCTGAACCGCCATCACAAGTTCCTGCGCGGGCGCCTGGGCCACGCCATCGACATGAAGTTCACCCCGGCGCTCAAGTTCCTGCACGACGAGACCTTCGACGAAGCCGCTCGGATCAGCCGGCTGTTCGCCGATCCGCGCGTCGCCCAGGACCTCGCCCCCGACTCTCCCGCGGATTCCTGGAACGGCTCTGACACCCTGGAAGAGGGGGACTGATGGGCCGCCGCCGCAAGGGCGAGGCGGTCTCCGGCTGGATCTGCCTGGACAAGCCCTACGACCTGACCTCGACCCATGCCGTCAGCCGCGTGCGCCGCGCCTTCAACGCCCAGAAGGCGGGACATGCCGGCACCCTCGACCCGCTGGCCACCGGCATCCTGCCCATCGCCCTGGGGGAGGCCACCAAGACCGTCCCGTTCCTGGTCGACGCCGACAAGGCCTACCGCTTCACCATCGACTGGGGGCGCAAGACGTCCACCAACGTCCGTGAAGGCGAGACGACCGCGCAGTCCGACGTGCGGCCGAGCCTCGCTGAGGTGGAGGCCGCCCTGCCCGCTTTCGT
>NZ_JAQGIZ010000016.1 GCF_028290885.1 Phenylobacterium sp.
AGCGCCGCCTGCAGATCGGCTACAACCGCGCCGCCTCGCTGATGGAGCGCATGGAGCAGGAAGGCGTCGTCGGCGCCGCCAACCACGCCGGCAAGCGTGAGATCCTGGTGAGCGCCGCGCCCTAGCTGGTACGCACAGCGCCGGCGGCGACCACGATCAGATTCAACCACGAACCACACAAACAGCACGAACGCGCTCTGCCGGTTGCGAGCGCAGCTCGCCCTCCAACCGGCCTCCTTGCCCATCAGGAAATGGCCTGCGGCCGCTCCACATCCACGGCGCGTTGGTGGTGTTTGTGTGGTTCGTGGTTTCCTCTTCTCTCTTCTTCTCTCCGAGGGCCGCTCTAGCCCTTCGGGTGGTTCGTCACGCGGCTGAACGGGTCGGGCATGGGCTGGCCGGTCTCCAGCAGGGTCTTGAGGTTCGACAGCACCGCAGGCCAGCCGCCGGAGACGTCCTGCAGCGCCTTGTCGCCAAGGTCTGAGTGGGTGACGGTCAGCTTCACCTTGCCGCCGGCCTCTTCGATGTCGAAGACGCAGCGGTTGGTCTTGTCGGGGTTGGCCTCGTCGCCCGGAACCTTCCAGGTGGTCACCAGCCGGCGCGGCGGATCGCTTTCCAGCACCTCGCCCACCACGTCGGGAGACTTGCCTGGCAGCCGGTGTTCCCAGCGCGAACCCACCTTCCAGTCGGAGACGTTCTCGCGCTCCCAGTAGCTGGCGCTGATCTTGGCGTCGGTGAGCGCATCCCAGACCTTCTCGGGCGTGCTCACGATGTAAGTCACATAGACGTAGGTGTGCTTAGCCATCGGTTTCTCCTTCGAGGCGTTGCTTGAGCGCGGCCAGGGCCTCAAGGCGCGGCCGTTCGAACTTCGCGATCCACCGCGCCTCGATCTCGTGGATCGGCACGGGGTTCAGGTAGTGCAGCTTCTCCCGGCCGCGCCGGACGGTGGCCACGAGGTTGGCGGCTTCCAGCACCGCCAGATGCTGGCTCACCGCCTGGCGGGTCATGTCCAGGCGCCCGGCCAAGGCGCCCAGGGTCTGGCCCTGGTCGGCATGCAGCAGGTCCAGCAACCGCCGGCGGCTGGCGTCCGCCAGGGCCTTGAAGACCCGGTCCATGTCGTCGGCCATGCGCTCACAATAGGCAAGTAATTTCTTGCATGTCAAGCCGGCGGCTTCAGCGCCGGCGGCCGCCCGGCTTGTGGCCCTTGGTCATCGGGTCGGGCTTCTTCGGCAGCACCCGCGGCGGATCACGGCGGTAGTCCTCCTGGCTGGACCCCAGGCCCATCCGTCCCGGCTGCTGCTCGGTGAGCGCGCTGTCGCCGCTCCGCAGGCGCGCGATGGCCTCGCTGAGGAGGTCGGCCGTCTCCGAGTCGCCGGCGGCGCGGGCCTCGGCCATGCGGGCTTCGAGCTTTGCGATGGCGTCCATGGCGCGGCAACGTAGCATGGCGCTGTGCCGTTGCGTCGTTCCAGGAGCCCCCGTTCCGATGCGTTTGTCATTGCTCGCCCTGGCTGCCGCGCTGTCCGCGCCGAGCCCGCCGGCGCTTGCGGCGCCCGCCTGCGTCCGCCCCGGCGACCTGGCTCCCGCGCCTGTCGTCGTCCCGCCCGCGGGCGAAGTCGTGAGCGGCGTGACCATCGCCTACTACCTGCTGTCGCTGAACTGGACGCCGCAGTGGTGCCGCACGATGGGGGTCGGGGCCACCGCCCAGAAGATGGAATGCGCCGCGGCCTTCGGGTTCACCTTGCATGGCCTCTGGCCGAATGGAGTCGCCAAGCCCTACCCGCGGTTTTGCCGCGCGGTTGGCGCCCTCAACGCTTCGGCAGTCATCGAAATGTACTGCCGAACGCCCTCGCCCGAGCTGCTGCAGCACGAATGGCAGGCGCACGGGTCCTGTGGCTGGAGCGACCCCAGGGCGTACTTCGGACGGGCCGCCAAGCTCTACGACCGCCTCGTCATGCCGAAGATCGAGACCATCGCCCCGGCTGCCCTGACCGCGGGCGCCGTGCGGGCGGCGTTCATCGGCCGCAATCCCTGGCTCAGAGCCGACGAGATCTACGTCCAGACCACCCGGTCGCAGGCGTTGTCGGAGGTCCGGCTCTGCTATGATCTGAAGTTCGACCCGGCCGCTTGCCCGGGTGGGACTGGCGTCCCGGACGGCGTGCATGTCCGCCTGGCGCCCAGCCGGTCGGGCGCCTTCTGACGATTCGGGCGTTCCGAGGGGCAAGCCATCCTGCCGCCACGATAGGCCGCTAACTTTAATCTCCATGAGGAACCCGACCATGACGACCCGCCGCCAACTGCTGGCGCTGGCCGCCGCAGCCGCCGTCATCCCGCCGCTGGACGCCTTCGCCGCCACCGCCCCGGCGCCGCTCTCCTCCGAAGACCAGGCGCTGGTGGACCGCGCGGTCGCCTATCTGCAGGACCTCACCGAAGCGCGCGGCCGCTTCGTCCAGACCGATGCGCGCGGCGCGACCAGCCAGGGCGAACTCTTCCTGAAGCGGCCGGGCAAGGCGCGCTTCGCCTACGATCCCCCGTCCGGCCTGCTGGTGGTCTCCGACGGCGGCACGGTGTCGATCGCCGACAGCCGGCTGAAGACCTTCGACGCCTATCCGCTGATGGCCACCCCGCTCTCCCTGTTCCTGGCCAAGACCATCCGCCTCGACCGCGGCGTGCAGGTGACCCGCGTGGCCCGCGCCGCCGACGGCTTCACCATCACCGCCCGCGACGGCAAGAAGGAGACCGCCGGCCAGATCTCGCTGACCTTCACCGACAATCCGATGACGCTGGTCGGCTGGGCGGTGACCGACGCGCAGAGCCGCACCACCCAGGTGCGGATCCAGGGCCTGCAGCGCGCCGCGGGCCTCGATCCGTCGCTGTTCGTGCTGAAGGACCCGCGCCCGAAAAACGTTGGCCGCGGCAAGCTGTGACGGATTCGCCACGAGCAAGGGTTAAGTTTTGATGCCTTGACTTTAACCCTTTCTGTGGCGCTAATGCCACTACGCCATTGGCGCGGCGCACGCGCCGACGGAATCCGTGCCGGATCCTATCCCCTCCCGGCGGCGGCATGAGAGACCACTGAAACGCCCGGGCTTCTCCAGTGCCCGGGCGTCTCTTTGTCAGCTCCGCCCCCGGGTCTTCCCCAAGCTCTTCCCAACTGCATTCCCATCCCCATCTGCGGCGCTTAAGGGAACCCATGCGCCTTCGAATCTGCACTTGGAACGTCAACTCCGTCCGCCTGCGCCACGAGCAGGCCGCCCGCTTCGTGCGCGAGCAGGCCCCGGACGTGCTATGCCTGCAGGAGATCAAGTGCCGCGAGGGCGAGTTCCCGCGCGAGGCCTTCGTGGAGATGGGCCTGCCGCACCTGAAGATCTCCGGCCAGAAGGGGTGGCACGGCGTCGCCATCGCCTCGCGCCTGCCGCTTGAGGACGCCCCGCCCCTCGACGTCTGCCGCGAAGGCCACGCCCGCTGCGTCGGCGCCACCGTCGCCGGGGTCGAGATCCACAACTTCTATATCCCGGCCGGCGGCGACCTGCCCGACCGGGAGGCCAACCCCAAGTTCGACCACAAGCTCGACTTCTACGAGAAGCTCACCACCGAGCTCGCCCGTCGCGACCCCAAGGCCCCGCTGGCCATCGTCGGCGACCTGAACGTGGCGCCCGGCGAGAACGACGTCTGGAACCACCGCTACATGTCGAAGATCGTCAGCCACACGCCGGTCGAGGTGGCGGCGATGGAAGCGCTGAAGGCCTCGCTGGGCTTCATCGACCTGACCCGCGAGGCGCAGCCCGAGCCTGAGAAGCTGGCCTCCTGGTGGAGCTACCGCGCCCAGGACTTCCGGGTCTCCAACCGCGGCCTGCGGCTCGACCACATCCTGGTGACGCCCGGCCTGCGCGACGCCGCCTTCCGCCTGGGCTCGGCGGCGAGCCGCATCCACGACGACGTCCGCGAATGGGAACGCCCCAGCGACCACGCGCCGGTCAGCGCGGACCTGGTGCTGTAAGCCAGCCGGTTCCTCCCCCAGCGCGAAAGCGCGATTTGGGGGAGGTGGCGCGAAGCGCCGGAGGGGGTCCGCTCAGATCGTGGGGGATCCCCTCAGTCAGCTTCGCTGACAGCTCCCCCAACGGGGGAGCAACTTAGCCGCCCCTACCCCCGCGTCCGGAACGGATCGGCCGGGTAGACCCCCAGGATCTCGAACTTGTCCGAGAAGAACCGCAGCTCCTCGAAGGCCAGCGCCA
>NZ_JAQGIZ010000186.1 GCF_028290885.1 Phenylobacterium sp.
CACTTCCAGACCGGCAGGGCGGTGCAGTAGGTCCCCTTCAGGTGCACCTTGATCACCGCGTCCCAGTCGGCCTCGGAGGTGTTGGCGAAGGTCTTGTCGCGCAGGATGCCGGCGTTGCAGACCAGGACGTCGACGCGGCCGAAGTTGTCGAGCGCCGCCTTCAGGATGTTCTCGCCGCCCTGGAGCGTGGAGACGTCGTCGCCGTTGGCCACAGCCTTGCCGCCCGCGGCCTCGATGGCGTTGACCACCTTCTGGGCGGCGGAGACGTCCGCCCCGGTCCCGTCGCGGGCCCCGCCAAGGTCGTTGACCACGACCGAGGCGCCCTCCTTGGCGAACAGCTTGGCGTAAGCCTCGCCAAGGCCGTTGGCCGCGCCGGTGATGATCGCAACCTTGCCGTCCAGCAAACCCGCCATGTCGACCTCCCAATGTGTTCTTGAATTTATGGGAGCATCTTCCGACCGCAGTTGGCTGGTTGGCAAGCGGTCAGCGTTGGCGGCGCGCCTGGAAGAAGCCCTTCAGGAGCGCCGAGCTCTCGTCGGCCAGCACCCCGCCCGTGACGGCGGGTCGGGAATGACAGGTGGGCTGCTCGAAGAACCTCGGCCCATGCACCACCGCCCCGCCCTTGGGGTCCTCGGCGCCGAACACCAGCCGGCCGATGCGGGCGTGGCTGATCGCGCCGGCGCACATGGCGCAGGGCTCCAGGGTCACCACCAGGGTGAGGCCGGTCAGCCGGTAGTTGCCAAGCTTCCGGGCCGCCTCGCGCATCGCCACGATCTCGGCGTGCGCGGTCGGATCGCGCGACCCGATGGGGCCGTTGGACCCGACTGCGATGATCTCCCCGGACGCCGGGTCGAGGACCACGGCGCCCACCGGGGTCTCGCCGCGCTCGGCGGCGGCTTGCGCGGCTTCGAGGGCGATGCGCATGGTGCGATGGTCATGGTCCACGATCCGCACCGAACCGGTGGCCGCCCTTCCGGTCAAGCCCGCACGCCGCAATCGCAGGGCGCTCCAGAGAGCGCCCATGAGGCTGGGGGCGACCGCGTGGCCAAGATGCTGGCCCGCGCCGGCGTCGCCTCGCGCCGCGAGGTGGAGCGGCTGATCGAGGCCGGCCGGGTGGCGCTGAACGGCAAGGTGCTGACCACGCCGGCGGTGAAGGTCGAGGCCGGCGACATCCTGACGGTCGATGGCGCGGTGATCACCGAGGCCGAGCCCGCGCGCCTCTTCCGCTACCACAAGCCCGTCGACCTGGTGACCAGCCACAAGGATCCGCAAGGGCGGCCTACGGTGTTCGAGGCCCTGCCGCCGGGCCTGCCGCGACTGATCTCGGTGGGCCGGCTGGACATCAATTCCGAGGGCCTGCTGCTGCTCACCAACGACGGCGGCCTGGCGCGTGCGCTGGAGATGCCGGCCACCGGGATCGTGCGCCGCTACCGCGCCCGGGCGCGGGGCCGCGTGACCCAGGAGAAGCTCGACACCCTGAAGAAGGGGATCACCGTCGAGGGCGTGCATTACGGCGCCATCGAGGCCACCCTCGACAAGGCCAAGGAGGGGCCGCAGGGCGCTAACCTGTGGATCACCGTCGTGCTGGCCGAGGGCAAGAACCGCGAGGTCCGCCGCGTGCTGGAAGCGCTCGGCCTGAAGGTCAACCGCCTGATCCGGCTCTCCTACGGCCCGTTCGCGCTCGCGACCCTGCTGCCGGGCGAAGTGGAGGAGGTGGGGCCGCGCGTGATCCGCGAACAGCTCGCCCAGCACATCGCGCCGCAGAACCTGCCCAAGGGCGACCGGCCGCTGTGGAAGAAGCCTGCGGCCGTGGCTGCCGGGCCGAGACGTGGCGCCGTGGAGATCGATCGCCCCGGCAAGCCGGGGCGCACGGGCAAGCCGCAGCGGCGTCCGCGCATGGCTTCCCCCGGCGAGCCGCCGCCGAAGAAGGAATACAAGCCCGGCTGGGCGAAGCCGAAACCCAAGGCGGTGATCGTCCCTAAAGCTCCTGGATCGAAGCGGGGGGCCGGGCCGAGCGCAGGCCCTCGCGGGCCGAAGCCGTCCGCATCACCGCCGCGAAGGAGCGGCGCTCGTCCGCCAGGCCCTCCGCCATCGGGCGGTCCAAGGCGGCGCGGGTGAGCCGCTTGGCGAAGGCGATGCCCTCCGCCCCACGCTGATCCCACTCGGCAGCCATCTGCAGGGCCCGGTCCACTGGGTGGGCGTCGATCTCGTGGATCGCGCCGATGCGCAGCGCCTCGTCGGCGCCGAACGTCAGGCCCCGCAGGACGATCTCCAGCGCCTTGGCCTCGCCCACCACGCGGGGCAGCCGCTGGGTGCCGCCGCCACCCGGGAAGATGCCGACCCGCGTCTCCGGCAAGCCGATGGCCTCGACGCCCGGGCTGGCGATGCGGATGTCGCAGGCGAGGCTGAGCTCGAAGCCGCCGCCCATGCACAGCCCGTTGATCGCCGCCACCACCGGCTTAGGCGCCTCGGCGAGCAGGTCCACCAGGGCGAGGAAGCCGCTCGTTGGCCGGCCGCCCGGCGAGGGCGGCGGGGGCTGGGGCGCGTCCTTCGCCGCATCGCTGGCGGTGGAGAGCTCGCCCACATCGTAGTGGCGGATGAAGATCCCCGGCATCCCGCCGGTGATGACGATCGAGCGCACCTGCGCGTCCTCGGCGAGCGGCCGGATGGTCTCCAGCATCTCCTGGGCGCCCGCCGCCGTCATGGTGCCGATCGGCGGGTTGGCGTAGGTCACGATCGCCGCGCCGCCGCGGCGCTCCACGCTCACCAGTCCCATGGCCGCCTCCCTTGATTGTTGTGGCGAAACCTTGGAACGGGGGTGCGGGCGGGACAAGCGCCCGTCGGCAGGAGGCCCACTTTGCGCATCGTCTCGGGCGCCTTTCGCGGCAAGAGCCTGGCCGCGCCGGCCGGCGACGCCACGCGGCCGACCTCCGACCGCGCCCGCCAGGCGATCTTCAACATCCTGGAGCATGCCGCCTGGTCCCCCGGCGTGCGCGACGTCCGGGTCATCGACCTCTTCGCCGGCTCCGGCGCTCTGGGGTTCGAGGCCCTGTCGCGGGGCGCGGCCTTCTGCCTGTTCGTGGAGACCGACGAGGCCGCGCGTGGCGCGATCCGCGAGAACGTCGAGGCCATGGGCCTGTTCGGCAAGACCCGGGTCCATCGCCGCGACGCCACCGACCTTGGGGTGCGCCCCGGCGCCGACGGCCCCGCCTTCGGCCTCGCCTTCCTCGACCCGCCCTACGCCAAGGGGCTCGGCGAGACCGCGCTCGAAAAGCTCGCCGCCGGCGGCTGGCTCGCGCCCGGGGCCATCATGGTGTTCGAGCGCGGCGCGGCCGAGCCCGACGTCAGCGTCCCCGGCTTCGAGCCCCTGGACGCCCGCGACTACGGCGCGGCCCGGGTGCATTTCCTGCGGTTCGAAGGCGCTTGACGCTTTGGCGTCGGAAGGTCTTCGCACTACCTGATTGTGGAAGTCCGGCGATCGACGGAGGCCAGGATGCACGCGCGCGCCGCAGCGACGGAGACGGTTCCGGTCATCGATCTTGCGGGCGAGCCGGCGCAGGTGGAGGACGCGGTGGCGCGGGCCTGCGCCGAGTGGGGCTTCTTCCACCTTGTCGGGCACGGGCTGGACGCCGGACTGCTGGCCGGGGCGATGGCGCAGGCGCGGGGCTTCTTCGCCGCGCCGGCCCAGGACAAGCGGGCGCTCGCCCGCAGCCGCGACAATCCCTGGGGCTACTACGATCGCGAGCTGACCAAGAACCGGCGCGACAAGAAGGAGATCTTCGACATCGGGCCGGACGTGGCGGCGCTGCGGGTCGAGGGCGACGTGTTCTTCGGCGAGACGCCGTTTCCGGCGTGGCGGCCGGAGCTCAAGACGGTCGCCCGCGCCTACTTCGCCGCCTGTGAGGACCTTTGCCTGCGCCTGCTGGGGCCGGTCGCCACGGGACTGGGCGCCGAGCCCGGGGCGCTGGACGACGCATTCGCCGGCGCGCACACGAGTTTCCTGAGGCTCAACCACTATCCCACGCGCGACCCGCTGGCCGGCGAGTCCGACCGGCCCGCGGGACTGGGCATCCATCACCACACCGACGCCGGAGCCATCACGGTGCTGCTCACCGACGGGCGGCCAGGCCTGCAGGTCCTGAAGGACGGCGCCTGGCGGCCGGTCGACCCCGTTCCGGGGGGCCTGATCGTCAACATCGGCGACATGGCGCAGGTCTGGTCGAACGACGCCTACCAGGCGCCTCTGCACCGGGTCCTGGCCATGGAGGCGGAGGAGAGGTTGAGCCTGGCGTTCTTCTTCAACCCCGCCTACTCCGCCGTGATATCGCCGCTGCCGGCCACGGTCCGGAGCGACGCCCCGGCGCGCTATCGCGACATCTCCTGGAGCGAATTCCGCCGCCGCCGCGCCGACGGCGACTTCGCCGACTATGGCTCCGAGGTGCAGATCAGCGACTACCGCCTAGCCTAGCGCCGCCCGAATAGCCGCTCGATGTCGGTAAGCTTCAGTAGCGAACAGCGGAGGGATTGTCGCTAGGCTGGTCACCTACGGCTGAAGCGAGGCAAACATGCGTCTTCCACTGATCGCGCTCGGCATGATCGCGACCCTCTGTGTCGGCTATGCCCGCGCCGCCACAGCGCCGGTCGGCGATCGGCAGTACGTGCGAGAGCAGCACACCGTCATCGTGCGAGGCGTGCCCGAGACTTGGCGGCTCGTCTGGACGGGCAAGCCTTCCACCATGTGCGGACCACAGGGGATGGATATGGCGATCACTTGCCCCTGCTCAGGCTGGGCCTACGGCGAGTCGGGAAATCTTTCCCTGGTGAGGGTGCGGGGCGGCCAAGAGGTCGAACGTATGAAGCTTGCCCCTCTCTTCGGGAAGTTCGACTACCCTGCTGGCGAGGTCGGAACAGGCAAGGCGTATCTTCAGCGGTGGCCTGCCAAGCTCAGCGATTTCGACCGCAGCGAGCGCGGCGACGGCCGCCTGGTTCCGGAAATCAAACGCCGGCAAGCTCCACAGATCATGCGTCCTGCGGACTATGACCACGACGGTGAAGCGACTGAATTCTTGATCCAAGTGGGCACTATGCCTTGCGGCAAGTTGCAATTCGCCGCCATTGGGGTGTCAGTGGGCAGCCCGCGTCTTCATGCCCTGAGTTCGACGGCACACCCCAATAAGCCGCTGATGATGCCCCTGCGGGCCTGGCAGGCCCTTTTGCGCAGCAGCCACCCAGGTCCGGTCATTGTTTGGAATTGCGGCGACCACGGCAGCGAAGTTCAGAGCGAACTGATCCTATCCGCTAGCCGTGGAGAGATCCGCGCAATGGATCGTGACCGCGCCTGCCACGCTGACGGTTCCCTCGGGCCCCCGGTCAAGGGGTTCGAACTTTGACGGATTGAGTCTTCAACCCAGCGCCTTCCGAACAGCTGCTCGATTTCGGGGAGCTTCAGTTCGACCGCTGGACCGCCTTCTCAGGACGCCGCCGCCGACGGCATCAGGTGCTGCGCGAAGGGCGGCAGCGTGCGGAAGGCCGTGTGCATGTTGTCGTTGAAGGAGGCGAGCTGCAGGCCCTGGCCGGCCCAGAGGGCTGTGAGCGAGGCGCGGCTGTGCAGCGTCACGTGGCCGTTGCGCGGGCCGATGTACCACCACTGCATGCCCTGGGCGTCGAAGTCGGCGGGCTGGACCAGGGTCGAGAAGAGCAGCAGCCCGTCCGGCTTCAGCAAGGCGGCGATGTCGGCCGCGCCCCTGGTCGGGTCCGGCATGTGCTCGAGGGTCTCGAAGCAGGTCACCAGATCGAACCGCCGGTCGGGCCGCGTGCGGTGCGCGGGGTGGAAGGGATCGTAGGTCTCCACCAGGGGGAAGCCGGCCGTCTTCAGCCGGGCGGCCAGGACGCCGTTGCCGCCGCCGTAGTCGAGGATGTCGAGGCTGTGCCTGGCCCCAGCGAACAGGCGGGCGACGAAGGCGGCCATGTTCGTCGGCCGGACCTCTTCGTAGTCGGCATCCACCTCGCTGTAGCCGGCGTCGTAGATGTGGGTCTCGAAGTCGGCGTGGGACCAGTCGTCGAAGGCTTCGGTGTAGACGAGGCCGCAGGCGGCGCAGCGGCGGTAGGGGATCGGGATCCCGGCCGGCGGAAGGAACTTGCCGCGGATCTCCTCGCAGTTCCGATTGAAGTCAATCACGCCGAACAGCCGCGCCACGCCGCCGCAGAGCTTGCACGACGCCGGCGCGGGATCGGTTGGGCGAACCTGGAAAGGCGCGTCGCTCATCGGCGTCCGAACAGCCGCTCGATGTCGGCGAGCTTGAGTTCGACATAGGTCGGTCGGCCATGGTTGCACTGGCCGGAGTGCGGCGTGGCTTCCATCTGGCGGAGCAGGGCGTTCATCTCCGGGGCGGTGAGCCTGCGGCCGGCGCGCACCGAGCCGTGGCAGGCCATGGTCGAGCAGACGTCCGCCAGCCGCTCCTTCAGCGCCAGCGTCTCGCCGTTCTCGGCGAGGTCGTCGGCGATGTCGCGGACCAGGCCCTGGACGTTGGTCTCGCCGAGCAAGGCCGGGGTCTCGCGCACCAGGACGGCGCCCGGGCCGAAGGGCTCCAGCATCAGGCCTAGCGCCGCCAGCTCATCGGCCTTGGCCGTCACCCGCTCGGCTTCCGCCGGATCGAGCTCGACGACCTCCGGCAGCAGCAGCGCCTGGCGCACGACGCCGCCGTCGGCCATCTCGTGCTTCATGCGCTCGTAGACCAGTCGCTCGTGGGCGGCGTGCTGGTCGACGATGACCACGCCGTCGCGGGTCTGGGCCACGATGTAGGTCTCGTGGACCTGGGCGCGGGCGGCGCCCAGCGGATAGTCCACCGGATCGAACACCGGCGCGGGCGCGCCTTCCTCGGCGACGCCGGGCTCCCCCATAGACTCCCACATGGGCTCGGCGCGGGCGCTGACCTCGGTGAGGCCGGGGATCGACTGGACGGCGGCGGCCAGCGCAGACGGCTGCCAGCCGCCCTGGCGCCAGGCCGAATAGCCCGCGGCGGACGGCGGGGGCGTATAGCCGCCGGGCCGGAAGCCGCCGAGCGCGGCGCCGGCCACGGTGGTCGAGGCCCGGTGCCCGGCGCCCGCCAGGGCGTGGCGCAGGCCGCCGATGATCAGGCCGCGGACCAGGCCCGGATCGCGGAACCTGACCTCGGCCTTCGCCGGATGGACGTTGACGTCCACGTAGGCCGTATCGATCTCGACGTAGAGGGCGGCCAGCGGATGCCGGTCGCGGGCCAGGAAGTCGGCGTAGGCGGCCCGAAGCGCGCCCTGCAGCAGCCGGTCGCGCACCGGCCGGCCGTTGACGAACAGGTACTGGTGGGCGGCGTTGCCGCGGTTGTAGGTCGGCAGCCCTGCGAAGCCGGACAGCCGCACGCCCTCGCGCTCGTGGTCCAGCGCCAGGGCGTTCTCTGAGAACTCGCGGCCCATGATCGCCGACAGGCGCGCGAGCCGGCCGTCCGGCCCGGCGGACTCGGCGGGCAGGCGCAGGGTGCGGCGGCCGTCGAGGTCGAGGGCGAAGGCGACGGCCTCGTGGGCCATGGCCTGGCGCTTGATCTCCTCGGCGATGGCCATGGCCTCGGCCCGTTCGGACTTCATGAACTTCAGCCGCGCTGGCGTGGCGTAGAACAGGTCGCGCACCTCCACGCGCGCGCCGTGCGGATCGGGGAAGGCCGCCGGCGAGACCGCGCCCACTGCGCCGGCCTCCACGAAGATCGCGTGCGCCTCGGCCTGGCCGCGCGCCCGGCTGGCGATCGACAGGCGCGCCACCGAGCCGATGGAGGGCAGAGCCTCGCCGCGGAAGCCCAGGGTCTCGATGTGCAGCAGGTCGTAGTCGCCGGCGTCGTCTGGGGCGAGCTTCGAGGTCGCGTGGCGCTCGACGGCCAGCGGCAGCTCCTCGGCGGAGAGGCCCATGCCGTCGTCGGCCACCAGGATGCGGGTCAGGCCGCCGCCGTCGGCCTGCACCTCGAGGCGGCTCGCGCCGGCGTCGAGCGCGTTCTCCACCAGCTCCTTGACCGCGCTCGCCGGCCGTTCCACCACCTCGCCGGCGGCGATGCGGTTGACGGTTTCAGGCGGCAGGCGGCGGATCGGCATGGCGGGACTTTCGGCGAACGACCAATATAGGACGATTCCGGAGCGGCGGATGAGCCTGCGATATGGGGCCGGCCGGCCGCTGCTCGCGCTGGTGTTGGCGGCGGCCCTGGCGGCCCCGGCCGTGGCCCAGGTCCCGATCACGCCTGCGAGGCCCGACCCCAACGATCCGGACGCGGTGCTGGTCGAGGAGCTGGTGGTCACCGGGCGCCTGCCGGGGCCGGCCTGGTGGACCGTCTCCGATGGCGCGGCCACGGTCTACGTCCTGGGCGCCCCGTCGCTGGCGCCCAAGCACATGGAGTGGGACCGCGCGGTGTTCGACCGTCGGTTGGCGGGCGCGAACCTGGTGATCCTGCCGTTCCAGGATGTGAAGGTGACGGTGACCGGGGCCTTCGGCGCGGCGTTCAACTTCCTGCGGCTGCGCGGCGGCGGGCCGTTCGAGGCGACGCTGGATCCGGCCGCCAAGGCGCGGTTCGTCGCCGCCCGCGAGCGGCTGGGCCAGCCCGCCGACCACTACCCGACGCGCAATCCATTGGCGGCGGGCCTCAGGCTCGCCACCGACTATCGCGAGCGCACGGCCCTGACCAACTCCGACCCCACCAAGCTGATCAAGCTGCTGGCGGGCAGGGCGAAGGTCCCGATCTCGCAGAAGAGCTATGACATCGGGCCTTTGATGGGGGCGGTCCTGCGCACGCCGCAGGCGGCGGGGCGGGCCTGTTTCGACGAGGTGCTGGCGCAGGTCGAGGCCGGCCCCGGCGTGACCCAGGCCGCGGCGCGGGCCTGGGCGCAGGGTGATGTGCGGGGCGCGCTTGGCAACGAGCGGACCTATGAGCGCTGCATCGCCTTGGTGCCGGGCGCGCAGACCTTCGAGGCGCGCGTGAAGGCCGATCAGGTCGCCGAAATCGAGAAGGCCCTGAAGGCGCCCGGCCACGCCATCGCGGTCGTGCCGCTGCGGCCCCTGCTGGCGCAGGGCGGGGTGCTCGACCAGCTCCGCGCCAAGGGGTTCACGGTAAAGACGCCGGGCGAGGCGTGAGCTACTGCGGCCCGAAGGTCGCAGCGACAAAATTGTCGTAGCTGTCGAGGACCTTGGGGTCCTCCTTCACGATCTGCACGACCTGGCGCGGAATGAGCTTCAGGTGATCCTGCATCGCCTCCGGACGCATGCCTCGCGAGGCTCCGAATTCGCGGAAGATGGCGAAGGACTTCTGCTCGAAGGCGTCGACGTCGACCTTCGCCGGGCCCTTGGCGAAGGCCGCGACCGTCGTCTCGTAGAAGGCGTGCATGTGCGGGTCGGCGATCCAGGAGGCCTGGTCATTGCCCTGCAAGTTCGCGGGCGCGGTTGGTGCGGCCCCCTTGGCCCCGGGCGGGGGCGCGGCGGCGGCGGGGCCCAGCACGAGGGCGGCCAGGAAGACGCCGGCGGCGAGGCGGGGGAGGTGCTGCAGGTTCACGAGGCGGCTCCATGGCTTCGGCATGGCCGGCCCCGGACTCGCAAGGCGGTTGTCGCCGCCCGCCGAGCCTGATACCACATGCCAAGAAAGACTGACACGATGTAAAATGAACAATACATCATGTCAATGATCTTTTCCATTGGGGGCTAAGCCATGTCCTTCCGCGAAAAGTCCGCCTGGATCACCGTGGTCACCGTGCTGGCCTGCTTCGGCGTCTATTTCGGCGCGATCGTGACCGGTCAGGTCAGCGGACGCGGCTTCCAGACGCTGCATCTGCTGCTGCTGTGCGTGGTCGGGCTCATCGTCCTGCGAATGGCGCTGAACCTCATGGTGACGCTGACGACTCCGAAGGACGGGCGCGTGCCGAGGGACGAACGCGAGATACTGATCCAGTGGCGCTCGCACACGCTCGGCTACTATGTGCTGGTGGTGTTGGCGCTGGGCCTCTTTGTCCCCGTGCACCTGGGCCATACCGCCCTGGACCTGGCGAACTTCGCGCTAATGGACGTGGTCATCGCGACGCTCGTGGTCGCCGTGGCGCAGATCGCCATGTTCCGCCGCGGGGCCTGAATTTGGCCCAGAAGGAACAGGGCCTTCCCATCGCCAACCAGATTCGCCGGCTGCGGTTTGAGCACGGCGAGATGACGCAATCCGAACTCGCCGAGAAGATCGGCATGACACGCCAGACCATCGCCGCCATCGAGGCCGGCAAGTACTCGCCCTCGCTCGAAGCCGCCTTCCGCATCGCCCACGTGTTCGGGGCGCGGCTGGACGACGTGTTCCAGTGGGAGGAGTGAGATCAGTCAGTTGCTCCCCCGTTGGGGGAGCTGTCAGCGGAGCTGACTGAGGGGGTCCTCAGCAGAGTCGGCGGGTGACCCCCTCCACCGTTTCGCGGTCCCCCTCCCCCGAGAGGGGAGGAACTGCGTGGCCTACAGCCCCGGAAGCTTGATCTTGTGCTGGCCTTCGCGCTGGATGATCACCGTCTTGCCGCCGGTGAGCTGCGCGATGCGGGCGTCTTCCGTCGCGGCGTCGACGGGCGTCGCCGTGTCCGCGCCCGGCGTGACCGGAGTGGCCGCGGCCTTCTTGTCGGCGCGCCAGAACATCACCTTGTCGGCGAAGCTCTTTTCCTTGTGCGCCACGTCGCCGAATTCGTCGTCGACCACATAACGGATCAGCGGGTCGGCCCTTTCAGCGCCGGCCTTGGCGACCAGCAGCTTCTCGCCGTCGGAGCGGGCTTCGCCCTCGCGGGCGCCCAGCAGCGCGGTGCGCGCGGCGCTTTCCGGCTGCAGCTCCTGCGGGCGCGGCTTGCCGGGGGCCGGCGGCCGCAGCGCGAAGTCGGGCGGCACCACCAGCGGCGCCTTGGTCACCACGCGGAACTCGTCGGGGGTCACCTTGGTCATGCCGAGCGCATTGCGCGTCGACTGACACCCGGCGAGACCTGCCGCCGCGATCAGGGCGGAGGCGACGATCACTCGGTTGACGCTCATAGACTAACAGCTCCCACGATCGCCCCCCGGCCACGAAGGACGAGTGGATAGCGTAAACCAAAGCCGCCGCCAACGCTCCATCAAGCCGCATCTTCCCCCATGGTTTTTGCGGTCCGCTCCGAACGCTCGCGGCTGTCCTGGCGCAGCATGTCGAGCAGCAGCAGGCAGATGCCGATCGTGATCGCCGAGTCGGCCAGGTTGAACACCCACGGGAAGTGCAGCCGCGAGACGTCGACGAAGTCCGCCACGGCCCCAAAACGGATGCGGTCGATGACGTTGCCGACCGCGCCGCCCATCACCATCCCGACGGCCACCGCGAACAGCGGCCGCTCGCTCCGCCGCACCCAGACCGCCAGCACGATCGCGACCGCAATGGAGAAGGCCGCCAGCGCCCAGCGCACCAGGTCGTGCTGGGCCTGCAGGAAGCCGAAGCTCACCCCAGGGTTCCAGACCATGGTCAGGTAGAAGGGGCCCGCCACCTTGAGGGTCGCGAGCTGCGGCAGGTCTAGGCCGGTGAGTATCCAGGCCTTCGTCGCCTGGTCCGCGACCACGATGAGGGCGGCCAGGACGAGCGCCATCCAGCCGAGCTTGGTGATCCCGGTCATGCGATTCCTGCCGATGTGCGGGCCTTGCCGTGGGTTGCGTCCCAGGCGGCCACGGCGTCGGCGTCGCGCAGGGAGAGATCGGGGTAGCGCGGGTCGGAGCCCACCTCGGGCAGGATCCGCCAGGAGCGGGCGCACTTGCGGCCCTCGGCGCGCAGCGGCTCGACCGCGACGCCGGGGACCTCGGGCAGGCGGAAGGCGATGGCCGGACCATCGCCTGCGACCAGCGTCGCCTGACTAGTGCGGAACACCTCGGCTGCGTCCAGGCCGTCGAAGGCCGCCATCAGCCCGGCGTCGGCGATGTAGACCCTCGGCGCGGCCTCCAGCGCGGCGCCCAGGCGCTTCTCGCGGCGCTCGACCTCCAGCGCCCCGGTGACCACCGAGGTCACCGCCTGGACGTCTCCCCAACGAACGGCCTCGTCCACGTTGAGCCAAGCTTCGGGAGTCTCCGGGATGACTCGCATGGAGTTTGAGCCGCCTTCCGGGAACCGTGTCATCCACGCCTCCTCCATGGTGAACGGCATTAGCGGGCCGAGCCAAGCGGTCAGTCTCTCGAATACCTCTGACATCACCATGCGCGCAGCACGACGGCGCAAGCTGCTTGGCTGGTCGCAGTACAGAGCATCTCGCCGGATGTCGAAGAACAGTGACGATAGCTCGTTCTGGCAGAACTCGATCAGCGACTTGGTTACTAGCTGGAACTCGTAGGCTTGGTAGCAGGCGCGCACGAACTGATCGAGTTCGCGGAGCCGATGTAGGATGAACCGCTCCAGCGGCGGCGTCTCCGCCAGCTCCACAGCTTCGTCCGGCGAATAGTCGGCCAGCGCGCCCAGCAGGTAGCGCACCGTGTTGCGCAGCTTGCGGTAGGCGTCCGAGGTGGTCTGCAGCACCGTCTTGCCGATGCGGCTGTCGTCCGAATAGTCGATCATCGCCGCCCACAGCCGGATGATCTGGGCGCCGGACTCGCGGATCACCTGCTCGGGGTCGACCGTGTTGCCCTTGGACTTGGACATCTTCTCGCCGTTCTCATCCATGGTGAAGCCATGGGTGAGGATCGCGTCATAGGGCGCGCGGCCCCGTGTGCCGGCGCTCTCCAGCAGGCTCGACTGGAACCAGCCGCGGTGCTGGTCGGAGCCCTCCAGGTAGAGGTCGGCGGGCCAATGGGTGTTGGGGCGGCCCTCCAGGACGAAGGCGTGGGTCGAGCCTGAATCGAACCAGACGTCGAGGATGTCCTCGATCTTCTCGTAGCGCTCAGGGTCGAGGCGCCCGAGGAAGTCGGAGGCCGGCCGGGTGAACCAGGCGTCGGCGCCCTCGGTGCGGATCAGCTCGACGATCCGGCCGTTGACGTCCGCGTCGTGCAGCGGATAGCCGCTTTCCCTGTCCACGAACATCGCGAGCGGCGAGCCCCAGGCGCGCTGGCGGCTGATCAGCCAGTCCGGGCGGCTCTCGACCATGGCGCGGATGCGGTTCCTGCCGGGCTCGGGGTAGAAGGCCGTCGCCTCGATCGCCTCCAGCGCCGTCTCGCGCAGGGTGCGACCGGCGTGAGCGGCGTCCTCCAGTGGTTCGTCCATGCGGATGAACCACTGCGGGGTGTTGCGGAAGATCACCGGCGCCTTGGAACGCCAGGAGTGCGGATAGGAGTGCGCCAGCCGGCCGCGGGCCAGGAGGTGGCCGGCCTCGATCAGCTTGTCCATCACCGCTGCGTTGGCGGGACCAAAACGACCAGCATGCTTGCCCTCGGTCTCCAGCACCTTGAGGCCGGCGAACAGCGGCACCGTCGGGTAGTAGGCGCCGTCCGGATCGACGGTCTCGGGGATGTCGCGATGACCATGGGCCAGCCAGACGGCGTAGTCGTCGGCGCCGTGGCCCGGCGCGGTGTGGACGAAACCCGTGCCGGCGTCGTCGGTGACGTGGTCGCCGGCCAGCATCGGGACCTGGAATCCGTAGCCGCTGTCGAGCGCGGCCAGCGGATGCTCCAGCACCATGCCCTCGCAGTCGACGGCCTCGACCTTCTTGAACCCGGCGACCTTTGCGGCCGCCATGACCTCGGGGGCCAGCTTCTCGGCGAGGACCAGCCGGTCGCCCGCCTTGGCCCAGGGTTCGAACTCCAGACCCTGCTCCATCGCCTCGACCTGATAGACCGCATAGGCGATGTCGGGGTTGTAGCTGACCGCCCGGTTGGCCGGGATGGTCCAGGGCGTGGTGGTCCAGATGACCACGCTGGCGTTGCGGGCCGCGTCGGAGCCCTCGACCACCGGGAACTTCACCCAGACCGTGGGCGAGACGTGGTCGTGGTACTCGACCTCGGCGTCGGCCAGGGCGGTGCGTTCCACCGGGCTCCACATCACCGGCTTCGAGCCGCGGTAGAGCTGGTCGGACATCACGAACTTGTGGAACTCGGCCACGATCGCGGCCTCGCTGCCGTAGTCCATGGTCGAATAGCGGTGCTCCCAGTCGCCGATCACGCCCAGGCGCTTGAAGCCCTGCATCTGGACGTCGATCCAGTGCGCGGCGTACTCGCGGCAGCGGGCGCGGAACTCGGCCCTGGAGACCTCGTCCTTGCGCCGGCCCTTGGCGCGCAGCTCCTCCTCGACCTTCCACTCGATCGGCAGGCCGTGGCAGTCCCAGCCCGGCACGTAGTCGACGTCGAAGCCCAGCAGGAACCGCGAGCGGACGACGAAGTCCTTCAGGGTCTTCTGCAGGGCGTGGCCGATGTGGATCGCGCCGTTGGCGTAGGGCGGCCCGTCGTGCAGCACGAACAGCGGCGCGCCGGCGTGCTGCCGGGCCTTGCGCATGGTGTTGTAGAGGTCGGCCTTGGCCCAGGCCTCGAGGATCTGCGGCTCTTTCTGCGGCAGGCCTGCGCGCATGGGGAACGGCGTGTCGGGGAGGGAGACGGTTTCGCGATAGTCGCGCCCCCCGCCTTCGCGGGCGTGAACGGCAGGCTTGTCGGCGTCG
Source organism: Phenylobacterium sp. (assembly GCF_028290885.1). Lineage (GTDB taxonomy): Bacteria > Pseudomonadota > Alphaproteobacteria > Caulobacterales > Caulobacteraceae > Phenylobacterium. The sequence goes on from NZ_JAQGIZ010000186.1 coordinate 14,602, forward strand.
TCGGCCATGGGACTTTCCAACGTGGTCCGGAGGTTTCGAGGTGCGGGGCAGACCCGGCGCGCGCGGAGACGATCTCGTCCGGCAGCGTCACGCCGGGCGGATAATTCGCAAGCTCGTCCGAACCGAAGTCATGGGGCTGAGGCTCTAACAGAGAGGCGCGCGGAACCCAAGCTTCAGCAGTGGGTGGATCGTCGCGGCTTGCTGGCGTACGTCCCAGGCGGGCTCAGTGATGGTGACCGCCGCCGCCGTGACCGCCGCCCTCGTGGCCGCCACCCCCATGGCCGCCCCCATGTCCGCCTCCGCCGCCGTGGCCCCATCCGCCGCCGCCGCCGTGACCTCCGCCGCCGCCGTGGCTCCATCCACCGCCGCCGCCGTGACCTCCGCCGCCGCCGTGGTCCCATCCGCCGCCGCCGTGACCTCCGCCGCCGTGGAAACCGCCGCCTCCGTAGCCGCTGTGGCCGCCGTAGCCGCCATGGCCGCCACCGTAGCCGCTGTAGCCACCGTAGCGACCGTAGCCGCCGTAGCCGCCGTCGCCATAAGCGTAGCGATAGCGGTGGCCGCCGTACCGCCAGCCGTGCCAGCCCCATCCGCCGCCCCAGCCGTAGCCATAGCGCGCGCCGTAACCGCACCAGTACCAGCCCGGACCCCGCCAGCCGTCGAAGTACCAGCAGTACCGGCGACTACCCCAGAAGTAGTACGGCTCCGACTCGATCACCGGCCCGTAGAACTCGTCGTAAGGCACAGGCCAGGCGTCGGCGGGGACGGCGGCTGAGAGCGTCAACAGGCCTGACGCCGCCGCGGCGGCCCATGTGAGCGGTTTCATTCCGGATGTCCTTCGAACGCGTGCGGCTGCGGGCGCCTCGATCCGCTCCGAAGCCTGGTCGTCGAGGAACAGAACGCACGTTCGGGCGCCTGGTTCTGCTTTCGGCGATCAGTCCAGCGGGGGCAGCAGCAGGTCCCGGGCGGCCGTGGCGTCCTTCATGACCTGGGTGGTCATGGTGTCCAGGCTGTCGAACTTCAGCTCCGGGCGCAGGAAGGCGATCAGGTCGGTCTCGATCACCTGGTCGTAGATGTCCTCGTCGAAGTCGAACAGCCAGACCTCCAGCAGGGGCGCGCGGATCCCCTCGATGGTCGGGTTGATGCCGAGGTTGGCGACGCCGGGGACCCGCCGCCCGTCCGGCAGGCGGGTGCGGGTGGCGTAGACCCCGAACTTCGGGATCACATAGTCGTCCAGCGCCACATTGGCCGTGGGGTAGCCCAGCTTGCGGCCGAGCTGGCGGCCGCGCTGCACGGCGCCTTCGATGGCGAAGGGGCGGCCGAGGATCTTCGCCGCGGCTTCCGGATGGCCGTTGCGCAGGGCCTCACGCACCGCGGTCGAGGAGAACTTCTCGCCGGAGCGGTCTGCCACCGGCCCGGCCACCGAGACGCCGAAGCCCATCTCCTGGCCATAGGCCTGCATGGTGGCCGGACTGCCCGTGCGGCCCCAGCCGAACGTGATGTCGAAGCCCACCGCCACGTGGCGCGCGCCCAGGCCCTTGTGCAGCACCTCTGCGGCGAATTCCCGATCGGTCAGATGGGCGAACTCAGGGCTGAACGGCAGGACGTAGAGCACGTCGACGCCCAGCGCCTCCAGCGCGCGCGCCTGCTGGTCGGGCTTCATCAGGTGGAAGGCCGGCTCGTCGGGGCGGAAATAGACGCGCGGATGCGGATCGAAGGTGATCACCCCGAGCGGGCAGGCGTGCTCGCCCGCGGCCTTGGCGGCGAGCGCGATCACCTTCTGGTGGCCGCGGTGCACGCCGTCGAAGCTGCCCATGGCCACAGCCGCCCCGCGGTCGCCGGCCGGCAGGTCCTTCCAGCCGCGGATGACTCTAAGCCGCCTCATGATTTCGGGGGTGCGCCCCTGCGAGGGACCATGATCAGCGCCTCGCCGTCGACCGCCGTCTTGCCGCCGACCAGGCAGGCGGTCTCGAAGGTGGCGTGGCCCTTGGCGGCGTCCAGCGCCTTGACCGTCACCCGCGCGGTGACCGGATCGCCGATCTTCACCGGCCGGCGGAAACGCAGGGACTGCGAGAGGTAGATCGCGCCCGGCCCGGGCAGGTGATTGCCCAGCACCGCCGAGATGTAGGCCGCCGCCAGCATGCCGTGCGCGATCCGCCCGCCAAAGGTGGTGGTCCTGGCGTAGGCCTCGTCCATGTGCACCGGATTGAAGTCGCCGGAGACCGCGGCGAAGGCCTCGATGTCGGCGGCGCCCACCACATGGGTGGTTTCCGCCGACTGTCCCACGCTCAGTTCGTCGAAATAGAGCCCCAGCACCAGTCGATCCTCTTAGCTTCGCGGCTTCACTTAAAGGCGAACGCGCCGGCTCACCAGACCAGGTCGGCGATGGCGTAGGTGGCGGAGAGGCCCTCCTGGCGCAGCAGGTCCTCGACGGCGGGGACGTTGAGGCCTTCCGGACCCACCGTTTCGCCGCCGTGGATGCCGTTGGCCACGAACAGCACGTCCAGCCCGCGCGCATTGGCGCCGCGGATGTCGGTGGGCAGGCCGTCGCCGATGCAGAGCACCCGCCGGGCGTCCAGCGGCCGTCCGAGCGCGGCCTCGGCCTGCGCCAGCGACAGGCCGTAGATCGCCGGATAAGGCTTGCCGGCCATGGTCACCCGCCCGCCGAGGCTCTCGTAGAGCTGGGCCAGCGCCCCGCCGCAGTAGATCAGCTTGTCGCCCCGCTGCACGACAATGTCCGGGTTGGCGCAGATGAGTTCCAGGTCCCGCTCGATGGCGGCGCAGAAACGGTCGCGGTAGTCGGCGGGCTCGTCGTTCTCGTCGTCGTAGGGGCCGGTCACCGAGATGAAGCGGGCGTGGTCCAGGTCCGAGGCCTCGATCCCCAGGCCCTCGTAAAGCGGCGCATCGCGGTCCGGGCCGATCAGCCAGGCGGGCCCCGGCGCGCGCTCGGCCAGCAGCAGCCGCGTGGCGTCGCCGGAGGTGACGATTTGGCTCCAGGCCTCGCGCGGCACGCCCAGGCCGTCCAGCTGCTCGATCACCGGGCCGGCCGGACGCGGCGAGTTGGAGATCAGGATCACCGGCCCCCGCTGGGCCCGATACCGCGCCAGCGCCGCGCAGGCCGCGGGGAAGCTCTCGCGTCCGTTGTGGATCACCCCCCAGACGTCGCAGAGCAGGGTGTCGTAGTCGGCTGAGAGCTGGGAGAGGCCGGCGGCAAGCTTCGGAGCGGTCATCGGGCGGCGGTAGCGGGGTCGCCTTCCGCGGTCAACGGCGTTTGGCGAGCCGTCGTGCTCGTGGGCCAGACGGCCCCGTGCTAGGATCCTGCGCACGGGCGCAATCGGGGGCGATGGATCATGCGCAATTTCGTTGCGACCTTGGCCTGCGCGGCCGCGCTGTGGCCCGCGGGGTCCGTGTCGGCTGCGGCGGCGTCCGGCGACGTCGCGGCGGTGTGGGCCTTGGAGGGGCGCTACTGGTCGGCAGTGGCCGCGCACGACGACACCGCCTACCGAAGCCTCTTCCACGAGGAATTCATCGGCTGGCCCTGTGGCCAGGATGCGCCCAGACCGAAGTCCTGGATTTCGGTCAGCACGTTGAAGATGGGACCGGATAGTCCGGACCTGGACCAGCGCGCAGCGACCGGCGGTCGCGACCTCATCGTCGTCTACTACCGCGCGACGGATCAGGCGCCGCAGCCTGACGGCTCGCTGAAGCGGCGTGTGCGCGCCTTCACGCACTCCTGGATCCGGACGGTGTCCGGTTGGCAGGTGATCGGCGGAATGTGCCGGGACGCCTGACCGGATCAGGCCTTGGCCGAGGCGATGTAGCCGCCGATCGCCGAGGCCAGCACATCGAGCGGCATGGCGCCTGACATGAGGCCTGCGTCGTGGAAGGCCTTGGGGTCGAACCTGGGTCCCAGCGCCGCCTTCGCCCGGTCCCGCTGCTGGTTCCAGAAGGTGTGGCCGATCTTGTAGCTGCAGGCCTGGGCGGGGATGGCGCAATAGCGGTGCACCTCCCGCGTGGTCGAGCCCTCGGCGTCGCCGTCCAGCCCCATCAGATATTCGATGGCCCGCTCGCGGCTCCAGCGCATGGAATGCATGCCGGTGTCGACCACGCAGCGGCCGGCGCGGAAGATCTGGGCCTTGCGCCAGCCGATCTCGCCCAGCGGATCGTCCTCGTACATGCCGAGCTCCTGGGCGAGCTGCTCGGCGTAGAGCGCCCATCCTTCGCCGTAGGCCGAAAAGTACATGTTCTTGCGCAGCATCGGGATGCCCTGGCTCTCCTGCGCCAGGCCGCCCTGCAGCTGATGGCCCGGCAGGCCCTCGTGATAGAGGGTCGAGGGCAGGTTCCACTTCGGACACTCGGCCGTGTCCTTCAGGTTGAAATAGATGCAGCCGGGCCGCGAGCGGTCGAGCGGCGCGCTTTCGGAATAGGCCAGCGGCGAGCCGTCCTGGGTGGCCGGCGGCACGCGCTTGGCCTCGATCGCCTGGGTCGGCAGGCGGTGGAACATGGTGGGCAGCCGCGCCTTCACCTGCACCAGCCGGTCCTGCAGGTAGGCGAGCAGCTGGGCGCGGCCCGGGTCGGTGTTCGGGAAGTAGTAGCTGGGGTCCTTGTAGAGCTGCTGGATGCGCTGGCCCACCGTGCCCTGGGTCAGCCCCTGCTTGCGCAACAGCACGTCGAGGCGCGCCCCATATTCCTGCGCCTGGTCGAGGCCCAGCTTGTGCACCTCCTCCGGTGTCATGTCGGTGGTGGTCGTGTACTTCAGGTTGGCCGCGTAGAAGGCCGGGCCGTCCTTGAAGCGCCAGACGCCGGCGTCATGGACCGCGGCCGGCCGGACCTGCTTCAGCGCGGCGATCTGCCGATCCAGGGCGGGGCCGATCTTGGCGTCATAGAGCTGGGCCGCTTTCCGGCCATAGGCCTCGCCCAGCCCCTTGGCCCGCGCGCGGCGGTCGAGGGACTTCACGAGGTCGGAATTGGCGCCGGTGGTCCGCAGCGCCGCGAGCTGGCCCAGGGTGGTGTCCAGCAGGAAATCCGGCGGAACCACGCCCTTGCCGGCGTCGTGATGGAAGCGCTCGGTGTTCTGGTCGAGGGCGGTGGCGAAGCCGTCGAGGCGCGCCAGATAGGCGTCGGCGTCCGCCGCCGTGGCGACGGTGTGCTTCTCGTCGAGGAAGTTCGGCATCCGCTGGTAGGCGCCGGCGATCGGCGACAGCACGTAGCAGGACGGCGAAAAGCCGTCGCGCCCGCCCAGGTCGAGGTCGAGCAGCGGCTGGGTGGTCTCGGCCACATAGAGCACCGTGTCGTAGTTGACCGCGTCCATGCCGCTGAGCTTGGCGCGGTCGATGCCTTTCAGCCGCCGGATGACGCTCAGGTTGGCGGCCCGCTCGGCGGCCATGCCCGCCGCGGAGACGTCCTCCAGCCGGGCTTTCAGCGGCGCATTGGCGCCCTTGTCGAGGCCGAGCTCGGTGGCGTTCTCCGGCTGCCGCTCCAGGCCTTCCTGGAAGATGGCGTCGAGCAGCGCCGTCAGCCGGGCCGATTCTCCGGACGCGGCCTTGGCTCCCGGTGCGAAGGCGAGCGCGGCGGCCGCAGTTCCGGCGGACAGCAGTTGACGGCGATCAAGCATGAGCGTGCTCCGACGCCGTGACTGGCGTTCTGGGGTTTGAGTCTAACCGAAGGCCCGGCGGGGGAAGGGCTCGCGGGCCAGCGCCGGGGGCGGGCCGGCCTCGCTCAGCACGGCTTCCTTGATGGCGCGGGGCTCGCCGAACAGGTGGCCCTGGCCGAAGCCGATGTTGAGCTCCAGGATGTCGACCACCTGCTTCTCGGCCTCCACCTTTTCGGCGACCACCTCGACGCCGTAGCGGCGGGTGAGCGTGGTGAAGTCCTCGGCGGCGAGGTCGGGGAGCGAGCGCAGCACCAGGCGGCCGTCGATCTCGGTCAGTTCCTCCAGCAGCATCTGCGCGCCGATCTTGAGGAACTTCACGTCGGAGCGGGCGAGGTCCTGCAGATCGAGGTCGAGGTCGGTGACCTTGTCGAGGCTGAAGCGGAAGCCGAGGTCGGCGAGCTTGCCCATGTTGCGCGCCTCCACCGAGCCGCGCGCGTCGAACGCCGCCTGGCCGATCTCGAAGATCAGCGCCCCGGAAAGGTCGCGGTTGGCGGTGAGCAGGTCGAGGAACTGCGGGAAGAAGCTCTCGTCGGCCAGGCTCGCCATCGAGACGTTGCAGAAGATGCCGATCTTGCGCTCCTGCTTGGCGAGGCGCCGCACGATCTGCACGCAGCGGAACAGCAGGAGGTTGTCGATGGCGGTGATCAGCCCGCCGGGCTCGGCGACCGCCAGGTACTCGGCCGGCATCATCACCCGGCCGGTCTCGTCGCGCAGCCGCGAGAAGCTCTCGTAGAACTGGGTGCGGCGCTGCGGCAGGGCCACGACCGGCTGCAGGTAGAGGTCGACGCGGTTCTCGGTGAGCGCCTCGCGGACGGTTTCCAGGAGGCCGTTCGACTGGTGGGCGTTACCGCCCAGGCGGGCGGGGAACGCCGGCGCCTCGCCCTGCTCGTCCAGCCGATGCTGCATGCGCTGCACCAGGTCCTCCAGCATGTGGACCTCGTCCAGCAGCACCTCGGAGCGGTGGGCGTCGTCGTTGACGGTCTCCAGCACCTCGCCGAGCCGGGCGTCGAGCGCCTCGACCTGGGTAAGCAGGATGGCGTGCGCCTCGCGCACCGTCTCGATGTCGCTCCTGATCGCGCCGGTCTCCAGGGCGCGTGCGATCAGGCCGTGGAAGGCGAAGCACAGCCCGAGCCCGCCCACCAGCGCGGCCACGCCGGCGCCCCAGCCGCCGCCGTTCCGCCACAGCGTGAGCGCGACGATCAGCGACAGGCAGAGATAGGTTGCGCAGAGGAGCCCAAGGGTGAGCCGACGCATGGTCCCGCCATCCGAATCACTGAGGTTGAGTATCCGACACGGCGCCTCTTGAAGTCGAATAGATTAACGGTCGCGCGGCGACGGCGCGCCTGCTCTGTGATGAGCGTCCTTCTCCCCTTGTGGGAGAAGGTGGCCTGCCCCCGGGCTCGGCCGAAGGCCGACCCGAGGATAAACTCCGCAGGTCGGATGTGGGGTCGAAAGCCCTAACCGATCCGAGCGTGGGATCGCGCCGATAGCGGAGCAAAACCCCACATCCGTCGCCCTTCGGTCGACACCTTCTCCCACAAGGGGAGAAGGAGCGAGTGGAGTTTCCGGGCGAAATATGTGATCAATGTTTACTTAAGAGCGCGGCGGAGATCCGATGGCGAACGAACACTTCGACGTGCTGATCGTGGGCGCGGGCCTGTCAGGCATCGGCGCCGGCTGGCACCTGCAGGCGAGCGCGCCCGGCCGCAGCTACGTGATCCTGGAAGGCCGCGAGGCCATCGGCGGCACCTGGGACCTGTTCCGCTATCCCGGCATCCGTTCCGACAGCGACATGTACACCCTGGGCTACGCCTTCAAGCCGTGGCGCGAGGCCAAGGCGATCGCCGACGGCCCGTCGATCCTGAAGTACGTGCGCGACACCGCCCGCGACCACGGCATCGACCGGCACATCCGCTACGGCCATCAGGTGACCTCCGCCGCCTGGTCGAGCCAGGACGCCGCCTGGACCGTCGAGGCCCTGCGCAGCGACGGCCAGACCGTGCGGATCACCGCCAACTTCCTGTTCCTCTGCGGCGGCTACTACAGCTACGAGGCGGGCTACACGCCGGAGTTCCCGGGCGCCGAGCGCTTCAAGGGCGAAGTCATCCATCCGCAGAAGTGGCCGGAGCGCCTCGACTACGCCGGCAAGCGCGTGGTGGTGATCGGCTCCGGCGCGACGGCGGTGACCCTGGTCCCGGCGATGGCCGAGACCGCGGCCCACGTCACCATGCTGCAGCGCTCGCCCACCTACGTGGTCTCCCGGCCCGCCGAGGACGCCATGGCCAACCGGCTGCGCAAATGGCTGCCGGCCATGCTCGCCTACGGCCTGATCCGCTGGCGCAACGTGCTGTTCGGCATGTGGTTCTTCCGCCTGGCGCGCAACAAGCCGGAGGCGGTGAAGAAGAACATCATCGACATGGTCCGCGCCCAGCTCGGTCCCGACTACGACGTCGGCAAGCACTTCACGCCCAGCTACAACCCCTGGGACCAGCGGCTGTGCCTGGTGCCCGACGCGGACCTCTTCGAGGCGATCAAGGCCGGCCGCGCCGACGTGGTCACCGACCACGTCGAGACCTTCACCGAAAGGGGCATCCGGTTGAAGTCCGGCGCCGAGCTTGCCGCCGACATCATCGTCACCGCCACCGGCCTGAACCTGCAGGTGATGAACGGCCTTGCGATCACCGTCGACGGCCGCGCCGTCGATCCGGGCAAGACGCTCTCCTACAAGGGCATGATGTACGAGGATGTGCCGAACCTGGCCTCGGCGTTCGGCTACACCAACGCCTCGTGGACGCTGAAGTGCGACCTGACCTGCGAGTACGTTTGTCGCCTCTTGAATCACATGGCGCGAACGGGCCTGCGCCAGGCCACTCCGCGCAACCACGACCCGGACATCGAACGCCAGCCCTGGCTCGACTTCACCTCCGGCTACGTCAAGCGGGCCATGGAGAAGTTCCCCAAGCAGGGCTCCAAGGCCCCCTGGAAACTGCACCAGAACTACGCGCTGGACCTGATGAGCCTGAAGTATGCCAAGCTGGAGGACGGGACGCTGGAGTTCTCGAATCCGAGGCCGGCGAAGGTGAAGGCGCGGGAAAAGGTGGCGGCTTAGCGGGGGCTGGGGCCACCGATCCATCCTCTTCTGGTCGTCATCCCCGGCCTTGCGCCGGGGATCCATACGCGCCTGACTCCCAAGCCAATCCCCGAGGCCGGCTGGGAGCGCGCGTCCGCTTCACGACCGAGCGCGAATGCCTGTTTTCGACCCATTGCGGACTCCAGCGCCGGAAAGCTAAGCTTCCAACACTCCCGCTCTCCCTCGAAAGACCTGCATGAAGTATCAGGACCTCAAAATCCGCGACGCAACTCGTGTTGCGATGGTTGCGGCGGTTTGCACGTTGGCGATGGCGGGGAGCATTGCTTGGCCCGACGCGACGCGACGGATTGTTGAGCCGCTACATCTATCCAGACATGGCAACACCTATGAGGTTTTGTTAGCAGTTGCCGCCATCATGGCCCTGCTGTCGTGGGTCATCGTGGCGCAATATCTGCTGCGATCCCCTTCTGATGATGCTCGCGTCGTCGCCCAGAAGGTATCTCAGAACAAGCCTTTACCAGAGAAGTTCGACCCGATGCTGCTGGACTCGAACGATCCAGATTTTGGCACACCGACCTGGCGATATGCATATATCCGGTGGCGTCGCGCTCGCAGGAGCTGACACGAATGAACGTCCGCCAACCACCCCTTCCTGCCGTCCGCCGCGTCTGCTTTCTGGCCCTGGGTGTGGCGCAGGCGCGAACGTCCGCTTCTCGGTCAGGGCCTTCTGGCGGGAGACGACCCGTAGCGGACCTTGCTCTTATGTCTCGTCGGTGCCGGGCTCCGGCCCGTAAATCCCGCGGGTGATGGAAACAACCAGGGTCTTGATGACCCAGAACACGGGAATGGCCAGCCCGCCTAGCGCGATCATCAGGAGGCCGCCGCCGATGTCCTTGGCTTGATAGCCCCACCCCAATCCGGCGATCACGTCCACTGCCGCCGACAGGGTGATCAGCCCGACAACTCCGAACCAGAGCACCATGAGGACCTTCATGAAGCGCCAGTTCGTACGCTGCCAGCGGTAGATGGAACGCACGTAGCCGGGGGGTGCATCCACTGGCTGTGGACGCGGCTTCATCCAGGCGCACTCGATGTCGGCGGGGCTGGGATCTGGCTTCCGTTCGGCCCTCATGGGTTGCACCTTATCACCATCATGTCCGCTTCCCACCCCACCCGGCCAATCGACGAGTCCGCTTGCTGGCAAGATGACTCACGACCGGATGTCACCCCGTTTCGGACGTTATGTCAGTGTGCTCGCCCAGCTCTGGACATGGAGCGCGGGTCACCGCAGCAATCTGCCCAATGCCAGTCTCGGGTGGAAAAGAAAGAATGAAGCGAACTTTCTTGTGCGTCGCGTTGGCGACTCTCGCCTCTCCCACGTTTTTGGCAGCAGCTGAGCAATCGAGCTCAATGAACACAGCCCCTAACGGTTCCTACGTGCTCGACCAGGACTCACCCGATAACTCCATCTCAACGTGGCAACTGGACCATCTGAGTAGTGCCAACGCAGTGCGAGCAAAGCTGACAGTTCGACGTTTGGGAGCCGGAAGAAGTCCAACGTTTGGACTATCATTAGCCAACTCGGAGGACACGGTGATGTTTCAGGCGTTCACAAAGCCTGGGGCCAAGGTGCTCGTCCCACTGCTCACCGAGGAGGCGGACCACAGCGAAAAGAGCACTTTGGCTGGCGGCGTTTTCGTGTCGACGTTCGATCTCGACGAAACGGTAGACATAGAAGCTACATGGAGTCCTTCGGGCGAGGTGACGATTACACTCCGGGACAAGGTCAGCCGTTCGATCAACTCGATCAGCGGTTTCGAGCGCCGCACCGTAAAGATGCGAGGTGGACCGCCGACCAGACTAACGGTCGTCGCGATTTCCGGAGAAGCCGAATGGAAACCCCTTGAGATAGGCACTGTGGCTCCGCTTCCATGAGAGGGAATATTAAATCTCCTCCCCACCCCGTCCTGCCGTCCGCCGCGTCTGCTTTTCTGGCCCTGGGCGTGGCGCAGGCACGAACGTCCGCTTCCCGGCCAGGGGCTTCTGGCGGGAGACGACCCTAAGCGGAAGTTGGCCGGAGCGTCAGAGGCCGGGCGAAGCGCCGGTTGAGCACGGACGACGTTCATCAAGACGGCATCCTCCTGAATTCGCACGGCCGGTGATCTTCACCCTGCCAAGCACTGCTTGCTAGGAGCGCGTGGAAGCTAACGCCGGTATTGGCGCTTGCAGTTGCCAGACCCATCGGACTAAATTGAATTCAATTCAATCCCAGGACCGACCATGACCGCGACGAGGATCGGCACACCGGAACGATTGATCCGCGCCGCTCAGGAGGAGCTCATCCATAGTCATGGCCTGTTGGAGATGCAGGCGGTCGCGAAGCGGGCCAAGGTTTCGGTCGGGCTGGCCTACCACCACTTCGGATCAAAGGCGGGGTTGATCGCTGCTGTGGTCGAAGGGTTTTACAACCGGCTGGAAGAAGCAGCATTCAGCCCCTCGAAGCTGACTTCGTCGGATTGGGCGGGCCGCGAGAAAGAGCGGATCGCCGCCTACATCTCATTCCATTACGACCATCCGTTTGCGCCGCTAGTAGTTGGCGCGTTAAGCCGCGCGGTCGAAGTCCTCGATGTGGAACAGGCCTTCACCAAACGGCAGCTGACTGCGGGCGCACATAATTTGCGGGCGGGCCAGCGCGACGGCGTCATTCCCGCCGACCTCGATCCGCGCCTCACGATCGCTCTGATGATTGGCGGTATCCGCCAGGCGCTAATCGGCGCGCTGATGAGTAGCCATCGCCCCGACCGCGCCGAGCTGACTGACAAGATCTGGGTCTTTGTCGCGGGCGCATTGCGCCTGCCGGCAACGCAGGTCGCGACCCAGAGCACAGGCGGCCGGGTCGCCTGACTGCAAACATCCAGTGCTCAATTCAGGAGGGAACTGCGACGCAAATGGCTGATCCGCACGAGTTTCACACGCCGAAGTCCCACTACACAAAGGACGATCTGATCCTTTCCGGCCGGGGTGGCTATTTCGGTCCCGGCAATGCGCAACTGCCGGCTCCGCCAATGCTGATGATGGACCGGATCACGAAGCTGAGCCTTGACGGCGGTGAATTTGGCAAGGGCGACATCGTCGCCGAGTTGGATATCACCCCGGACCTTTGGTTCTTTGGTTGTCACTTTCCTGGCGACCCGGTCATGCCCGGCTGCCTTGGGCTGGACGCCATGTGGCAGGTCCTCGGCTATTGGCTGGGCTGGTCGGGTTCACCGGGTAAGGGACGCGCCGTCGGTGTGGGTGAGGTCAGGTTTCGAGGTGACGTTACGCCTGAGACTCGGATGGTGCGCTATGAAGTGAGCATGCGGCAGGTCCGGCGCGGCAAGCTGGCGCTGGGCGTAGCGAATGGTCGGCTGTTTGCGGACAACGTCTGTGTGTATGTCGCATCGGAGCTGAGAGTCGGAATGATCAGGCCCACGCCCTGAAGGTCGGTGGCCGACTTCCAACTTCCGGTTTCCACCCTGCACAGTCATTCGGGACGTCCGCATTCCGGCGCCCAGCCAAGGACCGGACGCGACCCTCCCCGGACCTTCGCAAGTTCCGCTCATGGGGGCTAGACGATGCCCGCTGGTTTGAGTCAGCGACAAGTGGCGACATCGCTCTTCGTCATTGCCTTCGTATCGCGCTCAGCTGAGTTCTTGGGCGAGTCCGATGAGAAGCCCTTCAGGCCCGCGGATGTAGCAGAGCCGATACGCGTCTTTATACTGGACGACTTCTCCTACGAGCTGCGCGCCGCGCTTGCGGAGCCTTTCAAGCGTCTCGTCGATGTCGTCCACGGCGAACATGACGCGGAGGTAGCCTAGAGCGTTCACCGGAGCGTTGCGGTGATCCGCGACGGCAGGCGGCGTGAGGAAGCGGGAGAGCTCGACCCGGCCGTGGCCATCCGGCGTGCGCATCATGGCGATCTCGACGCGCTGATCGCCCAGCCCAGTGACACGTCCGGCCCATTCTCCGTCGATGGTGGCCCGCCCTTCGAGCTCGAGGCCGAGCTCGCGAAAGAAATCAATCGTCCCTTCGAGGTCGTCGACGACGATTCCTACGTTGTCCATCCGTTTGAGCGCCATGGGTCCACTCTACAAGGTGTCGTCCAGCTAACAACGGACCCTTTGTGCGACAGCTCGCGCTCGAGCATCTTTAGCAGGAGCGGACGCTCCCGAGGTCGCCTGCGGGTGATGCAACAGCGCGCCAAGCGCGATTGAAGGAGAGTAGCGTCCCCTTTCCGCCCATCTCGGTCGTTCCTAGTGTCCGCTTGTCGCCCACACCCGCGACGTTCAGCTTATGAATACAGGACCTAGTCCAGGCCGTAGGCAGCGCGTTCCAGGGCGGCGAACAGGCCGAGCGTCTCGGGGTCTGCGAACGGCAGCAGCTGGGTGAGGATCAGGCCGGCCTTGCCCGCTTTGGGATCGGCCCAATAGTAACAGTTGGCGAGCCCGCCCCAGAACAGGCTGCCGGCGCTGCGTCCATCGGGGGATGGCTCGGGCGTGATCATCGTCGCCAGGCCCCAGCCCGTCTGCATGCCGGGATACGGGTCGAAGTCGTTGCTCAGCGTCGGCGCCACGCTCTTGAGCGCGCCGACGCGCCGCGCGCCGGTCTGCACCCTGCAGAGCTCGGTCATGCTTTCGGCGGACAATATCCGGGCGCCGTCGAGCGCTCCGCCGTTCAGCAGCATGCGCAGGAAGCGCCCGTAGTCGGGCGCCGTCGCATAGAGACCGCCGCCGGCCGAGAGCACCTCCGGATCGCCAGGCAGGCTGAGCGGAATGGCCACCGGCGCGCCATCCGGTCCCCTGGCATGCATGCCGGCCTTGCGCGCCGCCTGCTCCGCCGAGAGCTTGAAGACGGTGTCCGTCATGCCCAGCGGGCCGAGCACATGCTCGGCCAGATAGGCGTCGAGCCGCTGGCCGCTGGCCGCCTCGACGGCGATCCCCGCCCAGTCGATGCCGATGCCGTAGGCCCAGCCCTGGCCGGGATCGAACATCAGCGGCTGGCGATGGGCCGAGCGCAGGCCGCTCACGGCGTCGGGCGCGCCTGTCGCCATCAGCCACGCGCCGATCTCGGCGTTCAGCCAGCCGTAGCCGAAACCCGAGGTGTGGGTCAGGAGCTGGCGCAGCGTCACCGGGCCCCTTGCGGGCCGCAGTTTCGGCGTGCCGTCAGCGTTCAGGCCGTCGAACACCTCCAGGCCCGCCAGGTCCGGGAGCAGCGGCGCGAGGTCGCCGTCCAGGCTGAGCTTGCCGCGCTCGACCAGCTGCAGGGCCGCGACCGCGGCGATCGCCTTGGTCATGGACGCGATCCAGAACACCGTGTCCTGGTCCATGGCCGGCGCAGCGCCGACCGATCGCCGGCCCGCGGCATGCTGGTAGGTGACGCCGTCCCGCTCGGCGATCAGCGCGACGGCGCCGGCGATCCGGCCTTCGGCCACCGCCGCGTCAAGCGCTGCTTCAAAGCCTCGATACATCACCCCTCCCCGAGCCCACGATCATCTGGGACCGGAGTTCAACCTCGGCTGTCCCGGCGCCAGCAGAAGGCTCCCCAGCGCCGCCGCGGTCAACGCCGCGGCCATCGCCCAGGCCTCGTTGGCCGCCCGCGCGAAGGCCAGCCGCTCGATCATCGGCTGCAGCATGGCGCGCGTACCGGGATCGAGCGGCCCCGACCCGCGCAAGGCGAAGAGCTCCAGCGGAATGCCCACCGCCCTAGCCGTCGCCGTGTCGCCGGCCTGCAGCCGGGCTACGATAGCCTGCGCATGATGCGGCCCGCGGCCGTAGAGCACGGTGTCGATGAGGGCCAGGCCGATGGCGCCGCCGAGATTGCGCATCAGGTTGAAGAGCCCGCTGGCGTCGGCCACCGCCTCGTCGGCCAGATGTCCCAACGCCATCCGGGTCGGCGGAAGCAGGCAGAACATGATCGCCACGCCGCGCACCACCTGCGGCCAGAACATCTGCGCAAACCCCGTCTGGGTGGTCTCGAAGCTGCTCATCCCCAGGCCGAGCGCGAACAGCGCAAAGCCGAACGCGCTCAAGGCGCGCGCCCCGATCCGGCGCTCCAGGGCGACCGCGATCGGCGCCGTGGCGAGCTGGGCCACGCCTGTCACCAGCATGACCTTGCCGGTGTCGAGCGCCCCGTAGCCGCGCACCGCGCCCAGGAACACCGGCATCAGGTAGACCGAGCCGAAGAGGCCCGCGCCGAGGACGAAGCTCAACACGCACCCGACCGCGAAGCTGCGGCGCGCGAAGGCGTGCAGCTCGACCAGCGGGTGAGCCGCCTTCAGGGTGCGCAGCACGAAGGCCGTCCCCGCGCTCACGGTCACCGCCGCCAGCCCCAGGATCGGCGGCGACAGCCAGCCGCGGTGCGGCGCCTCCTTCAGCGCGATCTCCAACGCCGCCAGGGCCAGCGCCATCAGCGCCAGGGAGACGAGGTCCAGGGTTCGGGCTTCGGCCCATCGGGGCGCCTCGCGCGGAAGGAGCCAGGCGGCCGAGCTCGCCGCCACGATCCCCGGCGCGAGGTTGATCAGGAACAGCCAATGCCAGCTGTAGGTCTGGGTGATCCAGCCGCCGACGATCGGCCCGACGGTCGGCGCCAGCACCGCCAGCACGCCAGCCACCGTGGTCGCCAGCGCCTGGCGCCGCTCCGGGAACAGCAGGAACACCGCCGAGAACACCGCCGGGATCAGGGTCCCGCCCGACAGCCCCTGCACCACCCGCCAGGCGATCAGGGTGGCGAAATCGCTGCTCGCCGCGCAGCCGGCCGAACTGAGGGTGAAGACCGAGAGCGCGGCCACGAACAGCCAGCGCATGCTGAGGATCCGCGTCAGCACGCCGGTCAGCGGGATCGCGATCACCTCGGCGATCAGATAGGCGGTCTGGATCCAGGAGATGCGGTCGCCCGAAACCTTCAGCGCATGCTCGATGGTCGGGATCGAGGTCGCCACCACCTGCACGTCCAGGATCGCCATGAACATGCCCAGGCACATCATGGCGAAACCGGCGGAGAGCGCGGGCCCGGGAGTTTTGGCGGCCGCGGCGGTCATGGCAGACCGCCGAGGGTCAGCCGACGCCGTCGAGGTATTCGATCTCCGGGCGGCCGCCCAGCACCGCGGCGAACTTCGGGCCGGCGGCCTTGAAATAGTCCGTGCCGCCGTGATGGGTCAGCGCGTCCTGGTCCTTGTAGAGTTCCAGCACCTTGTAGGTGTTGGGCTCAGTGCGGCTCTTGGTCAGCTGGTAGGCTGCGTTGCCCGCCTCGTTGGCGCGGACCTGCTTGGCGAGCTCGGTGAAGAACGCCTCGAACTCGGGGCCCTTGCCCTCCTGGATCCTGAGCGTCGCGATAACCCCGATCATGCCGTCCTCCGAACGATTGTTTGAATGACGGTAGAGCTGGCGCCCAGGCGGAGCAAGCCCACACTCGATCTCGATCCGCTCATCCCGCGAAGGATATTACCGCGGCTCGTTCCAGCCGTAGGCCACCCAGTGGTGGCCGCCGAGGTGGCGGGCTTCGATGACGCCGTCGCTGCGGGCGCGCGCCGTGCGGCGGGCGCGAAGCGCCAGGCCGGCGAACCCGAGCAGGGCCGAGGCCATCACGGCGATCACCGCGACGGTGGCGGCGAACACCACCGCGAGAATGGCTCCCACCACGACGGCGGCGATGGTTGCGAGCAGACCGCCAAGCACAGCCAAGCTGCGGAGTGCGGATCCGTGACGGGCGGCGAACTCTTTCACCATGGCGTCCTCATCGGCCCCCCGACTTCAGCCCAGGGCTTAAACCATTTATGTTGTCCCAAGGGTCCCCGTCGTCAACCGCCGACAACCGCAAGGGGATGTGTTTTGCGAACTTATGCCGCCCCCTGCAGCGCCAGCGCCCGGCGTTCGCGCATGGCGGTGTCGAAAGCGGCGTTGATCGCGGCGGCCTTGGCCTCGGCCACCTCGACGAACTCCGGCGGCAGGCCGCGGGCGCGGGCGCGGTCGGGGTGGGACACCGACAGGATCGCCTTCCAGGCGGCACGCAGGTCCGCGTCGGAGGCGTCGTGCGGCACGTCCAGCACCACGTAGGGGTCGCCCGCCTCGGGCCCGAGGTGCGTCGCCTTCAGCCGCCGGAACACCAGCGGGCTCTGGCCGAACAGCTCGGAAACCCGCTCCAGGTAGGTGAGTTCGTCGGCGGTGACGACGCCGTCGGAGGTGGCCACGAAGAATAGGCCGTCCAGCACGTCTTCCAGGAGCTGCGGGCAGTTGCGGTAGCGCTTCTGCAGCCGCCGCGCATAGCTCTCGAACCCGCGGGTGGTCTGGCGGGCCAGCTGATAGAGCCGGCGCACATTGCCTGCGCTGGCCGGCTCCGGCTGGAACACCTCGGAGAAGGCGGCGTATTCGCCGGCCCGGGCGTCGCCATCCGCCTTGGCGAGCTTAGCGCCCAGCGCCGTCACCGCGGTCGAGAACGCGGGGTCCTCGCCGGGCAGCCCGGGCGGACAGACGTCGCACTCGGCCTCGTCGAGGTTGAGCGCGGCGAGGCCGGCTATTTTGCGCCAGAAGCTCATTGGGATAAGCAGCCATACGAGTGTGGCCGGCCGAAGACAATCACGGAACGGGTTAAGTTTTGGACAGGTGCTGGCGTTTCTGGATCGACCGCGGCGGCACATTCACCGACGTGATTGGCCAAGTCGTAGGCGGCCCGAACGCCAATAGCGCCTTGGGGGGCGCCGAGACCTCGCTGAAGCTGCTCTCCGCCTCGCCCGCCTACCCCGACGCCGCCGTGGAGGCCATGCGCCGGATCCTGGGCGCGGGGCCAGGCGAGCCCTTCCCGGCCGCCCGCGTCGAATCGATCAAGATGGGCACCACCGTCGCCACCAACGCGCTCCTGGAGCGGGCCGGCGCCAGGACCCTGTTCGTCACCACCGAAGGCTTCGCGGACTCGATCCTGATCGGCGACCAGGCCCGGCCGGAGCTGTTCGCGCTGACCATCGTGCGCCCCGAACCGCTCTACTCCGGCGTCGTCGAGGCCCGTGAGCGGCTGGACGGCCAGGGCGCGGTGGTGCGCCCGCTGGACCGCGCCGCGCTCACCGAGAAACTCAAGTCCGCCGCCGCCCAAGGCTACGCCTCCGCCGCCATCGCCTTCCTGCATGCCGACCTCAACCCCGAGCACGAACGGCAGGCGGGCGAAATCGCGAAGGCTGTCGGATTCCAGTTCGTCGCGCTGAGCCATGAGGTTTCACCCCTGCCGCGATTTATTCCGCGGGCCGAGACGACGATCGCCGACGCCTACCTTACACCCATCCTGCAGGCCTATGTCCGCCGGGTAGCCGACGTAGTGGCCGGCGCGCCGCTCTACTTCATGACCTCGGCCGGCGGCCTGGTCCGCGCCGAGGCCTTCCGCGGCAAGGACGCGGTGGTGTCCGGCCCGGCCGGCGGGGTGGTGGGCGTGGCGCGGACCGCAGAGCAGGCGCGGGCCGCCGCCGTGCTCGGCTTCGACATGGGCGGCACTTCCACCGACGTCTGCCGCTACGCCGGCCATCTGGAGCGCCGCGACACCGCCAAGGTGGCCGGCGCCAAGATCAGGAGCCCGATGCTCGACGTCGAGACCGTGGCGGCCGGCGGCGGCTCGATCCTGGCCTTCGACGGCATGCGCGCCCGCGCCGGTCCCGCCAGCGCCGGCGCCGACCCGGGCCCCGCCTGCTACGGCCGAGGCGGCCCCGCCACCGTCACCGACGCCAACCTGGTGCTGGGCCGCCTCGACCCGCGGTTCTTCCCCTCGGTGTTCGGACCCAAGGGCGATCGGCCGCTCGACCCTGACGCCGCCCGCGCGCGTCTCGCCGATCTCGCCGAGGCGATGGGCGCTGAGAGCGTCGAGGCCGCCGCCGAGGGCTTCGTCGCCGTGGCCGTCGAGCAGATGGCCCAGGCGGTGCGCCGCATCTCCACCGAGCGCGGCTTCGACCCGCGAGAGCACGCGCTGACCGCCTTCGGCGGCGCCGCCGGCCAGGTCGCCTGCCAGACCGCCGAGGCGCTGGGCGTCCGCGAGATCCTGGCGCCCAGATACGCCAGCGTGCTCAGCGCCTGGGGCATCGGCCAGGCCGAGGTCACCGCGCTCCGCCAAGCCGGCCTCGAAGCCCCGCTCGACGCAGACGGCCTGACCCGCGCCCATGCACTGCTCGGCCAGGTCGAAACCGCCGCCCGCGCCGCCATGGCCGAGCAGGGCGCGGAGACCGGCGCCGTCCGCCAGACCCTGCGCCTCCGCTACGACAGCGCCGACGCCGAACTGCCGGTCGCGCTCAGCGACCTCGCGTCCGCCAAGGCCCAGTTCGAACAGGCCCACCAACGCCTCTTCGGCTTCATCGAGCCCAACCGGGCGATCCTGATCGCGGCGGTGGAGGCGGAGGCGAGCACCACCCCTTCTCCCCTTGTGGGAGAAGGTGGCAGCCGCAGGCTGACGGATGAGGGGTCGCACTCCGCCGTCGGCGCGACCCCTCATCCGAGCCGCTTCGCGGCCCACCTTCTCCCGCAAGGGGAGAAGGACTCGGTGAAGATGTTCGCCCACGGCGCCTGGCACGACGCTCCCATCGTTCCCGCCGAAACCCTCACCGCCGCCGAAGGCCCCGCCCTGATCGTCCGCGCCGACACCCAGATCGCGCTTGCCCCCGGCTGGCGGGCCGCCGCCCACGCCGACGGCCTGATCCGGCTCACCCGCACCTCCGCAGTGTCGACCGCCGCCATCGCCCTCGACCGCCCCGACCCGGTCACCCTGGAGCTCTTCAACCGCCGCTTCATGGGCGTGGCCGAGGCCATGGGCGCGGCGCTGGAACGCACCGCCCACTCGGTGAACATCAAGGAGCGGCTGGACTTCTCCTGCGCCCTGTTCGACGCCGACGGCGGCCTGGTGGCCAACGCCCCGCATATGCCGGTGCACCTCGGCTCCATGGGCGCCAGCGTCCGCGCCGTCCGTGACCGCCATCCGGTGCTGCACCCCGGCGAGGCCTTCGCCCTCAACAACCCCTACGCCGGCGGCACCCACCTGCCCGACATCACCGTGGTCATGCCGATCTTCATGGAGCAGGCCGACCAGCCCACCTTCTACGTCGCCGCCCGCGGCCACCATGCCGACGTGGGCGGGGTGCAGCCCGGCTCCATGCCGCCGTTCTCGAAGACCATCGACGAGGAAGGCGTCATGCTGGACGCCCTGCCGATCATGCGCGAGGGCCGCTTTCTGGAATCCGATACCCACGCGGCGCTGACGGCCGGGCCCTGGCCCGCCCGCAACCCCGACCAGAACCTCGCCGACCTCAAGGCGCAGATCGCCGCCTGCCAGGCCGGCGCCGCGGCGGTCTCCGAGATGATCCGCGCCCATGGCCCAGACGCCGTCGCCCGCTACATGACCTTCGTGCAGCAGAACGCCGCGGCCGCCGTGCGCCGCGCGGTCGGCAAGCTCTCGGACGGCGCAGCCCGCGTGCCCTTGGACGGCGGCGGCGAGATCGTCGTCACCACCACCGTGGACGCCGAGGCCGGCGAGGCGACGCTGGACTTCACCCGGAGCGCCGACCAGCTGCCGACCAACTTCAACGGCCCCTCGGCGATCGTCGACGCCGCGGCGCTCTACGTCTTCCGGACCCTGGTGGACGACGACATCCCGCTGAACTCCGGCTGCCTGGAGCCGCTGAACATCCTGACCCGGCCGGGCTCGATGCTGGACCCGCGCCCGCCGGCCGCGGTGGTCGCCGGCAACGTCGAGACCAGCCAGCACGTGGTCGACGCGCTCTATGCGGCGCTGGGCGTCATGTCCAACAGCCTGGGGACGATGAGCAACTTCACCTTCGGCGACGACCAGCGCCAGTACTACGAGACCATCTGCGGCGGCTCCGGGGCCACGGCCCACGCGCC
>NZ_JAQGIZ010000199.1 GCF_028290885.1 Phenylobacterium sp.
CTGGCCTCCAACGGCGGCGGCATCGGCACCTACTGGGGCGGCGTGCGCTCGATCGGCGAGAAGGTGAAGGGCGCGGGCCAGACCAGCGGCATCATCCCGTTCATCCGGGTGATGGATTCGCTCACCTTGGCGATCAGCCAGGGCTCCCTGCGCCGCGGCTCGGCGGCGGTCTACCTCGACATCCACCATCCGGAGATCGAGGAGTTCCTGGAGATCCGCAAACCCTCCGGCGATTTCAACCGTAAGTCGTTGAATTTGCATCATGGGATCAGCATCTCGGACGAGTTCATGGAAGCCGTGCGCGACGGGGCCATGTTCGGGCTGCGCTCGCCGAAGACCAAGGACGTGGTCCGCGAGGTGGATGCGCGCTCGCTCTGGCAGAAGATCCTCGAGATCCGCCTGCAGACCGGCGAGCCCTACCTGATCTTCGCCGACACCGTGAACCGCGCCATGCCGCAGCACCAGCGCGAGCTCGGCCTGTCGGTGCGCCAGTCGAACCTCTGCTCCGAGATCATGCTGCACACCGGCAAGGACCACCTGGGCGTCGAGCGCACCGCGGTCTGCTGCCTGTCGTCGGTCAACGCCGAGACCTTCCTGGAATGGCGCGACCATCCGACCTTCATCGAGGACGTGATGCGCTTCCTCGACAACGTGCTGCAGGACTTCATCGACCGCGCGCCGCCGGAGATGAAGAACGCCGTCTACGCCGCCAAGCGCGAGCGCTCGGTGGGCCTGGGGCTGATGGGTTTCCACAGCTTCCTGCAGGCGCAGAACGTGCCGTTCGAGAGCGCGCTGGCGAAGAGCTGGAACATGCGGCTCTTCAAGACCCTGCGCCGCCAGTGCGACGCGGCCTCCCGCACGCTGGCCGCCGAGCGTGGGCCCTGCCCGGACGCCGAGGAGCGCGGGATGATGGAGCGGTTCTCCCACAAGCTCGCCATCGCCCCCACCGCCTCGATCTCGATCATCTGCGGCGGGACCTCGGCCGGCATCGAGCCGATCCCGGCCAACATCTACAGCCACAAGACGCTGTCGGGCACCTTCGCGGTCAGGAATCCCTATCTGGAACGCCTGCTCGACCAGACCGGCCACAACACGCCCGCCATCTGGGACTCGATCCTGGAGAACGAGGGCTCTGTGCAGCACCTCGACGTCCTCTCCCAGGACGATAAGGACGTCTACAAGACCGCGTTTGAGATCGATCAGCGCTGGGTGATAGAACTCGCCGCCGACCGGACGCCCGAAGTCTGCCAGTCCCAGTCGATCAACCTCTTCCTGCCCGGCGACGTGGAGAAGTGGGATTTGCACATGCTCCACTTCCAGGCGTGGGAGCGGGGGTGCAAGTCGCTCTACTACTTGCGGTCGAAGTCGGTGCAGCGGGCGTCGCACGCGGGCGGCGAGGCGCTGGTGGCGGTCGACCTCAGCGGCCAGGCCAAGACCGACTACGAGGAATGCCTGGCCTGCCAGTAGGCGAGCTGGGCTTCATCTTGGCCGACTAAGGTTAAGCCGCGCCCGGCGCGTGACGCCCGCAAATCTAGTCATCACCATCGGCTCCGTGGCACGCCTTTTGCTGCCGCAGATTTGACTCGCGAAAGCGTAGGGACACCCCTAGGCTGCTCTCGGGGAACCACAGTTCGGTCTGCGACTTTCGCTATAGAGCGCTCGTCGGCACACCGGTAGAGCTGCGGGCTGGGGAGATGAGTATGCGGCCGCTGGCTTTGTTGGCCACCGTCCTGACCTGCGCCGCGGCGAGCTCCGCCGGCGCCCAGACCCTTTCGACACAGGCCCTTTCGACACAGGCCCGCGCGCCCGACGCGCAGGCCGACGAAACCGCCGCCGTGGCGATGCTGAACGACGCGGCCTTCGCGCCGAAGACCGCGGCCAGCGACGTCGACCCGATCAGCCGGCTGATCGAGCGCGAGGCCTACCAGCCCGGCGCCGGCCTGGTGCGCTGGACCAGCGGCGCGGTGCAGCTGTCGCCCGCCTCGGGCCACGGGCCGGTTGATTCCCTGCGGATCAGCGTCGGCGGGGCGCTGCGCACCCCCGGCGGCCTGCCGCTCGACCTGGCCCGCGCCCAGTACGAGGCCGACGCCTACGAGGTCGCCGTGACCCGCGACTGGCCGGCGGCGCTGGCCTTCGACACCCGCACGTTCGGCGTCGACCTGACGCCGCACGCCGGCGTCGGCGTCACCAACCTGGGCGGCTCGGCGGAAGCCGGCGCGACCCTGCGGCTGATGCAGCGCGACAGCGCCGCCGCCCGCCGCCTGGCCGCGATGGGCGTGCGCGACGGCTCAACCTTCGGCGACCGCGGGCGCTGGTATCTGTTCGCCGCCGCCAGCGGCCGGGCCGTGGGCCTCAACATGCTGCACGGCGACGGCGGCTGGGACCGCGCCGGCTGGACCACCGACCAGACCTCGACCCTGATCGGCGACGCCCAGCTCGGCGTCGGCTGGCGCAAGGGCGCGATGCAGACCTCGCTGGGCTACATCCACCGCCAGGTGAAGGGCGCCCACATGCTCTGGGGCGTCGACGCCCGCGACGACTCGATGGTCGCCTTCTCCCTGTCGATCAGGCCGGGGCGCTAAAACTCAATAAAATCATCAATTAGTTCTCGTCATGGCCCGGACAAGCCGGGCCATGACGGACAGTTTGTGGTCATGAGCTCGATCCGTCCTAACCTTCCCACCCCTCCACGAACGGGAACCGTTCGGCCCAGAAGGCGGCCAGGCGCGGTTCGGCGTCCACGTGGCGGACGACCTCGCCCAGGCGGGGCGCGGCGGCATAGAAGCCCTTCCGCCGGGGACCCCAGCGCGACACCACCGCCAGATAAAGGTCGAGGACCGAGATATCGTCGCCCAGCATGAAGCGGCCGGCCGGCGGCGCCTGCAGCTCCATCATCGTCCAGCAGGCGCTGATCCTGGCGGCCGTGCGCTCGCGCAGCACCGCCTCGTGCGCCTTGTCGGCGGCCAGCCGCGTGATGTCGTCCCGGATCCAGTAGAGGGCGTAGATCTGGGCCGAGATATAGGCCATCCAGCGCAGGAACCGCGGCCGCATCGGCGAATCCACCGCCGGCGACAGGCCGGAGCCCGGATGGCTGTCGGCCAGGTGGATGAGGATCGCCGCGCTCTCGGTCATCAGCTCGCCCGCCCCGGAATCGTTGGACGGCAGCACCAGCGCCGGGACCTGGCGCAGCGGATTGACCTTGGCCATCTCGGCCGCCGCCGCCGCATCCTCCCAGACCGCACGCTCGACCACCCGGTAGGGCTCGCCGAGCAGCGTCAGCGTCGCCTCGACCGGCGTGGAGCCCGAGCCGGCGGCGCCATAGACCAGATAGCCTTCGCGCATCACATCCTCGTGGATAACCGCAACATGCGGCGTGCTGACGCTTTACGACCACAAGATGTTGCGTCAGGGTAAGGGACGCAAACCTCGATCCGCGGACACGTTAGATGACCCAGCCGTCCTCCTCAAACATCCGCAGCCTGCCCGGCCTGCTCACCCCCTCGGCGGCCTACAAGCCGTTCCGCTACCCCTGGGCCTACGAGTTCTGGAAGAAGCAGCAGCAGGTCCACTGGATGCCCGAGGAGGTGCCGCTGGGCGAGGACTGCAAGGACTGGGCGACCAAGCTCAACGACCGCGAGCGCAATCTGCTGACCCAAATTTTCAGGTTCTTCACGCAAAGCGACTTCGAGGTGAACGACAACTACATGGAGCGCTACGCCCGCGTCTTCAAACCGACCGAGATCAAGATGATGCTGGCGGCGTTCTCCAACATGGAGACCATCCACATCGCCGCCTACGCGCTCTTGCTCGAGACGATCGGCATGCCGGACAGCGAGTTCACGGCCTTCCTCGACTACCAGGCCATGCGCGACAAGCATGATTACATGCAGCAGTTCGGGGTCGACACGAACGCCGACATCGCCCGCACGCTGGCCATGTTCGGCGGCTTCACCGAGGGCCTGCAGCTGTTCGCCAGCTTCGCCATGCTGATGAACTTCCCGCGCCACAACAAGATGAAGGGCATGGGCCAGA
>NZ_JAQGIZ010000200.1 GCF_028290885.1 Phenylobacterium sp.
GAGCCGGCCGGAGAGCTCGAGCGCGGCTTCAAGGCCGGCCCGGTCATCCGCTACCGGATGTTCATCGTCTCGCAGCCGCGCCGCGATCTGTGGACCGGGGGCTGCCACCTGCGAAAAGAGATCGTCCCGCACTTCTGACGGCCGAGGACCCTTGGTCGGCGCGTCAGGCGTAGGTCGCCGACGCCGCGTCCAGCTGGCGCAGCACCTCGGCGTCCCAGCCATAGACGTCGTCGCGGAACGAGACCTGGTTCCCCTCGACGAAGCATCTCCTGGAGGCCGCCCTGGCCTGGGACGAACTCGAGCCGGGATCGGTCTGGACGACATTGGCGGGTGAGATCGTCGCCCTGGGCCTCAAGCATTTCATCGACGGCGACGGCGGCTTCCTTCGCGAGTTCTTCGACGGCGACTGGCGACCTGCCGGCGGCGACGACGGCCGATGGGTGGAGCCTGGCCACCAGTTCGAGTGGGCCTGGCTGCTGGAGCGATGGGGCCGCGCCCGGGGCGAGGCCAAGGTTCGCCATGCGGCGCGGATCCTCTTCCAACGGGGCCTCCAGGGGGTCGATCGGCGACGCGGCGTGGCTGTGAACGTGCTGTGGGACGACCTCACGGTGCGTGACGCAACCGCTCGCCTGTGGCCGCAGACGGAATACCTGAAGGCCGCTCTGATCTTCGGGGAGCCCGGCGAGGCGCTCGGCGCCGCCAACAGCCTGGCCCGCTACCTCGAGGTTCCGGCCCGCGGCGCCTGGCGCGACAAGATGCTTCCCGATGGCTCGTTCGTGGACGAACCGGCGCCGGCCACCTCATTCTACCACATCTCGGTCGCGGTGCTGGAGCTCCTCAAGCACGTCTCCAGTGGGAGCGTCGCGCCGCCGACCGAGACGAAATAGGTCGCCCGCGCGTCGCGGCGGCACATGGTCGGTGTGCGGCGCCTGACACGCCCGGCCCGCGCCTGAGGTAAGACACCGGCGCCGGCGTCTTTCGAACGGGGAGAGTCTCGTAGATGCTGGCAGCACTATCGTGGCTGTACCTTTCGGGGGCGGCCATTTTTCTTGTCTGCTGGTGCTACGTCGCCTGGCCGATGCGGGGGCGGGAGCTGTTTCTGATCGGCGTCCTGGCCGTGATTTCCACAGCGGTGTGGCCGATCGCCCTCGTGCTTGTCGCTGCGAGCCTGATTGCGGACATCCTCGGACGTTGGGCATAGATCCGGGGCTTCCCTCCAAAGGGCCCTGAACTCGTTGGGTGGCTGGCGGCCCGGAAGGGACTCGAACCCCCGACCTTGGCTTTAGGAAAGCCCTGCTCTATCCGGCTGAGCTACCGGGCCGCGCGGTGCGCGTGATAGCCTCCGCGCCGGCCCTGTGCAAACGCGGCCGCCACAAGCCTGAGGGGGACACCGGCTTGCGCTACCTTCGGCTGCTCTATGTCCAGGTGCTGATCGGCGTGGTGCTGGGCGTGCTGGTCGGCGCGCTTTGGCCCGGCTTCGGGGCGGCGCTGAAGCCGCTCGGCGACGCCTTCGTCAAGCTGATCAAGATGGCGGTCGCGCCTGTCATCTTCTGCACCGTCACCGCCGGCCTGGCGCGGATGGGCGACCTGAAGGCCTTCGGGCGCCTCGGCCTGCGCACCGTGGTCTATTTCGAGGTGGTCTCCACCTTCGCCCTGCTGATCGGCCTGGTGGTGGGCGAGGTGCTGCACCCGGGGCGCGGCTTCAACATCGATCCGCGCACGCTCGATCCGGCCATCGCCGCGGGCTACGTCACCAAGGCCCACCATGGCCCAGGCCTCGCCGAGTACCTGCTGGACCTGGTCCCCGACGCCTTCGTGGGAGCCTTCGCCCGGGGCGACCTGCTGCAGGTCCTGGTCCTCGCCATCCTGGCCGGCCTCGCCTGTTCGCGGATGGGCGAGTTCGGCGAGAAGGTCACCGCGGTCATCGACGACATCGGCCGGCTGTTCTTCGGCATCATCGGGGTGATCGTGAAGCTGGCGCCGATCGCCGCCTTCGGGGCCATGGCCTTCACCATCGGCAAGTACGGCGTGGCCTCGCTGGTCCAGCTGGGCGCGCTGATCGGGGTCTTCTACCTGACGGCCATCGTCTTCGTGCTGGGGGTGCTGGGCGCCATCGCCGCCGTCTCCGGCTTCTCGATCCTCAGGTTCCTGGCCTATATCCGCGACGAGCTCCTGATCGTGCTCGGCACCTCGTCGTCGGAGACGGTGCTGCCGCAACTCATGCTGAAGCTGCAGCGGCTGGGCGCCGGCAAGGTGACCACCGGGCTGGTGGTGCCCACCGGCTATTCGTTCAACCTCGACGGCACCAACATCTACATGACCCTGGCCACCCTGTTCCTGGCCCAGGCGACCAACACGCCGCTCAGCTGGCAGCAGGAGGCCGCCCTGCTGGGGGTCGCCATGCTGACCTCCAAGGGCGCCAGCGGCGTCACCGGGGCCGGCTTCATCACGCTGGCCGCCACGCTGGCGGTGATCCCCAACCTGCCGATCGCGGCGCTGGCCCTGCTGGTCGGCGTCGACCGGTTCATGAGCACCTGCCGGGCGCTCACCAACCTGGTGGGCAACGGCGTGGCCACCCTGGTCATCGCCGGCTGGGAAGGCGACCTCGACCGCGATCGCCTGGCCGCCGAGCTGGCCCAGGGCCCGGCCGCTGGGCCAGAGGTCCTGCTGTCCGGCGCCGAGGCGGACTGATGGCCTCCCCATCCATGGGGGAGACAACAAAACGCCCGGCCAAAGGCCGGGCGTCTCGATAAATCGACGTCGTCGGGAGATCAGGCGGCCGCGGCGGCCGGCGGCTTCACCAGCGACTGGTTGAGCAGGCTGATCGCCGCGTCGCGGTCGATCCGCTCGATGGCGGCGACTTCGCGGGCCATGCGGTCCAGCGCCGATTCATAGAGCTGGCGCTCGGAATAGGACTGCTCCGGCTGGTTCTCGGCGCGGTGCAGGTCGCGGACCACCTCGGCGATGGAGATCAGGTCGCCGGAGTTGATCTTGGCTTCGTATTCCTGGGCCCGGCGCGACCACATGGTGCGCTTCACCCGCGCGCGGCCCTTGAGCGTGGTCAGCGCCTGGGTGACGACATTGGTCTCGGCCAGCGCCCGCAGGCCGGCGGTGCGCGCCTTGGCGGTCGGCACCCGCAGCGTCATCTTTTCATGGTCGAAGGTGATTACATAGACTTCGAGCTTCAGACCGGCGACTTCCTGGGTTTCGACCCCCTGCACCTGGCCCACGCCATGGGCCGGATAGACGACATGATCGCCAATCGAGAAATCGTGACCGTTCTTGCTCATCGTGACACCTTCTCAAAAACCTGGGCCGGACTGCGCGCGGACCGCTGACTCACATTTGCGCCAAGCGACAACGCCATGCTCTCCGCGAAGCGATCACGGCGGCATCGTCATTTGGGGCGGAAGTAGACCTCTAAAGACACCCTTCGCCAGTCGCCGCGCTATCCCTCATGGACCGCGCCGGAATGGCGTTTCATCTAAGCCGACGGGCAGGGCGAAGAGCCTGAGCGCCACGTCGTGTAACACCATAACACAAACGTAAGCCGAATGAAAGGCTTGCCCCGGCAGGCGGAGTGTCGCGCCCCTGCCGATCAGGGTGCGCTCAGGAGCCGCGGCCGGGTTTCTCGGAGAAGTATTTATCGAGCTTGCCGGTCTCGCGTTCGAAAGCTTCGGCGTCCGCGGGCGGCTCGCCTTTCACCGTGATGTTCGGCCAGGCCTTCGAGTATTCGGAGTTGATTCGCAGCCACTTGCCGTCGGGGTCGTCCTCGGTGTCGGGCTTGATGGCGTCGACCGGGCATTCCGGTTCGCAGACGCCGCAGTCGATGCACTCGTCCGGATTGATCGCCAGGAAGTTCTCGCCCTCATAGAAGCAGTCGACCGGGCACACCTCCACGCAGTCCATGAACTTACATTTGATGCAGGGATCCATCACGATGTAGGTCATGGCGGGTGCTTTAGGACTCCGTGGGATTCCCGAGATGTAGGGGCGCGGGTTTTTCACGGCCAGTGGCAGGCTTGTCAATGCCGCGACGGGGCTGGCGCTACGAAGAAATCTCTAAGGGCGAATAGAGCGTTCGCGCTTCGCCTGGCGGGCCGCGTCGCTCGCCGACCGCCACGACGGTCACCGCGACCAGCCGGCCGCCGAGCGCGAAGACCAAAGCGTCGCCCACCTTCACCGGCCGGGCGCACTTGTCGAGGCGGCTCTCGTGGCCGGCGCGGGTCAGGCGCACGCGGCCTTCGTCGACGAACTTGGCGGCCAGCGAGCGGGTCTTGAAGAAGCGCGCGCGCCACAGCCATACGTCGGCGCGGCAAGCCTCATCGTTCACGGCCGCGATTGCCCGGACTTGCGGCGGCGGCGCGGACGGCGCGCCGGGGCCGGCTCGCCCTTCAGCGCGGCAAGCGCGGCGAACGGGGAGTGTGGGGCGAGGATGGGGCGGTGTTCGACGGCGAACTCGCGCTCGAAGCGGCGGCGCCAAGCCAGGGTCTCGCCGGGCCGCTTGATGGCCGCAAAGCCCAGGCCTTTGAGGATTTCGCGCGCGTCCTCGACGCTCCAGCCGAGCTCTTCGCGGGCCTGGTCGGAGAACACCACGCCACCGCCCTGCCTGGCGCCCGCCCGCATCAGCTCGTCCAGCCGCTCCAGCTGCTCGACGGGTACGGCCAGACCACGGACGGCGCGGAGCCCGAAGGCGGCGAGCGTACGCGACGAGGACGCCTGCGGCGGCAGCCGGCAGACCTTGTCGGGAGCCGGGGTCCAGCCGGAGACCTCGCGCGCCGCCAGCGCCTGGCTGAGCGCGCGCGCCTCAGGCTTCAGCAGGGACGGCGCATAGACCGAGAAGGCTCCCAGCCTGACGCCCAGGCCCCGCAGGGTGCGCCGCTCCACCTGGCTCAGCGCGCGGGTCTCGGCGCGCACCTGGGCGCGGTCCAGCACCCCGCCGGCCTCGATCAGCCGAAAGGCGAGGCCGCGCGCCAGGCCCTTGATCCGGCCCTCCGCCACGGCGGCCTCCAGCTTGCGCAGCGCGCCCAGCCGGCGTCCGGCCTCTCCGGCCACGAAGGCCTCAAGCCGCTGGCCCGCCCGCTGGCGCGCCGCATCGTGGCCAAGCTCTCCCAATAAGCGCACGCGCGGCCGGAACGGCTCACCGCCCGCCAGCACGCCGGCCGCCTCGCCGCGCCACAGCACCACGCCGTCCGGCGTCAGCGCGAAGGCCTCGTCCGGCTCGGCCGCCAGCTTGCCGAGCCGCCGCGCGATCTCCGGCCCCACCGCATGGGTGGCGGCGGCCCGCAGCGCCTTCTCCTCCAGCACCGACGAGCCTTGCGCGGCCTCGAACCGCACCCCGGTCAGCCGGCCGACGAAATGCCCCTCGACGGTCACCGCGCCGTCCGCCGCGACCCCGGCCAGCATGTCTTCGCGCACCCGCAAACCCCGCATCAGCGCGCTGGTCCGCCGATCGACGAAGCGGGCCATCAGCTTCTCGTGCAGGGTGTCGGAGAGCCGGTCCTCGAGGTTGCGCATCCTGCCCTGCCAGCCCGCCGGGTCGGCCAGCCAGTCGGGGCGGTTGGCGACATAGGCCAGGGTCCGCACGCTGGAGAGCCGCGCCGCCAGGGTGTCGATCTCGCCGTCGGTGCGGTCCAGCTGGGCGTACTGGCGGGCGATCCAGTCCTCGGGGATGCGCTGGCGCCCGGCGGTCAGGTGCAGGAAGAACTCCTTGGCCAGGCCCATGTGCTCTTCGGGCGCCAGCTTGCGGAAGTCCGGCGTCTGGCAGACGTCCCACAGCCGCTCGATGACCGCCCGGCCCTTGGCGCGCTCGGCGACCTGCGGGTCCTGGGCCAGATGGCGCAGCGTCGTCTCGTCCAGCGCCTCGGCGGAGAGCTGCAGCCCTTCGCGGTCCGGCGTCCTGGCCAGCGATTTGAGCAGGTTGGGCAGGGAGCCGAAGTCGAGCTTCGAATTGCGCCACTCGGCCCCGGTCACCGGCTCGAACCGGTGCTCCTCGACGGCGTTGACCAGGTCCTCGTCCATGTCCTCCGCCTCGCCGGTGACTCCGAAGGTCCCGTCGCGCTGGTAGCGGCCCGCGCGCCCGGCGATCTGGCCCACCTCCTGCGGATAGAGGAACCGCGTGCGCTTGCCGTCGAACTTGCGCAGCCCGGCGAAGGCGACGTGGTCGACGTCCATGTTCAGCCCCATGCCGATGGCGTCGGTGGCCACCAGGAAGTCCACCTCGCCGGACTGGTAGAGAGCGACCTGGGCGTTGCGGGTGCGGGGGCTCAAGCTCCCCATCACCACCGCCGCACCGCCCCGCTGGCGGCGGATCAGCTCGGCGATGGCGTAGACCTGGTCGGCGCTGAACGCCACGACCGCCGAGCGGCGCGGCAGGCGGGTGAGCTTCTTCGGCCCGGCGTAGGTCAGCGCAGAGAACCGCTCACGGGTGACGATCTCGGCGTGCGGCAGCAGGCGGCGGACCAGGGGCGCCATGGTCCCGGCGCCCAGCAGCATGGTCTCGGCGGTTCCGCGTGCGTGCAGCAGGCGGTGGGTGAAGACGTGGCCGCGCTCCGGGTCGGCGCAGAGCTGGATCTCGTCGACCGCCATGAACTCCACCTCGCGCGACAGCGGCATGGCCTCGACGGTGCAGACGAAATAGTGCGGCCGCGGCGGGACGATCTTCTCCTCGCCGGTGATCAGGGCCACGGCGCGGGCGCCGCGCAGCTTGACGATCCGATCGTAGATCTCGCGGGCCAGCAGCCGCAGAGGCAGGCCGATCATGCCCGACGCGTGGCCCAGCATCCGTTCGACCGCCAGATGGGTCTTGCCGGTGTTGGTGGGGCCCAGCACCGCCACCAGTCTTGGCGGCGCTACACCCGTGGGCCGGTCGCTCATGTTCTGAATTTGGGGTCGCTAAAGGAGTCGGGCAAGCGGCACTTAGACGCGCCGGCCCTCGCCGGGTTCCAGGCGGAAACCCAGGGGCAGCAGCTGCTCGATCGTTTGGCGCCCGGTGTCACCTTCTGGCGACAGGCTGACCACCTCGCAGCCCTCGGACGCGAACTCAAAGATCTTCTGCCGGCAGCCGCCGCACGGCCATACCAGGCCCGGCAGGGACGAGGTCACGTAGACCCGCCGCAGCTCGCTCGCCCCTTGCGTCACCGCCGCCGCAATGGCGCTGGCCTCCGCGCACAGCCCCTGCGGATAGGCGGCGTTCTCCACATTGACCCCATAGTGCAGCCGCCCATCCGCGCCCTCCACGGCGGCCGCCACCCGCACGCCGGAGTAGGGCGCGTGCGCCCGCGGCAACAGCCGTCGCAACTCGGCGGCGATCGCGGACGTATCGGTCATGGAGGGAGTGTCCCGCAGCGAACCCAAGGGACGGAAAAGTCTAGGGCTGCGGGATAGACGCGTCCACCGTCAGAAGCTCCAACAGCGCCATCACGCATAGCGCCGAGTTGTGCGCCGCCATCTGGGCCATCTGCGGATAGGTCAGGTGGCTCTCCTCGCCGGCCAGGTCGGAGAGGGTGCGGATCACGTAGAGCGGCACGCCCCAGGCCTCGGCGACCTGGTTGACCGCGCCGGACTCCATGTCGATCGCCTCGGCGGCGAAGCGGGCGTGGAGCTGGCCGCGGGTCTCGGCGCAGTTCAGAAAGTAGTCGGCGGTGACGATGCCGCCCAGCTGCACCGGCGCATCGAGCTGCGGCCGCAGCACTTCGGCCAGCCGCGCCAGCGTGGTCGACACCGCCTCGGGGACCGGCGACAGCGCCTCCAGCTCCGGCGCGCCTAGCGGGATCACGCCCGACGCCGTGACGGTCAGCCGCCCGCCCGCCATCACGCCATAGTCGTGGATCGCCAGCCGCTCGGCCAGCAGCACCGCGCCCACCGGCAGCTCCGGATCGAGGCCGCCGGCCACCCCGGAGAAGATCAGCGCCGACACTTCGAACAGGCCGAGCAGCAGGGTGGCCGCCGCCGCGGCGTTGACCTTGCCGATCCCAGCCTGCGCCAGCACCAGCGGCTCGCCCGCATAGCGGCCCCGCCAGACCCGCGTCGGGCCGTGAGTCTCGGGCTCTGCGTCCACATCGAGCCGCGCCCGCAAGGCCACGAGCTCTTCGACCGTGGCGCACAGTATTCCGAACACTTGGACCTCAACCTCTCCGAACGGGGAACCTAGGTCAGTCCAGCGTCCGCCGATAGCGGGCCATCGCCAGCGCCGTGACCACGCAGACGAACGCCAGCAGCGCCAGCAGCTCGCGCCACATGTCGCCCAGGCTCTGGCCTTTCAGCAGGGCGCCGCGCACCACTCGCAGGAAATGAGTCACCGGGATCGCCTCGCCGAGCACCTGCGCCCAGACCGGCATGCCGCGGAACGGGAACATGAACCCGGAGAGCAGGATCGAGGGGAAGATGTAGAAGACGCTCATCTGCATG
Source organism: Phenylobacterium sp. (assembly GCF_028290885.1). Classification (GTDB taxonomy): domain Bacteria; phylum Pseudomonadota; class Alphaproteobacteria; order Caulobacterales; family Caulobacteraceae; genus Phenylobacterium. Next base: position 8,410 of record NZ_JAQGIZ010000200.1, read on the forward strand.
GCCTGCAGCTGCGAGCGGGACGCCGTGGAGATCAGGAAGCCCAGCGCCAGCGAGCCGACGATGAACAGGCCCACGCCGATCGACAGGCCCACCCAGCCGCCCGCCATCGGCACCCCGAACAGGAACCGCGCCAGCAGCAGGATGATCGCCGTCTGCACCAGGCCGATCACCACATAGGGCGCCAGCTTGCCGGCCATCACCTCCAGCGGCTCGACCGGGGTGGCGAGCAGGGATTCCATGGTCCCGCGCTCGGTCTCGCGGGTGACGCTGAGCGCCGTCATCATCACCAGCGTCAGGGAGAGGATGATGCCCAGCAGCCCCGGCACGATGTTGTAGGCGGTGATGGCCTCGGGATTGTAGCGGGCGTGGACCACCACCGTGAACGGCGGTGCCCCCTGGCCGCGGGGGAGGAGCGCGCCCTTCAGGTCGTGGGCCAGGGTCTGGACGGGCAGGGCGGCCAGCGCCGCTACCGCCCCGGCAGTCGCCGAGGGATCGGTGGCGTCGGCCTCCACCAGCACCTGGGCCTGGTCGCCGCGCGCCACGCGGCGGGTGAAGTCGCCCGGGATAGTCACCGCGAACTGTACCCGGCCCTGGCGGATCATCTGGTCGAGCTCGGCCGGCGAGCGGGCCTGGGCGGTCAGGTCGAAATAGGCGCTGTGGTGCAGGGCGCTGACGATCGAGCGGGCGAAGACGCTGTCCTCCTGCACCAGGACGGCGGTCGGCAGGTGGCGCGGCTCGGTGTTGATCGCATAGCCGAACAGCAAGAGCTGGATCACCGGCAGGCCCAGCATCATGGCGTAGGTCAGCCGGTCGCGGGTGAGCTGCTTGAACTCCTTGATCATCACCGCGGCGACGCGGCCTGCCGAGAAGCCATTCATGCGAAGTTGTCCTCCGCCTGGCCCATCAGCTTGATGAACACGTCCTCCAGCGTCGGCTCGACTTCTCTCCAGCGATAGGGCGGCTTGCGCCAGGGCGCGATGGCCGCCTCCAGCGCCCGGCGGTCGGTCCCGCTGACGTGCACCGCCGCGCCAAACGGGGCGACGGTCTCGACGCCCGGCTTGCCGTGCAGCTCGTGCGCCAGCCGGCCGACGTCGGGGCCTTCGCCATGGAAGGTGACCAGGTGCGACCCCGCCACCACCTCCTCGGCCGTGCCCCGGGCGATCAGCTTTCCGTAGCTGATGTAGGCGATCTCGTGGCAGCGCTCGGCCTCGTCCATGTAGTGGGTGGAGACCAGAACGGTGAGGCCTTGGCCGGCCAGCTCGTGGATCTCGTCCCAGAAGTCGCGGCGGGCCTTGGGATCGACGCCGGCGGTGGGTTCGTCGAGCAGCAGCAGCTTCGGCTCGTGCAGGGTTGCCGAGGCCAGCGCCAGCCGCTGCTTCCAGCCGCCAGAGAGCTCGCCCGCCAGCTGGCCGCGGCGGTTGGCCAGCCCCAGCCGCCGCAATGCCTCGTCCACCCGTTCACCGCGCCGGTCGAGGCCGTAGACCCGGGCCGTGAATTCCAGGTTCTCGGCGATGGTCAGGTCCTCGTAGAGCGAGAATCGCTGGGTCATGTAGCCAGTCCGGCGCTTGATCTCGTCGGCCTGGCGGATGATGTCGAAGCCAAGGCAGGTCCCCGATCCGCTATCCGGCGTCAGCAGGCCGCAGAGCATCCGCAGCGTGGTGGTCTTGCCCGAGCCGTTGGGGCCCAGGAAGCCGCAGATCCGGCGCTCCTCCACCCGGATCGACAGGTCCTTCACGACGTGCTTGTCGCCGAAGCTCTTGTTCAGCCCCCGCACGTCGATGGCGGCGGTCACTTGCGGGGCTCCCCGAGGGGCTCGACATCCACCGGCTGGCCGGGGTTCAGCCGCATGGAGGGCTGCGCCTCGACCAGATAGACCAGCCGGTCGCGGGCTTCGCGGCTGTAGATCACCGGCGGGGTGAACTCAGGGCGCGGCGAGATGTAGGCGATCTTCGCGGTCAGCCCCTTGGCGCAGCCGTCGCAGGCGAAGCGCACGACGCCGCCCACGCGGTAGGCGCTGAGCGCCGCCTCCGGCACGAAGAACCGCACCTTGATCCGCGAGTCCGGCAACAGGCTGAGGATGGGTTGGTTGGCCGGCGCCCACTCGCCCTGCTGGAAGAAGACGTCCTCCACGCGGGCGGCTGAGACGGCGACCGGCGCGTTGTCGGAGAGCCGCGCGGCCGCGCCGATCAGTCCGGCCTGGGCCTGCCGCACCCTGGCGTCAGCGGCGCGGATCAGGTCTTCGCGTGCGCCCAGGGTCCCGACGTCGCGCTGCTTCTTCGCGGCCTTCACCTGGGCCTCGGCGTTCTGGGCGTTGGCCTTGGCGTCATCGAGGGCGGCCTTGGAGTCGAAGCCCTTGGCGGTGAGGACCGAGACCCGGCGCAGCGCCGCCTCGGCGTCGCGGGCGCGGGCCTCGGCGGCGGCGATATTGGCGTCCAGCACCGCCAGCTCCAGCGGCCGCTGGCCCTTGCGCGCGTCGATCGCCTGCGCCTGGGCGGCGGCCACCTCGGCGGCCGCCTGGTCGCGGGCCGACAGCGGCTGCTGCGGATCGACGACGAACAGCTTCGCGCCTGCCGCCACGTCCTGGCCGCGAACCACGTACATGGCCGTCACCGTGCCGGCGACCGGCGCCGCCAGGTAGAGCGGCTCGCCCTCGATATAGCCGCTCAGCACCGCGTGGCGGCCCAGCCGGGGCGCCAGCACCAGGGCCGCGATCACCGCCAGGGCGACGAGCAACAGGGCCACGACCAGGAGCCTTTGACGGGTCATGCGCCGGCCTCCCCATCCTTCGGGCTTCTGGCCTTCAGCCCCTCGATCATGGTCTCGATATGCTGATGGGCGAGCGCCGGCAGGTCGAAGGGCTGGGCGCCGACCGGCACGAAGGTCTCGCGCCAGATCACCGCGATCAGCATCGGGGAGATGATCTCAAGGGCGTAGGCCCGCGGATCGCCCGCCTTCACCTCGCCGCGGCCCTGGGCGGCGTGGATGGCGTCGGTCAGGGCGCCCAGGATGTGGGCCACCAGGTCGTCGTGCCAGACGCGGGCCAGCTCGGGGAAATTGCGCGCCTCGCCGATCACCATCTTCAGCACCCCGCCCACGGGCAGGGTTTCGACCAGCACGCTGACCCGTACGGCCACCAACCGTAGCAGCTCCGACAACGGCCCCGGGTGCGCCGCGATGATGGCGCGGATCGCCTGCATGTTGGGCGCGATGGCCTGGGCGACCACGGCGCGGAAGATATCCTCCTTGGTCTCGAAGTAGAGGTAGAGCGCGCCCTTGGAGACGCCCGC
>NZ_JAQGIZ010000204.1 GCF_028290885.1 Phenylobacterium sp.
GCGGCGCATCCAGGTAGTCGAAGGCGTGCTCCAGCACCTTGGCGACGATCTCGGCGCCGATGCCCATCGGGCCCCAGCCTTCCTCGACGGTCACCAGGCGATTGGTCTTCTTCACGCTCTCGACGACGGTCTGGTAGTCCATCGGCCGGATGGTGCGCAGGTCGACGACCTCCGCCTCGATCCCTTCGGCGGCCAGCTCCTCAGCCGCCTTCAGGCAGAAGCCAACCATGCGGGAATAGGCCACCAGGGTGACGCCGGTCCCTTCGCGCCGAACCTTGGCCTTGCCGATCGGCACCACCCAGTCGATGCCCTCCGGCACGTCGAACTCCTGGCCGTAGAGCATCTCGTGCTCCAGGAAGACCACGGGGTTCGGGTCGCGGATGGCCGCCTTCAGGAGGCCCTTGGCGTCGGCCGCGTCATAGGGGGCGATGACCTTCAGGCCAGGGACGTGGCCGTACCAGGCCGCATAGTCCTGGCTATGCTGGGCCGCCACCCGGGCCGCCGCGCCGTTCGGGCCGCGGAAGACCACGGAGGTCTTGATCTGGCCGCCCGACATATAGAGGGTCTTCGCGGCCGAATTGATAATATGATCAATAGCCTGCATCGCGAAGTTGAAGGTCATGAACTCGACGATGGGCTTTAGGCCCGCCATCGCCGCGCCGACGCCCAGGCCGGTGAAGCCGTATTCGGTGATCGGCGTGTCGATGACCCGCTTGTCGCCGAACTCCTGCAGCATGTCGCGGCTGACCTTGTAGGCGCCTTGGTACTGGGCGACTTCCTCGCCCATCAGGAAGACGTCCGGGTCGCGGCGCATCTCCTCGGCCATGGCGTCGCGCAGGGCGTCGCGGACCGTGGTCTTCACCAGGGTGACCCCGGCCGGGAGCTCCGGATCGCGCAGCGGCTCGGACGGGGTGACGGCCACCGGCCCCTCGCCCTCGGGCCTCGGCTTGGCGGCTTCCGGCGGCTTCTTCTCGGGATCGCCGGCGGCGGCTTCAGCCTGGCCCGGAGCCGCAGCTGGCGCCGGGGACGGCGCGGCCGCACCGCCCTCGCCCGACAGACGGGCGATCGGGGTGTTGACCTTCACCTCTTCGGAGCCTTCAGGCACCAGCAGGGCTTCGACCGTACCTTCGTCGACGGCTTCCACTTCCATGGTCGCCTTGTCGGTCTCGATCTCGGCGATCACGTCGCCGGATTTCACCGTGTCGCCCGGCTTCACATGCCACTTGGCGAGCGTCCCCTCCTCCATCGTGGGCGACAGGGCGGGCATGAGGATGTCGATCGGCATGCGTCAGGCGCTCGGCTGGGTTTCGACGAAGACGGCGGGCATCCAGCGGGCCTTGCGGCGCTCGATGCGCTCGTCCGGCCCTTCGGCGTCATAGTCCATGGGTTCGGGAACGCGGCCGTCGAAGCCCGGCAGGCCGACGCCCGTGACGTTCAGCACCGCCATCAGGCCTGCGTCGGTCGCCAGGGTGGCGGCGACATAGCAGCCACATTCGTCACAGAGCAGGAAGTCGATCTGTCCGTAACCGAAGCGGTAGCGGTTGACCGAGCCAGGGGCTGCTTCGACGTGCAGCCAGCCCGCCGGATCGCTGGTCGTTAGCGCGCCATGTCGGCGGCAGAAGCTGCACTGGCAGGCGCGCAGCGGCAGGTCGGCGGCGGCGCGCTTGGTCTCCAGCTCCACGCGGATCGCGCCACAGTGGCAATGGCCGGCCAGCGACGTCATGCCGGCTCCTTGGAAAGGTGCGCCAGCTCCGAGGCGTTGGCTTCCCAGTTCTGGCCGTCGAAGGCTTCGATCCTGAGGTCGATGCCGTCGGTGGCGTCCAGGCAGCGGGCGTTGACGCTCCAACCGTCCGGGTTGGACCGCGGCCGATAGAAGCCCTTGACGCCGCATTCGGCGCAGAACAGGTGCTTCGCCACCCGCGTGTTGAAAGTGTATTCGGCCAGCCGCTCAGCGCCCTTGGTGATGCGGAAGCGGCTCTCCGGCACGATGATGTGCACGAAGCCGGTCTTGGCGCACATCGAGCAGTTGCAGCTCTGCGCCTCGACCACGCGCGGCAGGGCTACTTCGAAGCGGACCCCGCCGCAGTGGCAACCGCCGGCATGCCAGGTGAACGGGCTGGGGCTCATTTGTACGAGACCTGTTTCGCCGCCTTCACGATCTTCTCCACCGACGGCATGGAGAGCGCCTCGAGGTTGGCCGCGTAGGGCAGCGGCACGTCCTCCTGGTGCACGCGGGCGGGCGGCGCATCCAGGTAGTCGAAGGCGTGCTCCAGCACCCGGGCGATCACCTCGGCCCCGACACCCATGGGGCCCCAGCCTTCCTCGACGGTGACCAGGCGGTTGGTCTTCTTGACGCTCTCGACGACCGTCTCCCAGTCCATCGGCCGGATCGTGCGAAGATCGACGACCTCGGCTTCGATCCCCTCGGCGGCGAGCTCCTCAGCGGCCTTCAGGCAGAAGCCGACCATCCGGGAGTAGGCGACCAGGGTGACGCCGGCGCCTTCGCGGCGGACCTTGGCCTTGCCGATCGGCACCACCCAGTCGATCCCCTCCGGAACGTCGAACTCCTGGCCGTAGAGCATCTCGTGCTCCAGGAAGACCACGGGATTCGGGTCGCGGATGGCGGCCTTGAGCAGGCCCTTGGCGTCGGCCGCATCGTAGGGCGCGATGACCTTCAGCCCGGGCACGTGGCCGTACCAGGAGGCGTAGTCCTGGCTGTGCTGGGCGGCGACCCGCGCCGCCGCGCCGTTGGGTCCGCGGAACACGATCGAGGTCTTGATCTGGCCGCCGGACATGTAGAGCGTCTTGGCGGCCGAATTCACAATCGCATCAATGGCCTGCATCGCGAAGTTGAAGGTCATGAACTCGACGATGGGCTTCAGTCCGGCCATGCCCGCGCCGACGCCGAGGCCTGCGAAGCCGTATTCGGTGATCGGGGTGTCGACGACGCGCTTGTCGCCGAACTCTTCCAGCAGGCCGCGGCTGACCTTGTAGGCGCCCTGGTACTGGGCGACTTCCTCGCCCATCAGGAACACGTCCTTGTCGCGCCGCATCTCCTCGGCCATGGCGTCGCGCAAGGCGTCGCGCACGGTGACCTTCACCAGCTTCACGCCCTGCGGCAACTCGGGGTCCTTCAGCGGCTCGGCGGGCGCGACAGGCGCAGCCCCCTCGCCCTCCGGCCTGGGCTTCGCGTCGACTTCCGGCGGCTTGCGTTCCGGATCGCCGGACGCCTCGGCCCTGGATGCCGGCGCAGCCGCGGGCTGCGGCGCCGGCGGCGCGGCGCCCGCCTCGCCCGACAGCCGGGCGATCGGGGTGTTGACCTTCACCTCCTCGGCGCCCTCCGGCACCAGGATCGCTTCCACGGTGCCTTCGTCGACGGCCTCCACCTCCATGGTGGCCTTGTCGGTCTCGATCTCGGCGATCACGTCGCCGGACTTCACCTTGTCGCCGACCTTCACGTGCCACTTGGCGAGCGTCCCCTCCTCCATGGTCGGAGAGAGGGCGGGCATCAGGACGTCGGTCATGCCTGCGCTCCCACGGGCGCGTCGGTGTAGACGTCGGTGTAGAGTTCCGAGGGGTCCGGTTCGGGGCTGGTGCGGGCGAACTCCGCGGCGTCGGCGACGATGCGCTTGACCTCCGCGTCGATGGCCTTCAGCGCGGCCTCGTCGGCGTAGCCCTTCTTCTCCAGCATCTCCTCGACGTGGTCGATGGGGTCGCGGGTCTTGCGGATCTCGTCGACCTCCTCGCGGGTGCGGTACTTGGCCGGATCGCTCATGGAGTGGCCGCGGTAGCGATAGGTCTTCATCTCCAGGATGTAGGGGCCCTTTCCGGAACGGGCGTACTCGGCGGCCTTGGCGGCAGCCGCCTTCACCGCAAGCACGTCCATGCCGTCGACCTCCTCGCCAGGGATGCGGAACGAGGCGCCGCGCTTGTAGAGGTGGGTTTCGGACGAGGAGCGGCCGATGGCCGTGCCCATGGCGTACTGGTTGTTCTCGATGATGTAGACGACCGGCAGGCTCCAGAGCTCGGCCATGTTGAAGCTCTCGTAGACCTGACCCTGGTTGGCCGCCCCGTCGCCGAAGTAGGTGAAGGCCACGGCGCCGTTCTCGCGGTAGCGGTTGGCGAACGCCAGGCCGGTGCCCAAGGGAACCTGGGCCCCGACGATCCCGTGCCCGCCGTAGAAATTCTTCGCGGTCGAGAACATGTGCATCGAGCCGCCCTTGCCCTTGGACGAGCCGGTGGCGCGGCCGGTGAGCTCGGCCATGACCGCCTTCGGGTCCATGCCGCAGGCCAGCATGTGGCCGTGCTCGCGGTAGCCGGTGATCACCTGGTCGCCGTCCTTGTGCGCCGCCTGGACGCCCACCGCGATGGCTTCCTGGCCGATGTAGAGGTGGCAGAAGCCGCCGATCAGACCCATCCCGTAGAGCTGCCCGGCCCGCTCCTCGAAGCGGCGGATCAGCAGCATGTCGCGATAGTACTGCAGCAACTCGTCCTTGCCGCCGCTCTCGGAAGGCGCTTTCCCCTTGGAAGATGGGGGGGTAGCGGCGCCGTTGGCTTTCCGCCGACCGGCCGCGCCGGTCTGCTCACGCGCCATGCGTCTCTCCGTGATCCTTCGGTAAGTCCTCTAGAACCCTCGAGAGGGCGCTAAGGCTTCATGCGGATCACATAGTCCCTCGGATCGGCGAAGCCTAGCAGGGAGCGCGCCCTTTCCTCCAGCAGGTCGGCGGAAAGGCTGGTGTCGCGCAGCAGCCGCGCCCGCGTCTCCAGGTCCTGCCGCTCGCCGCGCACTTGGGCGAGTTCGCGGGTCTTCGCCGTCAGGGTCTCGTCGCGCTGATTGGACGTGAGGATGCCGCGGTCGCCGGTGAACGCGTGGAAGCCGAAGTAGAAGATCAGGAAAGCGAGCGCCGCGGTCGGCAGATAGGAGCGAAGACGAGCGAGCACGACGAATCCCTAGGCGGAGGGATGATTTGTCGGGGCGCCGTGGTTAAGGGCCAGCTAACGTCCTTCGACGGACGATCCGGCGGGACGGCCGCTATGACAGGGGAAACATGGCGAGCGGCGCAGCGATCCCGAGGCAACCGGCACGCCATATTCGCACGATCGCGCTGATCTGGCTGGGCTGGGCGGCCGTCATGCTGGCCTACCAGGCCTTCGCACCGGCTCGGCTGCCGCTCGAGCGCCCCGACCGCGCCACCTCGTTCAGCGCCGAGGAGACCGGAGCGGGACGCCTCAACGGCCGTCCGTACCTCTCCGGCGCGTTCCTCAACAGCCATGTGGCCTGGGATTCCGAATATTATCTGTCGATCGCGCTGCACGGTTATGACGACCCCCAGATGCGCGCGGTCTCGCCGGCCTCCGATCCGGGTGCGCCGCAGTCCGGCTTGCAGCGCGAGCACCCCACCTGGACGTCGGTCAACTACGCCTTCTTCCCGGCCTATCCGTTCGCGATTCGGATCCTGGCCGCGCCCCTCGGCCTCTTCGGCCTCGATCCCGTGGCGGCGGCGACGCTGGCGGGCGTGCTCATCTCGCTCGTCGGAGCTTTGGGGGGTATGTGGGCCCTCTCCGACCTCGCGGACGAGGGCGAGCCGGATGACGGCGTTCGCGCCGGCTTCTACCTGCTGATCTGGCCGGCGTCGGTCTTCCTGGCCCAGGTCTATACCGAGGGCCTGTTCGTCGGCCTGTCGTTTGGCGCCCTCGCCATGCTGCGGCGACGGAGGTGGATGCTGGCGGCGGGCCTCGCGGCGCTCGCCACTTGGACACGCGCGACCGGCGGGCTGCTGCTGATTCCCTTCGTCTGGACCTGGCTCGCCGACGGCGGCCTGCGGCGGTTGAGGTTGGGCTCGGCCGCAACGCTGGTCCTCGCCGCCGCTCCGGCCTTCGCCTACCTCGCTTGGCGCGCGGTGTACGGGACCCGGTTCGGCTATGTCGAAGCGCACTATTTCGGCCGCGGACTGCTGCAACTGCGCGCCACTGCCCAGTCCTTCGCGGATCTCGTCGACCTCCTGCAGAACGGCGACGCGCAGGCCCGCGCCTACTACGCCGTGGAGGGCGTCGCCGTGCTGGCCTCGACGGTGTGTTCGGCGGTCCTGTGGCGAACGCACAAGGCGCTCGCGCTCTATGGCCTTGCCATCCTGGCCATCGCCCTGACCAGCGGCGCGGCGCTGGGTTTGCCCCGCTATGTCATCGCCGTCCCGGCCCTGTTCCTGGTCCCGGCGCGGTGGGGGCGCAGCGTGGTGTTCGACCGGGTCTGGAGCCTCGCCAACATCCTCGGGCTCGCGGTCTTCGGCCTGGCCTTCAGCCTGGACTTCTGGGCGGGTTAGCCTCGGGCTTGGAACGCATCCGCGACGCTCGCCATGACCGGCCCCCAATCGCCCGGCGCGGCCTGGCGGAACAGGCGCACGCTGTCGTACCAGGGCGAGTCGGTGCGGCCCTGGAACCAACGCCAATCCTGGCGGAACCAGGGCAGCATGATCCAGCAGGGCTTACCCAGCGCGCCGGCCAGGTGGGCGACGGCGGTGTCGACGGTCACGACGAGGTCGAGCTGCTCGATGATCGCCGCGAGGTCTGCGAAGTCGCCCACCGGCTCGGTCAGGTCGATCAGGTTTGCCCCGGCCTGCCGCAGCGGCCCCAACGCCTCCGCGGAGGGCAGTGAGCGGTGCGCGTCATTGGGGTGTGTCCCGCGCCCGCGCCAGGCGACGCCGACGGCCCCCCGCGGGGCATGACCGGCCCACTTCGCCCGGCGATCCGCCGGGACGCTGAGGTAGGGCGCGCCGGTAACGTCCGCGAGGGCCACGCCGAGGCGGCCGGGCGCCGAGAGGGTCAGGGTCCAGTAGTCCGGCTCGTCTAGGGTTAGGGTTTGGGCGCCCGCGAGGACGTTCAGGGGAAGCTCGGCGAACAGCGCATGCAGTTCCGGCGGGCAGACCAGCACGACCTCCGCGCCCAGCGCCTGGATGGCGAGCGCGTAGCGGACGAACTGGATCTGGTCGCCAAATCCCTGCTCCGGCCAGATCAGCAGCCGCCGTCCCGCGACCGGCTCGCCCTGCCATTCGTTGCGCAGCGGCGGGGGATCGGCCCCCTGCCCGGGCAGTCCCTTGCGGCTCTCGTAGAGCGGCCAGCCCGCGGCAAAGTCGCCAAGGCCGAGGCGCAGGTGCCCGTAGGCCAGGCGCAGCGCCGGATCGTCCGGCGTCACGGCGAGCGCCCGGGCGTAGAGTGGCTCCGCCTCGCGCCAGCGGCCGGTCTTGTGCAGGAACCCAGCCAGGCCCCACAGGGACCACACCGCGTCGGGCTTGCGCGCGACGGCTTGGCGATAGGCCGTCTCGGCCTCGGCGAACTGCTCCAGCCGGGTCAGGACATCGCCGAAATTGCGCCAGGCCTCGGGGCTGGTCGGGGCGGCGGCGACGATCCTGCGCCAGGCGTCAGCGGCGGCCGGAAACGAACCCGCCGACTGCAGGGCCGCCGCCTCGCGGAAGGCCGTCAGGATGTTCTCGTTGGTGAGGCGCATGGCGGCCTCGGGTCCGCCGTCAGTGCTTCAGCGCCGCCCGGCCGGCATAGACCGCCTGGTCGCCGAGCTCCTCCTCGATGCGCAGCAGCTGGTTGTACTTGGCCATGCGATCGGAGCGGGACAGCGAGCCGGTCTTGATCTGCCCACAATTGGTGGCGACGGCCAGGTCGGCGATCGTCGAATCCTCGGTCTCGCCGGACCGGTGGCTCATCACGGCGGTGTAGCTGTTGCGGTGCGCCATATCGACGGCGTCGAGAGTCTCGGACAGGGTGCCGATCTGGTTGACCTTGATCAGGATCGAGTTGGCCAGGCCTTTGCTGATGCCCATGGCCAGCCGCTCCGGATTGGTGACGAAGATGTCGTCGCCGACTAGCTGCACCTTGGCGCCCAGGCGCTCGGTGAGCAGCTTCCAGCCCTCCAGGTCGTCCTCGGCGCAGCCATCCTCGACGGTGACAATGGGGAACTTGGCGACCAGATTCGCCAGGTAGTCGACCATGCCTGCCGGATCGACGGAGAGCCCCTCGCCGGCCATCACGTACTTGCCGCCCTTGAAGAACTCGCTGGCGGCCGCGTCCAGGCCGAGCACGAAGTCCTTGCCCGGCTTGTAGCCCGCGCCCTCGCCGGCCTTGACGATGAAGGCCAGGGCCTCCTCGGCCGAGCCGATGTTGGGCGCGAAGCCGCCCTCGTCGCCGACGTTGGTGTTGTGGCCTGCGGCGTGCAGCTGGCCCTTCAAAGAATGGAAGATTTCCGCGCCCATGCGCAGCGCCTCGGCGAAGGTGGGCGCGCCGGTCGGCAGGATCATGAACTCCTGGATGTCGATCGGATTGTCGGCGTGGGCCCCGCCATTGATGATGTTCATCTGCGGCACGGGCAGCACCCGGGCCGAGACGCCGCCGACGTATTTGTAGAGCGGCAGGGCGGCCGAGCTCGCCGCCGCCTTGGCCGTCGCCAGGCTGACGCCGAGGATGGCGTTGGCGCCCAGGCGGGCCTTGTTGGGTGTGCCGTCGAGCTCGATGAGCATCTGGTCGATCCGCCGCTGGTCCTCGGCGTCGGAGCCCGACAGGGCGTCGTAGATCTCGCCGTTCACCGCGTCGACGGCTTGCAGGACGCCCTTGCCGCCATAGCGCTTCTTGTCGCCGTCGCGCTTCTCCACCGCCTCGTGGACCCCGGTCGAGGCGCCCGATGGCACCGCCGCGCGGCCCATCGAGCCGTCCTCCAAGATGACGTCGACCTCCACCGTGGGATTGCCGCGGCTGTCGAGGATCTCGCGGGCGCTGATGTCGACGATCTCGGTCATGGAAGGGCCTCAAGGCGTTCGGGAGCGCGGCGAGGCTTAGCGAGGCTATGCGTTGGGGGCAACTATCCCGCTGTCAGTCGCAACCCTCAATATACTGGATCGCCGCGCCGCCGACGTGAACCGCATTCACTCGGCCCTTGGTGTCGGTTTCATACCGAACGCCCTTTCGACCAGGCTTCGTCCAGAACGTCAGGTAGTGAGCCGGTTGATCGTCATAGGCGTGCGGCTCGACCTTCAGCGTCGGACCATATGCCTTCCGAATATCGTTCTCGCGGGCGCCGATTCCGAAGCCGCGATCTGTCTGGAGGGGGCCTCGCTCGTAGAGGCTGAACCGAGCGATGCGCCCTTCGTCAATCATGACGATAAGCTGTGGATAGCCCGGCACGACATCCTCGTGGCAGCTCTCGTTGCCGCTCGGCCTGTTCGATTCCTTGAGGCCGAAGCGTCGCATGGCGGCGGCCTCGGGCATCCCGATCTTGATCCCGCCCCATCCCTCAGCCGTGAGTGGCGCAGGGGAGGCGAATGTCTGCGAGCCGCAAACCGCATTCAGTGCTGCGCCAGGATCAGAACGGCCAGGAATGATCTGAGCATGTGTCCGCGACGGTAGCTCACGACGATTGACTTGAGGAGGATGACCTTCGCTCATGCGGCAAAATCGGAGGACCCCATGCTGCTCGTGGAACGCCAGGACGCCGTCGCCGTCGTCACGCTCAACCGCCCCGAGGCGATGAATGCGCTGTCGAAGGCGCTCCGGGCCGCGCTCCAGCAGGCGCTGGCCGAGCTGGACGCCGATCCGACGGTGAAGGTCGTGGTGCTGACGGGCGCCGGCGAGCGGGCGTTCACCGCCGGGCTCGACCTGAAGGAGCTTTCCACCGATCCGCTGGGCATGGGCGCGGCCAACGCGACAGACCCAGCAGAGAACCCGGCGCGGGCGGTGCTGGCCTGCTCCAAGCCGATCGTGGGCGCAATCAACGGCGTCGCCATCACCGGCGGGTTCGAGGTGGCGCTGGCCTGCGACGTGCTGATCTGCTCGACCAACGCCCGCTTCGCCGACACCCATGCGCGGGTGGGCATCACACCGGGCTGGGGCCTTTCGCAGAAGCTGTCGCGGGCGATCGGGCCCTATCGCGCCAAGGAACTGTCGCTGACCGGCAATTTCCTGAGCGCGCAACAGGCCTACGACTGGGGCCTGGTGAACCGCGTGGTCGAGCCCGCCGAGCTGATGCGCACGGCGCTGAAGCTGGCCCACGAGATGGCCTCCATCGAGGCCGACATGCTGGTGACCTACAAGGCGATGATCGACGACGGCTACGCGCTGACCATGGGCGAAGGCCTGGCGCTGGAGCACGAACGCTCGGTCATCCACAACGCCGCCGTCACGCCGGAAATGGTCGAGGCCCGCCGCGCGGCGGTGCAGGCCCGCGGGCGCACGCAATAGCGCGAATCGAAACGGCCCCGCCTGTCGCCAGACGGAGCCGCGAAAGCCCGAATTCTGAAAGCGCCTAGTCTTCCTTCGGCGTCAGGACCTGGCGGCCTTTGTACATGCCGGTCTTCAGGTCGACGTGGTGCGGACGCTTCAGCTCGCCGGTCTCCTTGT
>NZ_JAQGIZ010000253.1 GCF_028290885.1 Phenylobacterium sp.
GGGCATCTCGGCGGCCGAGGTCATCATGACCCAGCTGCACGCCGGCGGGACATTCGACCAGAACTCCTACAAGGTCTCCGGCGGCCTGCACGGCGTCGGCGTCTCGGTGGTCAACGCGCTGTCCGAATATCTGAAGCTGAAGATCTATCGCGGCGGCAAGTCCTACGAGATGGAGTTCCGCCACGGCGACTCCGTTGCGCCGCTGACGGAGAGCGGCGTCGCGCCGCTGCGCGAGAACGGCGAGTTCCTGTCCGGCACCGAGGTGACCTTCCTGCCCTCGCTGCAGACCTTCGCCTTCATCGACTTCGACCGGCATACGCTGGAGCACCGCCTGCGCGAGCTGGCCTTCCTGAATTCCGGGGTGACTATCTGGCTGAAGGACCTGCGGGGCGCCGAGCCCTTCGAGGAGGTCATGCACTACGAGGGCGGCGTCGAGGCCTTTGTACGCCACCTGGATAAGGCCAAGACTCCACTGCTCAAGGCCCCCATCGTGATCCGCGGCAAGCGCGAGAACGTGGAGATCGACCTCTCGCTGTGGTGGAACGACGGCTACCACGAGAACGTGCTCTGCTTCACCAACAACATCCCGCAGCGTGACGGCGGCACTCACCTGGCGGCCTTCCGTTCGGCCCTGACGCGGATCATCACCGGCTATGCCGAGAGTTCCGGCGCGGCCAAGCGGGAGAGGGTCTCCGTCGGCGGCGAGGACGCCCGCGAGGGCCTGACCTGCGTGCTCTCGGTCAAGGTGCCGGACCCGAAGTTCTCCTCCCAGACCAAGGACAAGCTCGTGTCGTCCGAGGTGCGCCCGGCCGTCGAGGGCCTGGTGCAGGAAGGCCTGGGCTCCTGGTTCGAGGAGCATCCCAACGAAGCGCGCCTGATCGTGCAGAAGATCGCCGAGGCCGCCGCCGCCCGCGAGGCCGCCCGCAAGGCGCGCGAGCTCACCCGGCGGAAGTCCGCACTGGATATCTCGTCCCTGCCCGGCAAGCTCGCCGACTGCGCGGAGAAGGACCCGGCCAAGTCGGAGATCTTCATCGTCGAGGGGGATTCCGCCGGCGGGTCGGCCAAGCAGGCCCGCAACCGCGACAATCAGGCGATCCTGCCGCTCAGGGGCAAGATCCTGAACGTCGAACGCGCCCGGTTCGACAAGATGCTGGGCTCCGAGCAGATCGGCACCCTGATCACCGCCCTGGGCGCCGGCATCGGCAGCGAAGACTTCGATATCGAGAAGATCCGCTACCACAAGATCGTGCTGATGACCGACGCCGACGTCGACGGCGCCCACATCCGCACCCTGCTGCTGACCTTCTTCTACCGGCAGATGAAGGAGGTGATCGACCGCGGTTACCTCTATATCGCCCAGCCGCCGCTCTATAAGGCGTCCAAGGGCAAGTCGGTCCGCTACCTGAAGGACGACGCCGAGCTGGAGATCTACCTGATCGACGAGGGCGTCGACGGGGCCACCCTGGACCTCTCCAACGGCGAGCGGATCACCGGCGCCGACCTGCTGGCCATGGTCCAGACGGCCCGCGGCGCCAAGGCCAACGTCGAGCGGCTCGCCGCCCGGGCTCCGGCCTTCGCCATCGAGCAGGCGGCGCTGGCCGGCCTGCTGGCGGAGGGCGGCGACCCGGCCAAGGCGGCCGCACGGCTCGACCTCTACGCCGAGGAAGGCGACGGCGCCTGGACGGGCGCGCCGGGCGAGGCGAACAGCTACGTCTTCTCCCGCGTCAAGCGCGGCGTTTCCGAACGCATCGTGCTCGACGAGCTCCTGCTGCACGCCGCCGACGCGCGGCGCCTGGCGGAGCGGTCGAAGGAGCTGGCGGAGATCTTCGCCGGCCGCGCGACCTTCACCCGCAAGGAGCGGCCGACCGTGGTCCGCGGGCCGATCGACCTGGTCAACGCGGTGATGGACAACGGTCGCCGCGGCCTCGCCATCCAGCGCTACAAGGGCCTCGGCGAGATGAACGCCGACCAGCTCTGGGAGACCACGCTGGACGCCAACGCCCGCACCCTGCTGCAGGTCAAGGTCACCCACGCCGACGACGCCGACGGCATGTTCACCCGCTTGATGGGCGACCTCGTCGAACCCCGCCGCGAGTTCATCCAGGAAAACGCCCTGGACGCTGAAGTGGACGTCTAGGCCAATCCTCCCCCGCGTGCTGCGGTGCAGAAATGCAGCAGCGGCGCGAAAAAACGCGGCTGCGGGGGCGCCGAGGGCCTGATCGCGCGACTTTTGCGTCCGGTCCGTGACTGCACGGTGTAGTTTCCGTGACGCCGGAGGCCAGGGCTGGCTGCGGCGACATCGATGCAGACATGGGGGCTTGAGGCGATGATTGCGTTGAACTCGCGGCGCGTGGCGCTGGCGCGGAGCGTGGCTGTGGCCGCAGTGGTCCTGGGCGCGGGCCTAACCCGTCCGGCGCTGGCGGCGGAGACCAACGCCACGGTGCTTGGGGAGGTCATCGTCACCGCCCAGAAGCGGTCGGAGAACATCAACGACGTTCCCGAATCGCTGACCGCGATCAGCGGCGCCAAGCTGGACGTGATCCGCTCGTCGGGCGGCGACATCCGGGTGCTCTCGGCGCGGGTGCCGAGCCTGGTCCTGGAATCGAGCTTCGGGCGGACCTTTCCGCGTCCCTACATCCGCGGCCTCGGCAACACCGATTTCGACCTCAACGCCTCGCAGCCGGTATCCTTCGTCTATGACGACGTGGTCCTGGAAAACCCGATCCTGAAGGGCGTGCCGCTGTTCGACATCGACCAGGTCGAGGTGCTGCGTGGACCGCAGGGGACGCTCTTCGGGCGCAACACGCCGGCCGGCGTCCTGAAGTTCGATTCCGTCAAGCCGAGCCAGACCTTCGGCGGCTACGCCGAGGCGTCCTACGGGACCTACGGCACGACCAATCTGGAAGGCGCGGTCGGCGGCCCGATCATGGCCGACGTGCTGTCGGGCCGGTTCTCGGCGCTCTATCAGCACCGCGACAACTGGATCGACAACCTCTTCACCCATCAGAACAACGCCACCGGCGGCTATGACGAATATGCGCTGCGCGGCCAGCTGCTGTTCACGCCGACGCCGCAGTTCAATGCGCTCGCCAACGTCCACTATTTCCACCTGGACGGCTCGCCGCAGATCTTCCGCGCCAACATCATCCAGAAGGGGACGAACGATTTCGTCCCCGGTTTCGACGTCGAAAAGATCGCCCAGGACGCCCAGCCCCGCTCCTTCCAGAAGGTCGAGGAGGTCGGCGCCAGCCTGAAGATGAACTACGACTTCGGCGGGCCCGTGCTCACGTCCGTCACCGGCTTCGAGCACGTGAAGGTGCTCTCGCACGGCGATATCGACGGCGGCTTCGGCGCGGTGTTCGCGCCGCCGTCCGGGCCGGGCCTCATCCCGTTCCCCTCGGAAAGCGCCGACGGCATGCCCTACCACGCCCAGTGGTCGGAGGAGCTGCGGCTGGCCGGCAAGCGGGACGCGCTCAGCTACACGGTCGGCGCCTTCTACTTCTTCGAAGACGTGAAGATCGACAGCTTCGACTACAACACCCTGGCCGGGGGCGCGCAGGACGGCTTCGCCTACCAGCACCAGAAGACCACCTCCTGGGCGCTGTTCGGCAATGCCGACTACAAGCTGACGCCGCAGTGGACGGTCGGCGGCGGCCTTCGCTACTCGAACGACAAGAAGGACTTCCTGGCGCAGCGGCTGGTCTCGCCGTTCGGCGCCCCGCCGACCCCGGTCGAGCGCGCCAACCCGAGCAGCGACGACGTCAGCTTCAACGTCAACGCCACTTACGCCCTCAACGACGACGTGAACCTCTATGCGCGGATAGCCAAGGGCTACCGCGCGCCGTCGATCCAGGGCCGGCTGCTGTTCGGCGACACCATCTCGGTCGCTACCACCGAGACGCTGATGTCCTATGAGACCGGCTTCAAGGCCGACCTCTTCGACAAGCGGGCCCGCATCGACGCCGACATCTTCTATTACAGGGTCAGCGACATGCAGCTGACGGCCGTCGGCGGCGGGGCGAACTTCAACCAGCTGATCAACGCCAAGCACGCCGAGGGCTACGGCTTCGAGTTCGACGGCGAGGCCGAGCCGATCGACCACCTGATCCTGACCGCGGGTCTGTCTTACAATCACACCGAGATCGACGACCCGAACCTGGCGACCCAGCCCTGCGGCGGCGGCTGCACGGTGCTCAACCCCCCCGGCGTCTTGCCGGGCACGGTGAACATCAACGGCAACGACCTGCCCAACGCCCCGCGCTGGATCGCCAACGTCACGGCCAGCTACAGCATCCCCTACGGCGACGGCGAGTTCTTCGCCTTCACCGACTGGGCCTACCGCTCTTCAGTCGACTTCTTCCTCTACCGTTCGACGGAATTCACCGGTCAGTACCTGCTGGAAGGGGGCCTGCGGCTCGGCTACCGCGCGGCCGCCGGCAAGTGGGAAGTGGCGGTCTTCGGGCGCAACATCACCAACCGCATCCAGCTCGAGGGCGGGATCGACTTCGACAACCTGACCGGCTTCGTGAACGACCCCCGCACGTTCGGCGTCGAGGTGAAGACCAAGTTCTAAGGGGCGCCGACCTGCCTTCCCCCGGTACGGGGGAAATGTCGGCAATGGCGAAGCCGGCCGACAATGGGGGAAGTGTTCTTAGTCGCTCCACTTCCCCCATCGACCCGCGACGCAAGAGCGTCTTGGGCCACTTCCCCCGTACCGGGGGAAGGCTCTAGCGATTCAGCTCGTCGAGGATGGTGAGCACGACGCCGTTCAATTCACGGAATACGTCGTCGGCCGAAATGCGCATCACGCGCACACCCTGTTGTTTCAGGAAGGCGTCTCGGCGGACGTCGCGCTGAGGGTTGTCGCCCGTGCTGTGAGCTTCGCCATCCACCTCGATCGCCAGGCGTTTCGCCGGACAGTAGAAGTCGAGAATGTAGGGCGCGAATGGGTGCTGTCGCCGGAATTTGAAGCCGTCGAGCTTGTGTCCTTTGAGCTGTTCCCAGAGCAGCCGCTCGGGCGGCGTCATGTCTCGACGTAGCTCCTGGGCGCGCTCCACGAGCAAGGCCGGGCGCCCCGGTTCCTCCCCGTCGAACCCGCCCACCACCTCGAGCACGGCGGCGCCGTAGCGGGCGAGCTTGCCTTCGCCGACGCCGTTGATGCGTTCGAGGGCGGCGCGGCTGCCGGGCTTCACCGTGGCGATCTCGGCGAGCGTGCGGTCGTGGAAGATCACATAGGGCGGCACGTGCTGGCTCTTGGCCTCGCCGGACCGCCAGGCGCGCAGCGCCTCGAACAGCGGCTGGTCGGCCGGCGACAGCGCCAGGGTCTCGCGTCCTTTGCGGGCCTTCCGGGCCTTGGCCGGGGCCTCGGCGCGGGTCTGGATCGTCACCCGCCGCTCCCCGCGGAACACCGCGCGCACGGCGTCCGCGTCGCCGACGCCCACCAGCGGGCGGCCGTCGTTGGGGTCCTCCCGCAGCAGGCCCTCGAACAGCAGCTGCTCGACCAGTTCGCGCCACGCCTGCGCCGACAGCTCCTGGCCGATCCCCCAGGTGGACAGCGAGGCCTCGTGGTCGCTGACGTCCTTGGTCTTGCCGAGCAGGTGGTCGACCAGCCGCCCGCGCCCGAATCGGCCCGCCAGGCGGTGCGCGGCCGACAGCGCCTTCTGGGCGGCTTCCGTGGCGTCGCTGGTCTCGATCCGCCCGGTGCAAACGTCGCATTGCCCGCAGGCCTCAACGCCGGCCTCGCCGAAGTAGCGGCGCACGGTGGCCGCGCGGCAGCCGGTCCCGTCCAGCATGGCGTAGAGCTGGCGGACCTTGCCCACCTGTACCTGCTTGACCGCGCCGTCCATCTCCCGCTCGCCGATGCGCCGCAGCGCCCAGCTCATGTCGGCCGCCCCATAGAGGGTGATGCCCTCGGCCAGGTCGCCGTCACGGCCGGCGCGGCCGATCTCCTGCCAGTAGGCCTCGATGGAAGCCGGCGGATCGGCGTGGATCACGAAGCGGACGTCGGGCTTATCGACCCCCATCCCGAAGGCGATGGTCGCCACCATCACCGCCGCGTCGGCCTGCAGGAACTGCTCCAGCCGCTCGGTACGCAGCTGCCGCTCGAGGCCCGCGTGGTAGGCCAGCGCCGGTACGCCCGCGTCGCGTAGCGCCTGGGCGAGCTTCTCCGTCCCGTCGCGCGAGCCGGCGTAGACCACGCCCGAGCGGTCGGGCCGGGCGGTCACCAGTTCCACCACCCGCTTGTGCGCCGCGCCGCGCTTGCGCTCGGCCGACAGCACCAGCTCGGGCCGGGCGAAGCTGGCGACGAACTCCGGCGAGTCCTCCAGCCGCAGCTCCGCGCGGATGTCCTCGCGGGTCCGGGCGTCGGCGGTGGCGGTCACCGCCAGCCGCGGGACCCCGGGGAACAGGTCGGCGAGCCGGCCCAGCATCCGGTACTCCGGCCGGAAGTCGTGGCCCCACTGGCTGACGCAGTGGGCCTCGTCGATGGCGATCAGCGCCAGGGGGATGCGCGACAGTCGCTCCAACATCCAGGGCTGCATCAGCCCTTCCGGCGACGTGTAGAGGATGTCGAGTTCGCCGGCCTCGATCCGCCGCCAGGTCTCGGCCTTCTCGCTGGGGTCGATGTTGGAATCGAGCCGCGCGGCCGCCACGCCGGACTGCTGCAAGCCCGCCACCTGGTCGGTCATCAGCGCGATCAGCGGCGAGACCACCAGCCCCAGGCCGGGCCGGATCAGGCTCGGGATCTGGTAGCAGAGGCTCTTGCCGCCGCCGGTCGGCAGCACCGCCATGGCGCTATTGCCCGCCAGCACCTCGGCGATCACATCGCCCTGCATCCCCCGGAACTCGGCGTGGCCGAAGGTCCGCCGCAGGATCGCGCGGGCTTCGGCGAGGGGGTCGGCTTCGGCTTCAGCGACGGCGGATTGCATCGAGCGGTTATGGGGTGGAATCAGCCCTGGCGCCATGCGTCCTTCTCCCCTTGTGGGAGAAGGTGGCCTGCGAAGCAGGTCGGATGAGGGGTCGCTCAGGCCAAGGCTTCAGCCTGAGCCAGCAGCTCCCTCAACTTTGCCAGGTCAGCTCCCGGAGGACCCGCCATAGCAGCGTGCGGACGAATTCGGTCCAGCTCTGGATTCGTGATCGGCACGCATTCGAATTCGTCCCAATCCCATTCGCCTCCGGTCCCATCGAGGAAATCACGTAGGAACCCAGCAACCTCGGCGGGCGAGCGATCAAACGTCCTTTTTCCTGGCAGGAGTTGCGCAATCAAAGCTACGGGCACAAGAATCGGCGCGAGGAGTACGGCGCGCCATCCTGCGATCACCGGATACCTGCTGCGCCGCACGTCGACCCCTCATCCGTCAGCCTTCGGCTGCCACCTTCTCCCACAAGGGGAGAAGGATCGCCGAGCGTTTTCCTAAGCGTCCATCCGGCTGATGCTGGCCTTCCTGGCCCAGTGCGAACCCATGCGGTTGGTGAAATGCGCCGGCCGGTCGGCCACCACTTCGGTCTCCAGCCACAGTCGCTTGAGGTGTCGCACCTTGCCCGCTGCGCGGTCGTCCACGTAGGGGCTGCGGCCGTGCAGCACGTGGTAGTTGTTGATGAACTGCATGTCGCCGGGCTGGAAGTCCATGATCACCGAATAGGCGCCACCCTCGGCCTGGTCCTGCATCCAGGTGAGCGCCTCGATGGCCGTGTCGGTCAGGCGCGGGGCGTCGGGGTGGCGTTGCGAGGCCAGGATGTAGGGGCGGATCAGGCGGATGAAGAGCCGGTCGCCATGGCGGGTGAAGACCGGCATCAGGTACCAGCCGGGCTTCCCGGGCGCCTGCTCGCCGCGGTAGTCGAAGGGCTGCGGCTTGTAGAGCTCGGCCGCCAGGTCCGGTCGCTCGCGCACCAGGCGGTTATGCAACGCAACGGAGTTGCAGACCGCCGAGAGCCCGCCCGAGACGCCGGTCTGCAGGCACATCAGGCCCACCAGGTCCGAGCCGTCACAGTGGAAGCCGAGCCCCACCAGGCCGATCTCGTTGCCGCGCGAGGTCGGGTCGCCCGGCGCCTTGCCGTGGTCGGTGACGTCGCCCAGCAGGTGGCCCTTGGCGTTCTGCGGCCAGGGCCGGCCGAGGTGCGCGCCGATCCCCCAATAGGCCATGCTCATCTCGTCGTTCGACCAGCGTTCGCGCGGCAGGCCGCGGATCAGGACGAAGCCGCGTCCGTCCATCAGCTCGCGCTCGATCGCCTTCAGGCGGGGAGCCAGCGTCGGAAGCGGGAACTCCGCCTTGCCGATCTGCAGGAAGTCGTCGGAGAGGCCGAACGCGTGCGCCACCGCCGTTTCCAGCTCGTCGAGCTCGGTCGCCGAGAGATGCTCCGTCCACTGCGTGGGATCGGCCACGTCCCGGGCGGTCCATTCGCAGGCGGTTTCCAGCACCTTTGGCGCGAAGGGGGCGATATCGTTCATGGCGCTAGCCCTTTTCCCGCATCGTCACCTCGTCCCACAGCCGCAGGCGATAACCGGTGGGGTCGAGGAGCTCGGCGCCGTAACCCCAGTAAACCTTCTGCGGCGGGTGCTCGAAGGCGACGCCGCGGGAGACCAGCTCGCGATGCGTCGCCTCCACGTCGGCCACCTGCACCGTGAACGACAGGCCCGGCGCGGCGACCGGCGGGGCGCTTTCATGCATGAAGATCGTCAGGTCCGCGTCGTCGCGCAGGCCCACCACGCGCTCGTCCGGGAACTCCACCTCGACTTCGAAGTCGAGCATGTCGCGATACCAGTTGCGCGACTCCTGCCCATCGCGGACCGGCAGTTCGATATGGTCGAGGCGCGACATGGCGATCCGTCTCCTATTCCGCGGCCATCGCCGCCGGCTGGCCTTGAGCCCCGCGCAGCAGGCGGCCGGGCAGGGCGTCGGTGGGCTCGCCGTCGCGGTAGGTGACCTGGCCGGCCACGATGGTGGCCACATAGCCGTCCGCGCGCTGGATCAGCCTGCGCCCGCCGGCCGGCAGGTCGTGGGCGACCTCCGGGTTCCTCAGGCGCAGGCGCCCGTAGTCGATGACGTTGAGGTCGGCGCGGTAGCCGGGTTGGACCAGCCCACGGTCGAAAAGCCCAACGGTCTCGGCGGTGTCGCGGCACTGGGCCTTGACCATGTGCTCGAGGGAGAGCTTCGGCCCGCGCGTGCGGTCGCGTGTCCAGTGGACGATGTTGGTGGTCGGGAAGCTGCCGTCGCAGATCATGCCCACGTGCGCGCCGCCGTCGGAAAGCCCGGGCACGACACAATCGTGCTGTAGCATCCGATAGGCCGGGTCGAGGGTGTTCTGGGCGTAGTTGAGCATCGGCAGGTAGAGCATGCCGCGGCCGCCACCCTGGCCCCCGTCCAGCATCTGGTCGAGCGCCACCGCGTACGGATCGAGGCCGCGGACCTCGGCGATCGCGGCGAGGGAGTGGTCGGGCGTCGGCTCGTAGTCCGGCTCCTCGCCCATGGGATAGATGCGGTCCCAGGCGCGGGCCGGCGACAGGCCGGGCGCGCGCGCGGACTCAGCTTCCTCGCCGAGCAGCCGGGCGCGGAACTCCGGATCGCGCAGCCGGGCCACGCGGTCGGCCAGCGGCAGCTCCTTGATGGCGCGATAGCTCGGGTGCGAACTGAACGGGTTCACGGTCAGCTCCAGGCCGAACAGCACGCCTACCGGCCGGGTCGCCACCTGGGCGCGGATCTGCAGGCCGGCGGCCTTGGCCTCCGACATCCAGTCCAGCATGAGGCGCCACTGCTCGGGATCGCGCGGGCTCTGCAGCAGGGAGAAGGACAGCGGCCGGCCGGACCTCTCGACGATCCGCCGCAGCATGGCGAACTCCTCGGCGGGATCGTTGAAGTCGGAGACCACCTGCAGTACGCCCTTGCCGGCCCCATGCCCCGCGGAGGCCATGCCCATGGCGATGCCCGTCAGTTCGTCCTCGCCCGCGGTCAGGGTGGCGATGGGGGAGCCGTCGGAAGACCGGTGGTTGAGGGTGCGCGAGGTGCCGAAGCCGAGGGCGCCGGCCTCCATCGACCGTTTGGCGATCGCGGCCATGGCGTTGATGTCAGCCTCGGTCGCCGGCTCGCGGTTCACGCCCCGCTCGCCCATGACAAAGACCCTGAGCGCCGCGTGGGGCAATTGGCTGCCGATATCGACGTCGAAACGCCGCCTGGCCAAGGCTTCCAGATAGTCCGGATAGCTCTCCCAGTTCCACGGCAAGCCTTCGGTCAGGACGGGGAAGGGGATGTCCTCCACGCCTTCCATCAGCCGGATCAGCCGGTCGTGGTCCGCGGCCTTGCAGGGCGCGAAGCCCACGCCGCAGTTGCCCATCACCACGGTGGTCACTCCGTGCCAGGACGAGGGCTGCATGCGCTCGTCCCAGGTGGCCTGGCCGTCGTAATGGGTGTGGATGTCGACGAAGCCCGGCGTCACCACCTGGCCGCGGGCGTCGATCTCCTCCGCGCCCGAGCCGGCGATCCTGCCCACCGCGGCGATGGCTCCGTCCTTGACCGCCACATCGGCCTCGAAGGGCCGTGCGCCCGTACCGTCGACAACGCTGCCACCCCGGATCACCAGGTCGTAGGCCTTTTCCATCGTGGCTCCCTTGGGCCGGCGCAGCGTTCGCTGTCTGTCGGGGCATTTTGCCGCCCGCCGGCCGGGTTCGGTCAAGCGCGTTCGCGAACGGGCCGAGGGGGCTGGTCGGCGCTTACGAAGGATTCAGCACCTTTGTTCCCGGTGAATTAAGGTCAACAAGCTAGACCGTGGGCCCGCGTGAGATCGGTTGAGGGACCCATCGTGACGCTGAAAGCAACCTTGGCCGCGGCCGTCGCGGCGCTGTTGGCCATGAGCGCATGGCTGTTGGCCGCCCATGTCGGCCGGGCCGAGCCCAAGTCGCAGATCGACCAGATCGAGGTCGGGCGAAGCTAGTGTCCCGATTCCGCAGTTCGCCGGCGTCGCGGCCGGCTTTGGGCGACCTGCGGAATCGATGAGGACGCTAGCGCTTGGCCGCGGCCGCGCGCGGCGCGACCGGCGGGCCCGCGCAGCCGGTCAGCGGGCTCGAGTCCGGCAGCACCACCTCGGCCGAGAAGCTGTATTTGACGTCGCCGACGCCCTCCGAGCAGGGGCTCGCGAAGAGGCTGACCTTCATCGCGCGCCCATCCGGCAAAGCCGCCGTCCAGGACGCCTGGCTGGGCTGGATCACCGCCCCTGGCGCTGTGGCGACCAGGTCCGGCTGGTTCGGCCGGGTGAGCGTCAATTGCACCCCGCGGATCTTCAGGCCCCAGGACGGATCGGTTCCCCGAGCGTCTATCGGCTGGCTGAAGTTCATCGCCACGTCCGGCGCCGGGCCGGGGTTGCGCGGTTCCTCGGACTTCCCGCAGGCGGCGAGCGCGAGGACTGCGAATAGGATCAACCGGCGCATGCATGCATCCTTGGGGATTGAGCGACGCAGGGTAGTCTCAAACGCGATGAATCGGGCGCCTTTCTCCTTCTATGAGTTCTTCGCCGGGGGCGGCATGGCGCGGCTGGGTCTCGGCGAGGGCTGGGACTGCGCCTTCGCCAACGACTTCGATCCGGTGAAGGCCACGACCTACCGGGCCAACTTCCCCGACGCCGCGGCGCATTTCCGCGAAGGCGACGTCTGGAAGCTTTCGGCCGACGACCTGCCGGGATGCGCGGACCTCGCCTGGGCCTCGAGCCCTTGCCAGGACTTCAGCTTGGCCGGCGCGCGGGCGGGGCTGGCGGGCGGCCGCTCCTCGGCCTTCTTCGGCTTCTGGCGGCTGATCGAGGGTCTGGCCGCCGAGGGCCGCGCGCCGCGGACGATCGTCGTCGAGAACGTCGGCGGCCTGCTCACCTCGCATGGCGGGCGGGACTTCACGGCCTTGGCGCAGGCGCTGGCGGCGCAGGGCTACGGCTTCGGCGCCCTGGAGATCGACGCCGCGGCCTTCCTGCCGCAGTCGCGTCCCAGGGTCTTCGTGATCGCCACGCGCGCGCCGCCGCCCGCGGGCCTGGTGGGGCCGAGCCCCTTCCACAGCCGCGCTGTGCAGGTCGCCGCAGCCGGGTTGCCGGCGGAACTCGCGGCGCACTGGATCTGGTGGCGCGCGCGGGCGCCCTTGCCCCGCAACACCGACCTCGCCGCTCTGCTGGAGCCGGACGACGCCGTCGCCTGGCACGGCCCTGAGCGGACGGCCCGCTGGCTGGAGCTGATGGCGCCTCTGCACCGCGCCCGGCTGGAGGCGGTCCGCGCTTGCGGCGGGCGGGCGGT
>NZ_JAQGIZ010000257.1 GCF_028290885.1 Phenylobacterium sp.
CACGGCGGCGGCGGCGGCCCGCTCCGCCGCGCGCAGCGGCCCGTCCCGGACGGCGAGCAGGAAGCGGGCCTGCCGCGCGAGATCGCCGGCGACCTGGTCGGCCTCGGCGTCGGAGGCGGGCGCGGAAAGCGCGCGGATGGCGCAGGCTAGGTTGAACACCCGCCGCTCCAGCACCGGCGGGTCCCAGGAAAAGCCGTTCCAGCGCCCGAACACACGCCGCCAGCCGAGCGTCAGGCGAAGCGCCTCCCAGGCGCCGGGGTCGCCGAGCGCCGCGAGATCCCTGAGCCAGCCGAACTGGTGCAGGACGACGGCGAACCGGCGGCCGGGGCTCGGCCGGTCCCAGGGGTCGCCGCGCGGGCCGGTCTGCAGGGTCTCGCCCGCGAACACGAAGGCGCCGGCCAGGATCCGCCGCCCGGCCTCGGTATCGGCGGGCCGCAGGTCCTTCGGCGTTGCGGCGAGGCCGTCGGGTCGCGGGCCGGCCAGCAGCAGGTGATGCAGCGGTGAGGCCGCCCACTCCAGTCCGACCCGGCGGCGCACCGCGACCGCGGCGGCCAGCGCCTGGTAGCCTCCGGGGATGCGGTCGAGGCCCGACGCCGTCATCGGCGCGCTTCCGCTCAGCCGCCGCGCAGGGCGGCGATGTTGGCGGCGTAGGCGCCAGGCCCGCCGCGGAACACCGCAGTGCCGGCCACCAGCACCGTGGCGCCCGCCGCGACGCATTGCCGGGCCGTCTCCGGCGTCACCCCGCCGTCCACCTCCAGCGGGATGTCGCGGCCGGTGGCGTCGATCATCGCGCGCAGGCGCTCGATCTTGGCGAGCTGCGAGGCCATGAAGCTCTGGCCGCCGAAGCCCGGGTTGATCGACATCACCAGGATCAGATCGACGTCGTCCATCATCCACTGGATCACCGACGGGTCGGTCGAGGGGTTGAACACCACCCCGGCCTTGGCCCCCAGCTCGCGGATCCGCTTCAGCGTGCGGTTGAGGTGCGGCCCGGCCTCGGGATGGACGCTGAGGATATCGGCGCCCGCGGCGCGGAAGGCCTCCAGGTAGGGATCGGCCGGGGAGATCATCAGGTGGACGTCGAGCAGGATATTCACGTGCGGCCGCAGCGCCTTCACCACGTCCGGGCCGATGGTGATGTTGGGCACGAAGTGGCCGTCCATCACGTCGACGTGCAGCCAGTCGGCGCCGGCCGCCTCGACGGCGCGCGCCTCCTCGCCCAGCCGCGCGAAATCCGCCGCCAGGATGGAGGGCGCGATGAGGGGGGCGGAGCGGGCCATGGGGGTCCGCATAACGTGATGCGCGGTCCGGAGCCAGGGGCGCGCTAGTACGCGACCTCTCGGTTGTCGCTGATCGCCTTCAGGACGGCCGGCACGCGCGCATAGCGGCGGCGTAGCTGGCGTTCTTCCCGCTCGAGGCGCGCGCAGCGTAATTCGCGGACCGTGGCCTCGATCTGACGCCGACGATCCGCGTCGTAGGGCTCCTCGCCGGCCCAGTGGTTGCAACTGCGCTGGCGGTCGATGTGCGCCCGCACGTCGTGCGGCAGGCGCCGAAGCTCGCGGGACTCCGCCTCATTGCCGAAGTCGCCGAGCGCCGGCGCCAGCAGCAAGACCGCGATCACCGCTGGCAGCATGTTCTCAGGCCTTCCGGAACCGCGCCACGTAGAAGCCGTCCGTCCCGCCTTCGGTGTGGTGCGGCAGGATGCGGAGCGTCCCGTCGGGCCGCAGGCTCGCGGCGGGCGCCCCGCCCTCCCCTGCGGCGATCGGATCGAGCGTGACGCCGGGCGTGCGGCCGAGGAACGCCGCGACCTGGCCTTCGCCCTCTTCCGGCTCCAGGGAGCACACGCAGTAGACCAGCCGGCCGCCGGACTTGGTGCGGCGGGCGGCGGCGTCGAGCAGCTTCGACTGCACCGCGGCGAGGCCCGCGACGTCGCTGGGCTTGGCGGCCCACAGCACATCGGGGTGTCTCCGGAAGGTCCCCGTGGCTGAGCAGGGCGCGTCGAGCAGCACCGCATCGAAGGTCCGCCGGTCGGACCAGATGGCGGCGTCCGACGTCACGGTCTCGGCGGCGAGGCCCGTGCGGGCGAGGTTCTCGCCGACCCGCTTCAGCCGGACCGGAGCGCGGTCGACGGCGGTGACCTGCGCGCCCGCGGCCGCCAGCTGCAGGGTCTTGCCGCCGGGCGCGGCGCAGAGGTCGAGGGCGCTCTCGCCGGGTTGCACCGCCAGCAGGCGCGCGGGGATGGCGGCCGAGGCGTCCTGCACCCACCAGGCGCCCTCGGCGAACCCCGGCCAGGTCGAGAGGTCGCCGCGCCGGGCGGTGCGCAGCGAACCGCCGGGCAGGACCTGAGCCTCCAGCGCCGCGGCGAGTTCGGCGGCGCGCGCCGGGTCTTTCAGCGACAGGTCCGTGGCGGGCTCGACCGCGATCGCCGCGGCGATCTTGCGCGCTTCGTCCGCCCCGAAGGCCGCACGCCAGCGGGCGTAGAGCCAGCTGGGCGCCAGCAGCTCCGGATCGTCCAGCGCCGGCGGCTCGCGCACCAGTCCGCGCAACACCGCGTTCACCAGCCCCTTGAACATCTGCAGGCCCTTGTCCTGCGCCACCAGGTCCACCGAGGCGCCGACGGCGGCGTGGACGGGGGTCTTGAGCAGGAAAGCCTGGGCGACGCCGAGGCGAAGCACCTGCACCACCTTGTCGGGCGGCGCCTTCTTCACCTTGGACTGCAGGGCCGAGTCGATGGGTCCGAGATGGCGCAGCGTCGCCATCACCAGCGCACGGGCGAAGGCCCGGTCGCGCCCGTCCAACGCGGCGAGCGCCGGGTGGCTCAGGCCCTCGTCCATGCCGGCGCGGCCGCCGAGCGCGGCGGTCAGGAGGTCGAGGGCTGCGGCGCGGGCCGGCAGGCCGGCTTTGTCGTTAGGCTGGGTTTCGCTCACCGGCGCGGCGTGCCCTG
>NZ_JAQGIZ010000258.1 GCF_028290885.1 Phenylobacterium sp.
CCCGCCGCGCCGGAAGCTGCCGCAGCTCCGGCCGCGGCGGCGCCAGCCGCGGCTGCGCCCACGCCGCCGAAGATCGACACCGGCGACACCGCGTGGATGCTCACCTCCTCGGTGCTGGTCCTGATGATGACCATCCCGGGCCTGGCGCTGTTCTACGCCGGCATGGTGCGCAAGAAGAACATCCTGGCCACCCTCGCCCAGAGCTTCGCGGCGACCGCGTTGATCACCGTGCTGTGGATGATCATCGGCTACTCCCTCGCCTTCACCGACGGCGGCAAGAACAACGCCTGGATCGGTGGTGTGAACTACCTGCTGCTCGGTCCGATGGGGCTCAACTCGACCAGCGCGCTGGCCCCGACCATCCCTGAATCCGTCTACATGTTCTTCCAGATGACCTTCGCGATCATCACCCCGGCGCTGATCGCCGGCGCGCTGGCCGATCGCATGAAGTTCTCGGCCTTCCTGGCGTTCATGGGCGCCTGGCTGCTGCTGGTCTACTGCCCGATCGCCCACTGGGTGTGGGGCGGCGGCTGGCTCGGCAAGGCCGGCGCGCTGGACTACGCGGGCGGCACCGTCGTGCACCTGAACGCCGGCACCGCGGGCCTGGTCGCGGCCCTGATGCTCGGCAAGCGCAAGGGCCTGGGGACCGAGAACATGGCCCCCCACAACCTGGCCTACAGCGTGATCGGCGCCTCGCTTCTCTGGGTCGGCTGGTTCGGTTTCAACGCCGGCTCGGCGGTGACCTCCAACGTGCAGGCTGGCATGGCCGCGGCGGCGACCCAGATCGCCACCGCCGGCGCGGCGCTGGCCTGGATGTTCGCCGAATGGATCATCGCCAAGAAGCCGTCGGTGCTGGGCATGGTGTCCGGCGCGGTGGCGGGGCTGGTGGCGATCACCCCGGCCTCCGGCTTCGTCAACCCGATGGACGCGCTGATCATCGGCATCGCGGCCGGCGTGGTGTGCTACGTCTCGGCGGTCCACGTGAAGAAGATCTTCGGCTACGACGACGCGCTCGACGCCTGGGGCGTGCACGGAGTCGGCGGGGCGCTTGGGGCCCTGCTCACCGGCGTGTTCGCCTCCAACGCGATCAACTCCGCGGCCAAGGGGTGGATCCACGACCACAACATCGGCCAGATGAAGCTGCAACTCGAAGATATCGGCGCGACGTTCTTCTACTGCGCCGTGATGACCTTCATCATCCTGCTGGTGATCAAGTACACGATCGGCCTGCGGGTGAGCGAAGAGGTTGAAGTCGAGGGTCTCGACATCAACCTCCACGGCGAGGTGGTGCAAGCCTAGCCGCGCTCCGGAGAGCAACGCCTGCGGAACGGGGGTCCTTCGGGGCCCCCGTTTTCGTTTCGATTTCTTACCTTCCCCGCTTCGCGGGGGAGGCAAGGCCTACCCCGGGTCCGGCCAGGGTCCGCCGAGCCGGCAGCGCCGCACCCACCAGTCGGGCGCCATGGCCTCGATCCGCTCGGCCAGGCTCTCAGCCTCGATGTCGCTGGCGCAGAGCGCAAAGCAGGTGCCGCCGGAGCCCGACACCCGCGCCAGCAGCGCCTCTGGCTCGCCGGCCAGGGTCTCCAGCACCGCGCCCACCGGCGGCGAAACGGCGATCGCCGCGGCCTCCAGGTCGTTGCGCTGGACCGCCAGCCACGCGGCCAGCTCCGTGGCGTCTTCGAAGGCTTCGGGCGCGGCCGGCGCCGTCACCTCTCCAAACCGTCCATCCGCGTCGAACCGGCGATAGACCTCCGGCGTCGAGACCGGCGTCCGTGGATTGACCAGCACCGCGTCCAGCGGCGGTAGTCCCGGAGCCGGGGACAGGCGCTCTCCCCGCCCCTGCGCCAGCGCGGGCGCGCCCCACAGGCAGGCGGCGCCGTCGGCGCCCAGCGACCCCGCCAGCGCCTCCAGCCGGATGTCGTCGATCTTCAGCTCCAGCGTGTCGCGCAGCAGCCGCAGGGCCGCGCCCGCGTCGCTCGACCCACCGCCAAGGCCCGAGGCCACCGGCAGCAGCTTCTCCAAGCTGAGGCCCATCGGGGCCACCGGCCGCCGCGCTTCGGCGATCAGGGCGCGTGCGGCGCGCAGGACCAGATTGTCGCCCTCCCCCGCCAGTTCCTGCGCGAACGGCCCCGCCACGCGCAGCGCCAGCGCCTCGGCCTCGAAGGTCGAGACCCGGTCGCCGATGTCGGCGAAGGCCATCAGGCTGCAGACCGGGTGGAATCCGTCCTCTCCCGGCGCGCCCACGTGCAGGAAGAGGTTCACCTTGGCGGGGGCGAACGCACTCCGCCCCACGGCTATTTGCCGGCGATCTTCGGCGCCGGTCCGTCCGGGCCGAGCCCGGCAGAGAGTTTGCCCTCGGCGCTGGCCTTGATCTTGTCGTCAGGCTTCAGCGTCAGCACCCGGCGCCACTGGAACTGCGCCTCGTCGCGGCGTCCGACCTTCCAGTAGGCGTCGCCCAGGTGGTTGTTGATCTCCGGATCGCCGGCCTCGAGCTCGACAGCCTGCTCCAGCTTCTCGACCGCCTGCTTGTAGTCGCCCATCCGGTAGTAGGCCCAGCCCAGCGAATCCACCATCGCGCCAGAGCGCGGGTCGGCGGCCACCGCCTTCTGGACCATGCCCATCGCTTCCTTCAGATGCTCGCCACGGTCGATCCAGGAATAGCCGAGATAGTTCAGCAGCTCCGGCTCGTCGGGGCGCGCCTTCAGCGCCGCCTGCAGATCCGCCTGGCCCTCCGGCCAGCGGCCCAGCCGCTCGTAGGCCACGCCCCGCGAATAGAGCAGCCGCCAGTCCGGGGTCTTGGCTTCGGCGATCAGGCCGCTCAGCACCTGGGCGGCCTCGGCGTACTGCTCGTCGGCGCGCAGGAAGTCGGCGAGCGTGACCCGCGCGTCGGAGTCCCCCGAAGCCGCCGCGGCGCGGGCGAGCTTGAGGGCGGTCTCCTTGTCGTCGGCCGTCTGGTAGGTCCAGGCGAGCTTGGCCTGGGCGGTGGCGTATTCCGTCGAGCCCGGCTTGGGGTGGCCGTAGGCGGCGCGGGCCGACTCGGCGTCGCCGGCGCCCTGCATCAGATCGCCGACCATCACCCAGGCCTCGTCGCGTTGCGGATCGAGGCGCAGCAACAGCCGCAGATAGGCCAGCGACAGCTGCGTCTGCTTGGCCGCGATCATGGTCGCCGAGGGCGCCAGCAGCGCCTGGGCCGCGCCTTCGCGGATCGTCAGCATGGGCGGTGTCGTCTTGCCCGCCGAGGCGCGCGCCTTGGCCGCTTTCACGGCGATGCTGCCCGACTCGCGGGCCAGGTGCTCCTCGTAGAGCGCCAGGGCGTCGAGCCGGCGTCCGCGGCGCTCGAGGAAGCCGCCGTAGCCGATGACCGCCATCTCCGTGGGAGTGGAGACCGAGACCGCGGCCTTGTAGTCGGTCTCCGCCTCGTCATAGCGCTTGGCGCGCTCGTAGAGCGCCGCCTGGCCGAGCTGGCCGAAGTAGTCCACCAGCCGGTCGCCGCGCACCTGCGGCCGCACCAGCGAGCCCTCCACGTCGCCCGCCTGCGCCGCCGCCCAGGGGGCCAGCAGGGCCGCAGCCGACTTGTGCGGGAAGGCGATGCTGTCGTTGGCCAGCAACACCTTGGCGTCCTTGCCCTTGCCCTCGGCCAGGGCTTCGACGGCGACGACCAGCTTGCCCAGCCGCTTGGAGGCTTCCGAGGCGTCGTCGCCGGTCGGGGCCAGCGCCGCGGCCCTGTTGATGTCGCCGGCCAGCAGCGCCGCAGTGAAGGCGCGCTCCGAGATCATCGCGTCGCCGGTTTCGGTCCGCGCCCGGTCGAAGAACCGCGCCGCGTCGCCGCTCTTGCCGCTGTTCAACGCCGCCTCCCCGGCCAGGAACATGCCGTAAGACGAGGCGCCCGCCGCGGCGGCGTCGTTCACCGGCGGAGCGCGCCCGGCGCCGGGCGCGCTCGCACAGGCGGCGAGCAGGACGAGCGGGGCGGCGGCGGTCAGCAGCAGGGGAAGACGCATCGTTCGACCTTGGGACTTAAGGATGGCCGCCACAAGGCGGCGAGCTGTCACAAACGCCTTCACATGTTCGGGTAGTTCGGACCGTCGCCGCCCTGGGGGGTGGTCCAGACGATGTTCTGCGACGGGTCCTTGATGTCGCAAGTCTTGCAGTGGACGCAGTTCTGGAAGTTGATCTGAAACTTCGGGTTCTCGCCCTTGTCGTCGTAGAGCACCTCATAGACCCCCGCCGGGCAGTAGAGCCGCGCCGGCTCCCCATACTTCGGCAGGTTGATCGCGATCGGCACGCTGGGATCGCGCAGCTTCAGGTGCGCAGGCTGGTTCTCCTCGTGGTTGGTATTCGAGAGGAAGACGCTCGACAGCTTGTCGAACGACAGGACGCCGTCCGGCTTCGGATAGACGATCGGCTTGAAATCCTTCGCCAGGCCGGTGGAGTCGGCGTCGTTCTTGTGGTGGTGCATGGTCCCGAAGAACGAAAAACCACCGAGCAGGCTGGTGCACCACATGTCGAATCCCGACAGCAGGACCCCCAACGCATTGCCGAACCTCGACAGCATCGGCTTGGCGTTGCGCACGGTGTGCAGTTCCTTGCGCACCCAGGAGTTCTGGTAGGCGGCTTCGTATTCCACAAGGTCGTCGCGCGAGCGCCCGGCCTGAATGGCCGCATAGGCCGCTTCCGCCGCCATCATGCCGCTCTTCATGGCGTTGTGGCTGCCCTTGATCCTGGGCACGTTCACGAAACCGGCGCTGTCGCCAAGCAGGACGCCGCCGGGGAAATAGAGACGTGGCACGGATTGCAATCCGCCTTCGCTGATGGCGCGCGCGCCATAGGCGATGCGTTTGCCGCCCTTCAGGTACTTGGCAATGTCCGGATGGTGCTTGAACCGTTGGAACTCGTCGAAGGGCGAGATCCAGGGGTTCTTATAGTTCAGATGCACGACGAAGCCGATGGACACGTAGTTGTCGCCGAAATGGTAGAGGAAGCTGCCGCCGCCGGTCTGGTCGTCCAGCGGCCAGCCCAACGTGTGCTGCACCAGGCCCGGCTGGAAGACGTCATCGGGAACCTGCCAGATCTCCTTCAGGCCGATGCCGTACTTCTCCGGATCGACGCCCTCGGCCAGGCTGTATTTCGCGCGCAACTGCTTGGAGAGCGATCCCCGCACGCCCTCGCCGATGAAGACGTA